>NZ_JBWKQR010000002.1:0-441854 GCF_059418905.1 Collimonas sp. GW821-FHT07E08 | reverse complement strand
GGCTTGATGAAATTGAGATATCGCGAAATATTGCGAGTGGTAAGTTTGTGCTCTTGACAGCGGACGGCTAATGGGTGACCCACGTTTAGCACACAATCCTACTTATCAGAATGAGTAGGGGATTGGAGTGATCGACGTGGCATTACTAGGCATTATTCGACGCTGGCACATTCGCGACCAGGTCCCCCTAAGAGAGATCGCCAGGCGTCTTGGCATTTCCAGAAACACCGTCCGACGCTATCTGCGTACGGAAATTACAGAGCCGTCCTACGCGGAGCGGCGTTCGCCCAGTGCAATAGACAAATATGCGTTCCAGCTGTCGGCTTTGCTTAAGACCGAGGCGGCCAAATCACGCAAGCAACGGCGCACATTGAAACAGATTCATGAAGACTTGAAGGAATTGGGTTTCGCGGGATCTTATGACAGGGTCGCAGCTTTCGCGAGGGTATGGCGGGCGGGTCAAACTGACCGGGTCAACTCGGCAAGCAAACGAACAGCCCAGGCACCGAATGTCTCAGTATCTTTCACACGAGCTTTATCCCGCGCTTTCTCCTTAGCCGGCGACTTGCCAGCGGCGATCATCTTTCTTGCCTCGCCCAACTGCTCTCGCGCTTCTGCAAGCGTGATACCACCTGAACCGTAGCGTCCGAAAGTCAGTGTTTCCTGCCGTCCGTTAATTGAGTAGTTGTAACGAAACGAGATCGATCCTGCCGGATCACTGCCACATACAGGCCATCACGGTCATTAACTTTGTAGAGTTTTTCCTGTGGCTTCAAATTTCGGAGCTTGGTATCGGTCAACATGGCATTAGTCCCTTTTGCGTTAAAAATACCATGATAAAAAAGCCCAACTTTTTTCGATAAATTCTCTTTTAAATCAATTGATTAGAGTTTTTCGATACCATGCAAATGAGAAAACACACAGCATGGTATTGGCCTTACACCATGGTATCGGCGGAAATAATACCATTAGTAATACCATCCAAAATAGATACTTGGGTATACATTGACATGCTAACCAGTGCCGGACCAGAAAACAAAAAAGCCCGCATTTATGCGGGCTTTGGAGCATTTTCTGCTTTTGTATACTAGCGAGTGCTAGACGTCAGATCATTCCACTCCATCATCAATAGGCCTCCCAAACCCGCGTGGTTAAAGGGATTGGTTATGATCGACATGAGGTCTTACCGTCGCTTTTACCGTCAAAGGCGCGCATCTTTTGCTGGTGTGGGAGATGGGACCGTTTGCGCGATAGCGACCTTGGCAACAACATTGTCAATCAAAGTCTAGGATAGCTGAAATCTGCCCCGCCAACAGCAAGCATTGATAAGTAGGAGAAGGCGCTATTGCACCTGTCTTGTCTCATTTGATGCCACACCCACAAAACGTCATCTGATCTATCTCGCACTCCCCCCAAGCGCGAGTATGGTGTTATTCAGCCGACGCAACAGCTCATCGTAGGTAATGATGTCCATGATGTTGGCGTACTTGCGCTTGATCACTTCGAAATCTAGGAGCTGACCTCCGCTCATTCCCGTACCACCGATCTCATCACGGCCGACGATGATAGTGGCCTTGGGATTGGATATGCGGATCTTCATGCCCTCCGGCAGTTCGTTAGCATATTTTTCCGTCAACGTCAGTTCACCTTTGATGCCCCATTTCGAAAGATGGAAGAGGTATTTCTCGGCTTGCATGATGCTACCGCTTAGCTCCGCAGTAGGAATACTGTTGCCTCGATACTGGCCCCTTCGAAGGATCTTATCCTCGAAGGGTTTCTTTACCTCAATTACATCAAGATTTCCATTTGCATCGATGAGAGCTATGTCAATGTAGCGGTTGGTCTTCTTATTAGGATCGCTGTAATAATCGTGGATAGTAACGTTCTCAAGAATCTTAATGTACTTCGGGAACAGCAGAAGCAGGAAAGACATCATGAGCGACTGCCATTCGCGCTCCGAGATATCTAGCTTCGTCTCTAAGGCATCAACTATCAGATTTCTGATCACGATGTACTTCTCAATCTCCATTTTCTTGAGTTCTTCGAGATCGAATGTTGGGCCAGTCTTGCCGGCCAATTTTTTGTTAAGGTAGCTTTCGTAGCGGCCCCGAGCATCCTTCATGCCGTCCATATACAGTGACAGAACCGTCGTCACACGAGCGTCCGCGTAGCGGTCCAGCTCGTACGTATTCGGAAACTTGGCCTGCAGTTCCTTGAAAACATCCTTCGGAATGGCGTCGTTTCGAGAGCCGCCGACGATGATCGAATTCGAATGATTCAAGAGGCTCGCGAGCCGGCCGAATATGGAGACATTTCGCTCCGCGGCGAAAAGCGTCCTCTTGAATTCCGATTCAGTCTCAATCAGTACGTCGTTGTCAATTCCAAGCTTGCTACCGGCTATCCTGACGTAATCATTTTCATAAGTACCGAAACGAAACCGATAGGTAAACTCATTAATGCTGGAATTAGACTTCGGCGGTTTATTAATCAGATCTGCGGTTTCGAAATAAAAAACGCTAGAGATAATTACCTGCCCCTTAGTCTTCAGATCTTCGCGAACCCAAGCATTGCCGCCACGGTCGGCTTGATACTCGAAAATGAGACCTTTATCTGTGCGCACGAACTTAATCATCTTCCCTCTCGGAGTTATTCGTTAACCCTAATTGTTAGCTTGAACGGTCGTCAAGCGAATTAGCTCTGGTCAAGTATTAGGAGCTCAAACGCCAATCGTGAATCGCATAGCCCCACGATGACGGTCCATGTCGGAGCATGATTCACGAACAATTGAACGAAGCTTTCGGGTAGCAGGTTTTTAAACGAGAACTCCGCAAGACGGGACTTTTCGTCTATGCACTCATTTTTGACAGGTAAGCACCCAGAGCGGCAGCGAAGCCAACGATAAGCTCAGCATCTTCATTTGAACATTCTTTGCCTTCACTCAAATGTCTGCCATGGTTCGAGGTGAAGCCCCAAATGCTCTCAATTGCCTTGTCCAGCGGCGGCCCGATACGGATTCTGTTCGCCTTCACCCAATCGCCAAGGGTGAGATTGTGCTGATTCGTTATGTCCCTAGCAACACACTCCAGCGAAGCCATAGCGTGCTGCACCGCTCCAGTCGTATCAGGAACGGGACGACGCGACAGATCCATGATTGCCTCATGAAGCTCACGGGAAGCCGTCATATGTCCCCGGGCCCGTTCTGTTGCATGAGCATCGGCTATCACTCTGTCAAAGCCATCATCGCCACGATAGACGACTTGCCCTAAACTATCGAGTTGCCAACCGATACCGTTCGTGAAAAAGTAGCGATTGACTTCCTGAATGAACCTATCCTGCTCGATAAAGTGAAGCTTCGCGACATCTTCTATGAAGTCATAGACTCGATACCACTGGGCCTCTTCGAAGAGCATGCGAGACTCGCGCTCGACATTACCTTCGCTCCAGTTCTGAGGATCTGGCCGCTTCTGGAGAAGACGGCACAACATTTCCCGCAGCTGGTCGGGCTTCACTCGACACTCCAGCGCGATATTGATGACCACTGCCCGAAGCTCTTCAGAAGCTTCGAGTCTCGCGACGATAGGAGCGGCGTGCACATGTGCAAAACCGTTTCTCTCAGAAAATCTCATGGTTTCCCAACGCTAGAAGACAGTAAATAAGGAAGACACCAAGTGCGACTTCCAGTTAGAAGCAGTTGCCTCTTCAATAGCTCCAATCCTCGTACCTCACAGGCAACTGGTTCAGTTCACGTCGCCGTTCCTCCCACTCTGGCAGGAAAGTCCGCATAAGAGCCTTAAATCGTTCATTGTGGGTCGGCTCCAGCAAATGCACGAGTTCATGCACTACGATGTACTCCAGGCATCCGGGTGGCTTCTTGGCCAGCTCCGTGTTGAGGCGTATCGATCGGCGCGCCGGCGAACAACTTCCCCACTTCGTCTTCATATGTTGGACATGGACACGGGGCACATCTAATCCGAGCGTACTACTCCATTCGGCTATGAACTCGGTTGCACGCGTTCTAACTTGATCACGATACCAACGAGCGAGCAAAGCATCCTTGGCAACGGCATCGGCGTTCGGCCGTATGGCGAGCACCAACGTTCGATGACGAAGCTCGACTGATGGGGCGGCATCCACCTCGACCAGCTTCAACAGATAGCGACGCCCCCAAACGTAGTGGCTCTCTCGCTCCAGATATTCGCGCGTGGCCTCGCGCTCCTGACCAGTCATTTTTTCGCGCTGGGTCTTGATCCACGCGAGCTTGGACAAGGCGAAAACGCGGACGGTGTCGAGCTCCATGTGTCGTGGCGCAGAGATACGCACCCGCCCTTTAGGCGGCAACACAGTCAAGTGCACATTGCGGATGTCCTTGAACACCACGTCCGCCTCGATAGCCCCCAGGGTGATGCGGGACGGCATCAGTACTCACTCTGGGCTTTGATGATCAGGAAGATGCCCTCGACCTGCTCAGCATCCAGCAGCAACGCAAACAGCGCTGCCTTGATCGTATTCTCCTTGGCGGGATTTCCTCTCCATCCATCAGGTCGCACCGTCTTGACGGTCTGATCGATGTGCAATGCCAGCGCCAACACGGGATTAGAGGTCCCGGCTCCGTAGGGCGCCGCCGTCTCGGCCACATGATGCACCGGCCTGGCCGCCAGCCAAGGTTGCAGGTTGTTGTACAACGCCCGCCGCCCCGGCGTCGTCAGTTCGATGGGCGCGTCTTCCTCCCTACCCGCCTCCACTTGCTGTACCAGCTGTGCAATGCGCTGAAGGTACTGCTCGTATTCCTCAGCACGCTCCTTGCGCTGCTTGATAATGCTGCCGAGCAGAGCAGACATACGTTCGTAGAACGCCGGATCATTCAGGTGCTCTTTGACAATCTTGCTACGCACGTTGTTCTCGATCGTCTCGGCAATCGCATCGCGGTTGCCATCCAGTTCGCCCAGCTTGGCGGCAATGGCGTCAGCGATCCCGGTTTTCACGATCAGGTCTAACAGGCCCACGCCTTCGAATGGTGAAATCTGCCGCGGCTCCTCAGCCTCGATGTACGTGTCAATCAGGTGCCGCATGTCAGCCTCATAGGGCTTTAGATCCAGCGTCTCGCCACTGGCCTTACGCACGATCTCGCGCAACTTCACGTAGTGGTCCAGTACTCCGCGCAGACGAACACCATCGGCATCGGAATAGCCGGCGGCCTCTAATTCATCGGACACGTTCGCCCAGGCGCGCAGCAGCGCTACCACGCCCTTGTAGATCATCACTCGCTGTGGTTCGTGCGCGGCTAGGTCGGCGGCAATCTCGGTATTACCGCAAAAATAGCGGATGTGTTCCAGTTCCCCCCGCGGCGCCACTACCGGCTCGCACAACAGGGCCAAGGCTTCCACCGCGTCGTCCAGTCGCTTGCGACCGGTATCCAGTCGGGACTTCATCATCACCTCGGGATCGGCACCGCCAGAACTGTCGTCCAGTTCCGAGGTGTAGACGGCGATGGCCTTCTCGACCTTCTTGAACAAGTCCTTGTAGTCCACGATGTAGCCGAACTCCTTATCTTCACCATCCAACCGGTTGGTACGACAGATGGCCTGGAACAGACCATGGTCCTGCATGGACTTGTCGATGTAGAGATAACTGCACGGTGGCGCGTCGAAGCCGGTGAGCAGCTTGTCCACCACCACCAGCAACTTCATGTTTGCCGGCTCCTTGGAGAATAGGGCCTTGGCCCATTCTTCGTAGGTCTCAGTGGCGCTCATACCGGGTTTGGCCTCAACGCCCTTCAACAGTTCGGTATAGGTGTTGAAAATGAACTGCTTGTCACTTTCGGTGTTGGCACCCACTTCTTCGGTGGTCACATCCTTGGCAAGCGGGTTGTACGAGGTGACGATAGCGCATTTGCCCCTGAATCCTGTGCCGGTCGCATTGAACAGCGTGAAATATTTACAAGCCTCGTAGATACTCGAAGCTACCAAGATGGCGTTGCCACGCCCGCTCGACAGCCGGGGCTTTCCGAACTTGGTAACGCTGAAGTCGAACTTGATGTCGTCAACTACGCGCTGCATACGCGAGCGCGAGCTCAGCACCTGCTGCATCGTTCCCCACTTGGCTTTGAGCTCGTTCTTCTGCCAGGGATTCAGGTCTTCAGTTGCTGCTTCAAACCAGGCGTCAATCTTCGCGGGCGACCCCAGCCGCTGATCTATGTCGCGCGCCTCGTACACCAGATCGAGCACCACTTCGTCTTCCACCGCCTCGCTGAATTTATAGGTGTGAATGTAGCCACCAAACACTTCCAGGCTGGACTGCTTGTCAGCCTTGAGAAGCGGTGTGCCGGTGAAGCCGATGAACACCGCCTCGGGCATCAGTGCCTTCATCACTCGGTGCAGCCGACCGCTCTGGGTACGATGGCATTCGTCCACGAACACGAACAGCTCGCCGACCGCCGCTGCGGGCTGTGCCTCCAGTTCCTGGATGAAGGCCTCGAACTCACGCTTGTCACGCCCGCGAGCCTCCATACCGAACTTATGTACCAGCGAACACAGCAGGCGCGGCGCGGGTTGCGCCAGCTGCGTCATCAGGTCGCGTCCGCTACGACTGCGGTGCAGCTTCTCGCCAGCATCGGTGAACACTCGCTGGATCTGCTTGTCCAGTTCGTCCCGGTCGGTGACGATCACTACTCGCGCCTGCGGCCGGTACTCCAGAATCCAACGCGCCAGCAACACCATTACGATGCTCTTGCCGCTGCCTTGTGTGTGCCAGAGGATGCCGCCCTTGCGTTCCCGCACATGCGCTTGCGCCGCCTTGATTCCGAAGTACTGGTGAACGCGCGGCAGTTTCTTTCGACCAGCGTCGAACAGCACAAAGTCGTGCATCAGCTCGAGCAACCGCGCCTTGCCGCACAGCTTCAACAGGTACTTGTCCAGCTTGAAGCGGCTGTCGTCGGCTTCGTCTTCCTTCCACTTCAGGAACATCTTCTCCGGTGTGTCTACTGTGCCGTAACGCAAGCCTTCGGAATCATTGCCCGCAAAAACAAACTGGACCGTGCTAAAGAACGCTTCATGGAACATCGGCTGCTGGTTCGACAGGCACTGGCGGATGCCGTCACCCACCGACACGCGGCTGTTCTTCAGCTCGACCACACCGATTGCGATGCCGTTGACGTACAGAACCAAATCGGGCCGGCGCGTGCGGTCGCCCTTGAGCGTCACTTCCTCGGCGATGGCAAAGTCGTTCGCTTCCGGGTGTTCCCAGTCAATCAGTTGCACCGTCTCGGTCCGCGTACCGGTGGCGGTCTTGACCGCCACTCCGTAGCGCAGTAAGCCGTACACTGCCTGATTGTTCGCATACAGCGTGCGATGGTGGTTACCAGCCTCGGTGTACAGGCGCAGCAGCGCGGCGCTGATCTGTGCCGGCGTTGCACCGCGTCTCTGCAGCCAAGGCGAAAGCAGGCTTTCCTCGATGCTGGCGTTGCCTTCGCGGTCCGACCAGTCACCAAGGTAGCGCCAGCCCAGCTCATCCCGAAACAACGTCACCACACGGTTCTGCGTAGTACGTTCCGCTTGTCCAATCGATGCCATGGCTGCACTCCTATTTTGGTAACGTCTGGGGTCAACCGTTGAACAACGCTTGGCACTCAGTGATGGCACGGGCGATGTGCTCGTCTGAAAACAATGCGCGCGATAGCTTGGGTACCCATTCCGGATGCGCAGCGATGACGCTCTTAATGCCTGCCACGTCGACCGGCTCGCGTGACGCTGCTATGTCTACCATCGCCATGTCCACCGTCGCCAGCAATTCCAGGTCGTCGGTCTTGCGATAGTGGAACTGCTCTAACCACTCCAACGCGGCTGTGCCGTACCATTGCTCGAAGTAGCGCTGTGCCTGCTCGATCTTGTCACCTGCGACAAAGCCCTCGTACTTGTCGTTGCGCAGCGCCTGCACGTAACCGTTCTTCAGCGCAATTGCCTCCGGCCCCTTGTACTTGGTGTTCGGGTCGTAGGGGCCGGCGGCTTTCTTCAGGTAGCCCTCGGCGCGGCCTTCTGCGTGGCGATGCAGCAGATACATCAGTTTCACACGGCGCTTGCGAGGCAGCGGAAATTTCTCATTACCAAAGCGTTGGGCCAGTACGCCTATGACCACGGCTTCGTTGATCTGCCAGTTGTGGGCGGACTGGGATGATGGGGGATTAACTGCGGCAGACTTGATCAGCAGCGGGATAACGTTGGAAGAGACTTGCGGCAGACGAATGCGACCGGTCAGCAGCTCTTGCATCATCCCTTGCTTGATATGCTGCACTTTCTCGAGCCGAGCCTCGACATCATCGATCTCAGCATCTATGTCGGAAAGTACATTAGCAATCGCCTGCTGCTCATCTTGCTCCGGGTGATCAATTTCCATCGACTCAATGACCTTAGCGCTTAGGCTAGGCACGCCGGACGCCTCATTATGGCGCATCCAGTCAATCAAACAAAATCTGTAGAACAAGAACTTTGCGACGTTTGGATGATGAACCTCCGTATAGAACAATGTATCTACGGACCAGAAAGGAGTTTCCATGTATTGCGGCTTATCGATCGTTCCTTTTCGACCGATCAGCACCGAAGGCTTGTCATATAAAGATTGACTCGCCCAGCCAATTTGGCCACCTGAAGCCAGTATCGGGTACTCACCGGATTCAAATTCGACTAATTTCTGACTGCGTCCATGTCGAACCGACAGAAGGTTACCGAGGGCTCCCCGCTTCCAGGGAGTTTGGAACCCTGGCAGGCGCTTCTTGCCTGTAAGCAGTTCCTGCATAGCGCCTTGTTTGAGCTGTCGCTTCTTGGTCAGAAGTAGCGACAGGGATTCGATTAGGACATCCGTATCAGAGAACGCTTGGGCTATGGCTTGCTGCTCATCGAGGGTCGGCGGTAGCGGAAACTTGAGTTCACCGATCAATCCTGTGTTCAAGTTCGGTTGTCCGTTTCCGGTAGCAACCACCTCCCGGAGCATCTTTGTCTGAGTATTGATAAAATGCGCCAAGTACTCAGGGCAAATATTCTTGTCGATGCGCAATAGAGCGGCAATGCCGTCATTCGCGCAGCACTTTATGCCAAGAATCTTCGCAATACCAAGCGTAGCCCCGCTGTTCGCAATGATCAGCGTGCCAGGCTGAAGCGTGCGACTGTAGTTCGCTCCTTCCTCGGTAAGTGAAGTTGCGGTCTCGGCGATAACAAGCTGCGATTGAGGCACATTCGTCAATGAGGCCACGGTCAGCCACGGTACAAAATCTCCGTTGAAAAACCGTAGATCACCGGCGGGTCGGGGAGAGCCGCCCCTTACCGGGTCACTTATCTCCTTGGCAGGCTTAACTGCCCAATCGACCGGAATCACTCCAACCTCAGTCTGCTTGAAGCCCATCGATACGTTGTGGGCTGCGTTGGGCTCTCTCACTTCCATGCGAACCCCATGTTCTCCAGATGCCGGCTCACTTGCGCTTCCAGTTCCGCCACTCGCTCATTTAGCTGCGGCAATGGCGCTTCATACCGCTCCCCCAGCTCCTTCACCCGCGCCGTCAGCTGCTGGCTCAACCGATCCATCTCGCCATGCACAGCTGCGTCCAACGTGGCGAGCCATTTATCATCAACTACTAGCGCCTGCACTTCCGCTTCGCTGAGCTTGGGATATTGGGCATAGGCCGCCGCATCCAGTGCGGCATCGGTCTCCTTCACCCGTTTCTTCAGCGCCGACTCTTCGGCAGCCAGCTTCAGCCAGCCCAACAGCACGCGCAGCTCTTCACTGATGGCGTCGTCGGGTTCGTTGGCCGCTGTGACGCCACGTTTTCCGCGCTTGGCCGCCTTGATTTCGACCTTCAGTTCGTCTTCGATTTCACGCAGGCGATCCTTCACCGCCACAGCGTTGATCTTGTCGAATCCGCCAAAGGCCGCGTCCTCGACGCTGTGTTCTTCTTCCAGTTCAGCGAGTTTGGCACTTACACCCTCCAGTTCAGCTTGAAGGGCATCGAGCGCAACCTGCTCCTTGGCGAAATAACGCGCCACGACCAGCGGCTTGGGCACCAAGTCGCAGGCCCAGCCCTTGTCCTTCTGCTGCCCCTTCTTGTCGGTCTCTATAACGCGGTAGGTTTGGGCTTTCCAGCCGTCGGCGGCAATAAGGTAGCAGTCGTCCTGCATCGTCTGCGCCCAATAATCCATCAAATGCTGGTAGACGGCATAGGCATCGATCAGCGGCTGGCCCTGGTAGTGCGCGAGCAAGCTTTCTGAGAGTTCGGTGATCACTTGTTTTGGCTTGCAGCCGGAGCGCAGTGTCTTGAGCGTTTTTGCCTGTTTTTTTCGCCACGAGGCGAAGTGCACATTCATCTTCGCAATGAAGTTAACGAATTCGGGATGATTATGGATGGTGGACTTGATGGCTATCTTGTCCACGGCCAGATCCAGATAGCCGGGGCGGTTAGGCTTGAACAAGGCACACTCTAGCTGCGGACAAACGGCCCAGTAGCGACTAACTAGACTATTAGGCGCAGTCACATCGGCCTCGGGAATGCCGCCGCGCAGGTGGCCTTCGATGTCCTGTCGGTCTTCGGGTACTTGGCTATCGATGTAGCGTGACAGATTAAGGTTGTGTTCGTTCTTCTCGATCTCTTCCAGACTGACCTGGCGGGCATAGCGCGGTACGGCCTGGCGACGCTGGAAGGCATCGACAATGCGATGTAGGTCGCGTTCGCGCAGGCGGTTCTTGGGACCGTCCTTCATGAAGCCCTGATTGGCGTCTATCATGAAGATGCCTGTACCTGCGGCTACGCGCTTAGCAGCGCGCGACTTGTCGATGACGACAATACATGCAGGAATGCCGGTGCCATAGAACAGGTTGGCCGGCAGACCGATGACGGCCTCGATGTAGCCCTTACGGATCAATGCGCGACGGATATCGGCCTCGGCATTGCCACGAAACAGCACGCCGTGCGGCAGGATGCAGGCACCCCGGCCGGTACTCTTGAGCGAGCGCACGATGTGCAGCAGGTAGGCGTAGTCGCCCTGCTTAGTGGGCGGCACGCCGAAGGCGTCGAAGCGCTGCCATACGTCGTGCAGCGGGTCAATGCCAGTGCTCCAGCGCTTATCTGAGAATGGCGGATTGGCCACTACGTAGTCGAAGACCTTGAGGCTCTCGTTGCCCGCCTTGCCTTCACGGAATTTGGGGTCAGCCAACGTGTTGCCCTGCTCGATCTCTGCCGTAGGGTTGTCGTGCAGGATCATATTCATGCGCGCCAAGCCGCTGGTGGCGGAGTCCTTCTCCTGACCGTAGAGTGCGAGCTTGCTGTGCGCCGCATCAGCCACCTTGAGCAGCAACGAGCCCGAGCCGCAGGTCGGATCGTACACAGTCGTTTCGTGACTTGTCTTGGCATCGCCAATCGCCAACACGTCGGCAATCACACGACTGACTTCAGCCGGTGTGTAGAACTGGCCCTTGCTCTTGCCACTCTCGGTGGCGAAATGCTGCATCAGGTATTCGTAAGCATCCCCGAGAATATCGTCGCCGTCGGCACGGTTCTTCGAGAAGTCCAGTGCCTTGCTCTCGAAGATGGCCACTAGATCGGTGAGCCTGCCCACCAACTCCTTGCCGGTGCCGAGCTTTGTGGCGTCGTTGAAGTCCGGGAAGTCGGACAGGGAAAGCTGCGCATTGGCCGCTACCAGCGGCGCAATGATCTTCTTGTTGATTTGATCGCCGATGTCCGTCTTGCCCTTGAGCTTCACCATGTCAGTAAAACTGGCACCCGGCGGTATGGTGAGCGGCTGGAAAGGCTTGCCAGCGTACTTGTCGCTAACATACTTTATGAACAACAATACGAGTACGTAGTCTTTGTACTGGCTGGCGTCCATGCCGCCGCGCAGAGCGTCACAGCTCTGCCATAGCGATGAGTACAGTTCAGATTTCTTAAGAGCCATTAATTCTTTCCACAGCAGAAGATGAGCACCAATGCGACACTCTTTCGGCATTAGTTCTCGACTTGGCATGCCACGCATGCCAAAACATATTCATTTAGGGAGCTCCACGTTCGACTCTCGCGAAAGCCTGTCGCTACCACTCCCTTTATGGCAAAGGCGCATCTTGGATTACGCTCTCCATCCTGGCCACTTCCACACCCGACAGACCACAGCGTTGTGCGACATCCCGCCAGCCCGCCATGGCATCGCGCAACTCCTGCAGTATGGCTAGGGCCTGCACCTTACTCAAACGATAAAGCTCGGATGTCTCCATCGCTAGGGCAATATCGGGTACAGCACTCCGCTCATCCACCGCGAGCGCATGCTCTTGCTTAGTCAGGCTGGGATTCATGTCGAATGCCGGCGCAAGCCTCCAGCCTGACTCTTCGCGGATGAACCCATGATTGCGCAGGTGGTCGTCACGGTTACCGACCAGGATATTGAACAGCACCCGGCGAAACAGTTGGGCCAAGTCATCAGCCACATGACCGCGCGCGCCTTGGTCGCTGATGAATTCGGCCAGATCCAGATAACTGGCACCTTCCTGGCCATCACGCCGTTCCAGCAGGGTCATGGCCGAGGCGTACATGCGCCGCCCCCCATCCAAGCGATCGAACCGGCTGACGCAAAAGGTGCGATATCTGTCGCTCAATGCCTCCATGCGCGCGAGCGGTACCTGAATGCCGGCACGCTGCGCCAGTTCATGCACTACGAACTCCCAGGCGCCGACGTCATAGCGGTCATCGCGTGCCGGGAACTTGGCAATCCACAGTCCCCCTTCGATATCGGTGAAGTTGGCCTTGGGCCGTGCTCCGCCCAGCGAAGAGCCTGGCGCCACCAGCATTGCAAGCCAGCGCTCGTATTCCGGCAGATTCTCTACTCCAGGTTCTTCGACCCGCTGACTGATGTAGGCCAGTTCTCGCAGATCTGTCACAGGCGGCGCTGCATATGCGCTGTCGTCAAGAAACGGTCCTCCTTGAACGTTCCGGAAGCGCAACGCGCCCATGCGGGTCTGGTCGTACACGCCCAGCAGAAAATCGATCTCCCGCAGATTGCGCATCCGACGTTCTTCCCGACTCGCTGCAGCCGCTTCGCGGCGCTCCATCAGCACCCTGCCCCAGCGATCCGGCGCCGAGTCCATGAACACCCCGAAAGCGGGAAAATCGGCCGGTGGGTGCTGCTCGCCTCGCCACAATTCCAGACGCGGGTCCAGCATGAAGGCCAAGCCCGAATTCAGCCAACCCTCGTCGTACGCGAAGGACGCGGCCAGATCAGTGCGCATGTCATGCCGATACAACGTACCGACACGATGCATGCCGCCCAGCTCCGGCGCATCGAGATGGACTTCCCAGGTTTGTCGTTTGTCCTGTGTCACGACATCAACTCCCTTTGCCACTTGCAGCATCCCGCTTGCGAGCACCTGTAAGCGCAAGGTCCTGTAACTTGCGACCCAGCTCATCATCCGCGGCCAATTGGTCAATATCTTTGTCCAGACCCAGCACCCGTAGCGCTCGCAGGTAGGTTCCGATGGCAATGGTCGAATCTCCCTTCTCCATCCGCCGCAACGTCTCTCGCGATATCCCAACCCGCTCGGCAAACAATTCTGTCTGCAACCCCCGGCGTGCACGGGCTAACCGCAGCCGCTCGCCGAGCGCGGCTAGCTGCTTAAGAACCGAAGGAAAGATGGGAAGCGTAGATTTAGACATGACACATATATTAGTCGAATCAGGCTATTTTGCCTATTTTATATGTAATTTTGATCGGAAAAATTTATTCCAACGGCAAAATTCACACATATATTGGGCAATTTATCCAAAAAAGACCAATTTATATGTCACACCTTTCATGTCTGTCGCTATCCGGCAGCAGCTTCGGCACATAAACCTGCTTCACAATCCAGGCGTCCACCATGTCTGCCCACTCCTGCAACATATGGCGCCGCTGCTCAGCGTACTCGGCCTTGTTGTAGATCGACCGCGAAGAACGCCCCTCCTCGTGAGCCAAGCACTTTTCAATCCAGTCGCGGTTGAAGCCGGCTTCATTCAAGAGTGTTGAACCAGTGCGGCGTAGGTCGTGGACAGTGAACGGCCCCAACGGTACGCCCGCTGTCTTGGCTCGTTCTACAACAATTTGCGTGA
The DNA here is from genome assembly GCF_059418905.1 of Collimonas sp. GW821-FHT07E08. Lineage (NCBI taxonomy): Bacteria > Pseudomonadati > Pseudomonadota > Betaproteobacteria > Burkholderiales > Oxalobacteraceae > Collimonas > Collimonas sp. GW821-FHT07E08. The sequence continues at coordinate 427,747 of NZ_JBWKQR010000002.1, read as the reverse complement.
CCCTGTTCAGAGTTGCACGTGACATGCATCGATCAGCATCGTAACGCGACGGCAGCACGAACTTAGATCCTGCGGCACAAGTGCGCAGTGCCATGAAGATGTCTAGCGCTTGTCGCGACAGATAGATCACATGAGGCTTACGCCCCTTCATACGCTGTTTTGGAATCGTCCAGATCGCATTCTCAAAATTAATCTCGTCCCAAGTCGCCTCTATCAGTTCGCTCTTGCGCACCAGCGTCAGCAAGATCATGCGCAGCGCCAATCGAATGGTCGGATAGGTAGACACAGACTCCAGTTGCTTGGACATCAGATGAATTTCCAGCGGAGACAAGGCTCGATCCTTTGGCAAGAAAGTCGCAATGGAAGCCGCATCTACGCTGTCGGCGGGGTTTACTACTTTCTCTCCGTGCAAATTCGCGTAACCATAGATCTGCTTCACGATGTCGCGAATTTGAACGGCAGTTGCGGGAGCACCGCGTGCTTTCACGCGCATGCATAGTGCGCGCAGATCCTCACCGTGAATCTCACAAAGAAAACGTTTTTTGAAAGCGGGCAGGATGTCACGATCCAGTACGCTTTTTCGCATCGATCGCGTCGACTCAGCCATGGTGGCTCCATAAAGCCACCGGGTAGCATGATCGCTGAAAGTCTGAGTTTCGGGTCCACGAGCCTTCTCCCGCTGCTTCTGTAATGCTGGTGAAGTCCCCTCACCCAGGAGCCGTCTAGCATTCCGCAGCCTTTCACGAGCTTCGGCGAGTGAGATTCCACCGAAGCCATAGCGACCGATGGTCAGCGTTTCACGCCGGCCATTGATCCTGTAGTCGTACCTAAAGGAAATAGTGCCTTTCGGCGAAATGGCAGCATACATGCCATCGCGATCCGTGGCTTTGTACGGGGTCGCGCGAGGTTTGAGGTTACGCAAGGCAAAATCTGTGAGCATGGGATTGATCTCCTGATTGAGACGGCCGATTGCCGTCACCTATCACAAGACCCCCATATCCCTGCGAACCTGCATGGGGCTTAGCTAATGCGCATAAATATTACCGTCACAGACGGTATTGCTGTAGAAGCACGAAAAAGGTCCAACGGAAAGGCCTCATGCGCCCCGTCAGTTTTACCGTCAGATTCACCACCTTGGAAGCGGCATTAGAGCAAAAACCAATTCTCAATACCTTTAAAATCAACAACTTAGAGAAACCACATTCTCGTTAACTATTTTTGAGAGATTTTCTAAGTTATTGATTTATATGAGAAAAATCCTTCCCCTCACTCCCACTCGATAGTCGCAGGCGGTTTGCCTGAAATATCATAAACCACGCGATTGATCCCGCGTACTTCATTGATGATGCGATTGGACACCCGCCCCAGCAACTCGTGCGGCAAATGCGCCCAATGCGCAGTCATGAAATCCTGGGTCTGCACCGCACGCAAGGCCACCACGTATTCATAGGTACGGCCGTCGCCCATCACGCCGACCGACTTGACCGGCAGGAAAACCGCAAACGCCTGGCTGGTCTTGTCGTACCAGGTTTCGTCCTGGTCGTCCTTGGTGTTGCGCAGCTCTTCGATGAAGATGGCGTCGGCGCGGCGCAGCAGGTCGGCGAATTCTTTCTTGACTTCGCCCAGGATGCGCACGCCCAGGCCCGGGCCCGGGAACGGATGGCGGTACACCATCGCATGCGGCAAGCCAAGCGCGACGCCCAGCTTGCGTACTTCATCCTTGAACAGTTCGCGCAGCGGTTCCAGCAATTGCAGGTTCAGGGTTTCCGGCAGGCCGCCGACATTGTGGTGGCTCTTGATGGTGTGCGCGGCGTTCTTGCCCTTGCCCGCGCTTTCGATGACGTCCGGGTAGATCGTGCCTTGCGCCAGCCATTTTGCATTCTTCAGCTTGGCCGATTCGACCTGGAACACTTCGACGAATTCGCGGCCGATGATCTTGCGCTTGGCTTCCGGATCGGTAACGCCCGCCAGGTGGCCCATGAACTGCGCGGTGGCGTCGACATGGATCACCTTGACGCCGAGGTTCTGGGCGAACATCTCCATCACCATCTTGCCTTCGTCCAGGCGCAGCAGGCCGTGGTCGACGAAGACGCAGGTCAGCTGGTCGCCGATGGCACGGTGGATCAGTGCGGCGGCGACGCTGCTGTCGACGCCGCCGGACAGGCCCAGGATCACTTCGTCGCTACCGACCTGCTTGCGGATCGATTCGACCGCTTCGGCGATGTAGTCCGGCATGTTCCAGTCCGGCTTGCAGCCGCAGATATCGATCACAAAACGGGTCAGGATGGCTTCACCCTGCACCGTGTGGGTGACTTCAGGATGGAATTGCACTGCATAGAATCGGCGCTCGTCGTCCGCCATGCCGGCGATCGGGCAGTTGGGGGTCGAGGCCATCAGCTTGAAGCCGGGCGGCATGGCGTTGACCTTGTCGCCGTGGCTCATCCAGACCTTCAGCATCTCATGCGAATCCGGCGTCACGAAATCGCTGATGTCTTTCAGCAGCGCGGTATGGCCGCGCGCGCGCACTTCGGCGTAGCCGAATTCGCGCACCTTGCCCATCTCGACCTTGCCTCCCAGCTGCTCGGCCATGGTTTGCATGCCGTAGCAGATGCCGAATACCGGCACGCCCAGCTCGAACACCGCTTGCGGCGCGCGCGGCGTGTCGCCGTCGGTGACGCTATTCGGGCCGCCCGACAGGATCACGCCCGAAGCGCCGTAGTTGCGGACGAATTCGTCGGACACGTCGTAGGGATAAACCTCGGAAAATACACCAGCTTCGCGCACGCGCCGTGCGATCAGTTGGGTAACCTGGGAGCCGAAATCGAGGATGAGGATTTTTGAGTGCATGGTGGATGCCTGGTAGCTGATTTAGCAAAAAATGAGAATCTTTAAACTGCACGCGCCACCGGCGGTACTCCCGCAGGTGGCGCGTTCCTGGACTAGGTCAAGGTGCAAATCCAACTATCAGTCGGTGCGATAGTTAGGCGCTTCCTTGGTAATCTGGACGTCATGGACATGCGACTCGCGCATGCCGGCTGAAGTGATTTCCACGAACTCGGCCTTTTCGCGCAGTTCGTCGATAGTCGCACAGCCGCAGTAGCCCATGGAAGAACGCACGCCGCCGATCAGCTGGTACAGGATGGTCAGGACGCTGCCCTTGTACGGCACCCGGCCTTCAATGCCTTCCGGTACGAACTTGTCAGCCTTGTTGGCCGAGTCCTGGAAGTAGCGGTCGGCCGAACCATCCGACATCGCGCCCAGGCTGCCCATGCCGCGATACGACTTGTAGCTGCGGCCCTGGAACAGGATCACTTCGCCCGGCGCTTCTTCGGTACCGGCAAACATGCTGCCCATCATCACGGTCGATGCGCCGGCGGCCAGCGCCTTGGCGATGTCGCCCGAAAAACGGATGCCGCCGTCGGCGATGCATGGAATGCCTGTGCCCTTGAGCGCCTGCGCCACATTGGCGATGGCGGAAATCTGCGGCACGCCGACGCCAGCCACGATACGCGTGGTGCAGATCGAGCCAGGACCGATGCCGACCTTGACGCCGTCGGCGCCATGGTCAGCCAGCGCCTTGGCGGCGGCTGCGGTAGCGATATTGCCGCCGATGACTTCCACCTGCGGGAAATTCTGCTTGACCCATTTGACACGGTCCAGCACGCCCTTGGAGTGGCCGTGCGCGGTATCGACCACGATGACGTCGACGCCTGCCTTTACCAGCAGTTCGATGCGTTCTTCGTTATCGGCGCCGACGCCGACCGCGGCGCCAACCCGCAGCTTGCCCTGGCCATCCTTGGAAGCCAGCGGGTGCGACGTCGATTTCTGGATATCCTTGACCGTGATCAGGCCGCGCAGCTCGAAAGCGTCGTTGACCACCATCACGCGTTCCAGGCGGTGCTTGTTCATCAGGCGCTTGGCTTCCGACAGGTCGGCGCCGTCCTTGACGTAGACCAGCTTCTCGCGCGGCGTCATCTTGGCGCTGACTTCCGCATCCAGCTCTTCTTCAAAACGCAGGTCGCGGTTGGTGATGATGCCGACCAGGCGATTGCCGTCGACTACCGGGAAACCGCTGATGCCATGCTGTTCCGACAAGGCGATCACTTCACGGATGCGCATGTTCGGCGGAATCGTGATCGGGTCGCGCACCACGCCGGATTCGAAACGCTTGACCTTGGATACTTCGCGCGCCTGCTCCTGCGCAGTCAGGTTCTTGTGGATGATGCCGATGCCGCCCTCTTGCGCCATGGCGATCGCCAGGCGCGCTTCGGTCACGGTGTCCATCGCAGCCGACAGCAACGGAATGTTGATATCGATATTGCGGGTCAGGCGTGTTTTGAGGGTGGTGTCTTTGGGGAGGACGTCCGAATAAGCGGGGACTAACAGCACGTCATCGAACGTGAGTGCTTTCTGAAGTAGACGCATAGTTTTTCCTATAGGCGCAAAAGCGAATTATACAGAAAACCGGACAACTCGCCTAACGTTGCGCAATTTTAGCCACAACCGGGAGAATATTTCCACAAAGCACTATCGATCAATTGACACGGCTAGTGAAACATGGCGAAATCTGCGCTCAATCTACTTCTATCGCCTCAAGGAACAGCAATGAATGCAATCCGCCTGAAACACGCCTTTTCCGCCACCGCAGCGCTGGTCCTGCTCAGCTTCGCGACTTCCGCCCTGGCGCAATTCGTGTGGCTGGACGAAAAAGGCGTGAAACAGTATTCAGACTTGCCGCCGCCCTCCTCGGTGCCGAACAAGCGCATCCTGAAAACACCGGGCCAGAGCCTGCCGCGCGGCACTACGGAAGAAACCGGAACCGCCGCTGCCGCCGATGCCGGCGCCGACAGCAAGCCGGAAGCGAAAGCGCCGCCGACCATTGCTGAACAGAATGCCGCATTCCAGAAACGGAAGGCTGAGCAGGCTGAGAAGGCCAAGAAAGCCGAACAGGAAGCCAAACTGGCCTCCAACAAGGCCGAGAACTGCGCTCACGCCCGCGCCAACCAGCGCGCGCTGGATTCCGGCATGAGGATTACCCAGACCGACGCCAGCGGTCAGCGCACATACATGAACGATCAGCAGCGGGCGCAGCAAAACGCACAGAATCGAGAAGTCTTGAACGAATGCCAATAAGGATAAGGTAGGAAACCGCAACAGCCCGCGATTCAGCGGGCTTTTTTGTCAGCGCGCTTGCGGCGCGACTCCATCGGATCGGCAATCAGCGGACGGTAGATTTCAATCCGGTCCTGGTCGCGCAACACCGTATCCAGCGTCTTCAGCTTGCCGTAGATGCCGACCCGCCAGCAGCTGAGGTCGATTTCGCGCACTTCTTCCAGCAGGCCGCTGCGCTTGATGCCGTCGTGCAGCAGCGTCCCGGCGGGCACCGACAGCTGCTTCAGGGCCTGCACGCCGGGGCTGGCGTAGCAGACCTGTATCCGTATCAACGCCGCGCCGGACGCCTTCTCAACCATGGTGGCCATATACCGCGTCGGCGCGCTTGCAGAAGGAATCGACGAAACTGTTGGCGATCATGCTGAATACCGGGCCGATCAGCTTTTCCAGGATGCGGTTGGAGAATTCATAGTGCAGGTCGAATTCGATCTTGCAGGCGTCGGCCCGCAATGCCTTGAAGCTCCAGTTGCCGTCGAGGTGCTTGAAAGGTCCCTCCACCAGCCGCATCTGCATGTTGCTGGGCGGCGAGTTGGTGTTTTCGGTTGTAAACGATTGCTTGATACCGTGATAATGTATATTCAGGGTCGCCACCAGCTTGCCGGCATCGCGTTCACGCACGTCCACCCCGCCGCACCACGGCAGGAATTGCGGGTAGTCTTCGACCCGGTCGACCAGCGCAAACATCTGCTCAGCGCTATATCCCAAAAGAACCGTTTTATGCACTACTGCCATTGAATATCAACCGTTTGATAGAATCACAACTTGAAATTTTAACCGACCTGCGCGATTTTCCTAATACATGAGCATTATTGACAACAAAAAAGTCTTCCACGACTACTTCATCGAAGAGCGTTTCGAGGCCGGCATGGAGCTGCATGGCTGGGAAGTGAAGTCCATCCGCGCCGGACGCGCCAACCTGAAAGAATCCTACGTCATCATCCGCAATGGCGAAATCTACCTGTTCGGCGCCCACATCAGCGCCCTGCTCAGCGCCTCCAGCCACGTCCATCCGGAAGCCGTGCGCACCCGCAAGCTGCTGCTGCACGCCGAGGAAATCAGGAAACTGATCATCAAGGTCGAACGTTCCGGTTATACGCTGGTGCCGATCAACCTGCACTACCTGCGCGGCCGCATCAAGTGCGAAATCGGCCTGGCCAAGGGCAAAAAGCAGCACGACAAGCGCGACACCGAACGGCAGCGCGATGGTGAGCGGGAAGTCCAGGCTGCGATGAAACAGCACCGGCGTTGAAGCGACGCCAACAAAAAAGGCGGGCCGGCGGAACCTGAATTCCGCCGGCCCGCCTTTTTCTATTTGCCGATCAAGACTTGGTCTGGGATTTGACCACTTGCAAGGCAGTGGCGATCAAGCCGCTGATGTCGCCCAGGTTGGCCGGCACGATGATCGAGTTATTGGTCTTCGCCAGTTGCCCGAACGCCGCCACATATTGCTCGGCCACTTTCAGGTTCACGGCATCCGAACCGCCTGGCGACTGGATCGCCGCCGCAGTCTTGCGGATCGCTTCAGCGCTGGCTTCGGCGATCGACAGGATCGCTGCGGCCTGGCCCTGGGCACGGTTGATGGACGCCTGCTTTTCACCTTCGGACTTGGCAATCGACGCTTCGCGTTCACCGGTCGCAATATTGATCTGTTCCTGCTTGCGGCCTTCCGATGCGGCGATCAGCGCCCGCTTCTCACGTTCCGCGGTAATCTGCGCCTGCATCGCATGCAGGATTTCCTTGGGCGGCGTCAGGTCCTTGATTTCATAGCGCAGCACCTTCACGCCCCAGTTGGCGGCGGATTCGTCGATGGCGCTGACGATGGTGGTGTTGATGTGGTCGCGCTCTTCGAATGTCTTGTCCAGCTCCATCTTGCCGATGACCGAACGCAAGGTGGTCTGCGCCAGCTGCGTGATGGCGGCGATGTAGTTGGAAGAACCGTAGGATGCGCGCATCGCATCGGTAATCTGGAAGTACAGGATGCCGTCCACCTGCAATTGCGTATTGTCGCGCGTGATGCAGACCTGCGGCGGCACATCCAGCGGGATTTCCTTCAGGATGTGCTTGTAGGCGACGCGGTCGATGAACGGCACCACAATATTCAAACCCGGGCCCAGGGTCGCATGATATTTGCCCAGGCGCTCCACCACCCATGCATGCTGCTGCGGCACCACTTTGATCGTCTTGGCGATAAATATGATGACGATCACCAGCACGATTAACGAAACGCTTCCGAACATGATTTTTTTCCTTATGAATTGAAGAAGACAGAGTCATCCGCCGCGCTATGGCGGAAGTCGAGCTCGCTTAGTGCTGGTCGGGCCTGTCGCCGACAATCAGCCGGCTGCCGCGTACCTCGCGGATAAAAAACAGGCCGGCATCCGCATTTGCCGCCGGCGCCAGCTCCACATCCCACATCGCGCCCCGGTACTTGACGCGCGCCGTATATCCGCCGCCGGTGCCCGCATCCTGCTGCCATTGCCCGACCGTGATCGATTGCCCGATATCCAGGTTGACATTCGGATCGCGCTCCGCCAGGACCTTGGTGCGGCGGCCGAACTTGCTGCGCCGTAGAAAATACGTGGCGACCAGGGCCACCACGGCGGCAACCAGCAGCTGCCATTCCACGCCCCAGCCCAGCAGCGCAGCGACGCCGCCGACGGCCAGGCCAATCGCCACCATCAGCAAATACAAGGTCGTGGTGAACAATTCCGCCACCACCAGCAAACCAGCCGCCAATATCCACATCACCCATCCGGCCATATGACCCTCTCCGTTATGTAGAACACACAGTGTAATCCATCTGACAACTGAAGTTACAATAACTCACGCTTCATTTCGTTCATGCCGCCAAGCTGATGGCTGCCCGATCCAATGCTATGCTCCCCTCTTCCGCAGATTGCCCTGGGCCGACGCCGCCGTCAGCCATACATGAATACAAAATGAGCACGACCCATCTTATCCAGCAAGCATACAAGGATTTCCAGAATGGCAAAACCGGCCACGCCGAACGCTCGCTCAAGGAGATCCTGAAGGCTCAGCCGAAAAACTTCGATGCCCTGCATGTGCTCGGCGTCATCTGCGCCGCCACCGGGCAACGCCAGGAAGCGGCGCAACTGTTCGGGCAAGCGCTGGCCCTGGATGGCAAGAATGTATCGCTGCATTACAAGCTGGCCCGGGTGCAGTTTGAATCAGGCCAGTTCGATGCTGCCCTGCTCGCTTACGAACAGATCATTGCATTGGGCTATGTCAAACCCGAGATACTGCTGGCCAAGGCCGTGACCCTGCTCAGCCTGCAGCGCCGCCAGGAGGCGCTGGCCTGCATCGAACAGACGCTGGCCGCATGGCCGGACCATGCCGACGGCTGGGCGCACAAAGGCGCCCTGCTGTACCAACTGCGTCACCATGAGGATGCGTTGCTCCACTTTGAGCGCGCGCTGGCGCTGCAGCCCGCCATGGCCGACAGCTGGTACAAAAAGGGCCTGGCTCTGGACAAGCTGGAACGTTATCCCGATGCGCTTGCCAGCCTCGACCGCGCCATCGCGCTGGCGCCGAAAACCGCCGCCTACTGGCTGGACCGCGCGGTCATCCTGCACAAGCTGGAACGCTACGCCGAATCCCTGAGCGACAACGAAACCGGGCTGGCGCTGGCTCCCGGCAATGCCGAAGCCTGGGGCGACCACGGCCTGACCCTGAGCCGCATGAACCGTCACCAGCAAGCGCTCGACAGCTACCAGCGCGCCCTCAGCCTGCAGGCAGGTTATGCGGATGCACTGTCGAATCAATCGCTGTCGCAGCTGGTGCTGGGGCAGTTCGAAGCCGGCTGGCAGAGCTATGAGTATCGATGGAAGAAAGGCAATGCGGATGTCCAGCGCCATACCGGAATCCCGCTGTGGCTGGGCCAGCAGGCTGTCGGCGGTAAGCGCATCTTGCTGTGGTCGGAACAGGGCCTGGGCGACACGATCCAGTTTTGCCGCTACGCTATCCTGGTGGCGGCGCTGGGGGCCGAGGTAGTGCTGGAGGTAGACCCTGCGCTGAAAGCCGTCGCCCAGACCATGGGAAACTTCCAGGTGATCGCCATCGGCGAAGGGTTCGCGCCGGTCGATTTCCAGACGCCGCTGATGAGCCTGCCGCTGGTCTTCAAGACCGATCTGGCGACCATCCCGGCCCCCATCCCTTATTTCACGGCCGATGCCGGAAAAAAGGGCAGCTGGGCAAAACGCATGGACTCCACCAGCGGCAAACTGAAGATCGGCCTGGCCGGCTCAGGCAATGCCGGCAATACCAACGATCACAGGCGCTCCATGCCGCTGCAGGAATTTGCACCGCTGCTGCGGCTGGAGGGCGCGGATTTTTTCCTGGTGCAGAAGGACATCAGGGAATCGGATCGCGCATACCTGCAGCAGACACCCAAGCTGTGGCCGCTCGCCCAGGACATTGCAGGTTTCGACGATACCGCAGCGATCGTCGCCAGCCTGGACCTGGTGATCAGCGTCGACACCTCCGTCGCCCACCTCAGCGGCGCCCTCGGCGCGCCGGTCTGGATCCTCCTGCCCTGGGCGCCTGACTGGCGCTGGCTGCTGGATCGCGAGGACAGCCCGTGGTATCCGAGCGCAAGGCTGTTCCGGCAAGAACAAGCCGGCGACTGGCAAAGTCTGGTACTGCGCGTCGCCGAATCCCTGCATGCCTTGCTCGGCAAGCAGGCTGGCACCCAACCCTGAAAATAAAAACGCGAGCACAGGGCTCGCGTTTTTTATAACCAGGACGAATCATCGTCCCGTATATCGCCTTTATTGCGCGGCAGCCAGCTGCTGCCAGGTATCGATCACCGAATCCGGATTCAGGGAAATCGATTCGATGCCCTGCTTCATCAGCCATTCGGCAAAATCAGGATGGTCCGACGGACCCTGGCCGCAGATACCGACATACTTGCCCTTGGCCAGGCAAGTGGCGATGACCTTCTCCAGCAGAGCCAGGATGGCCGGGTCGCGCTCGTCGAAATCGGCCGCCAGCAATTCCATGCCGGAGTCGCGGTCCAGGCCCAGGGTCAGCTGGGTCAGGTCGTTGGAGCCGATCGAGAAGCCGTCGAAGTAATCCAGGAACTGCTCGGCCAGGATGGCGTTCGACGGCACTTCGCACATCATGATCACGCGCAAATCGTTTTCGCCGCGCACCAGGCCGTTCTTGCCGAGCAGGCCGATGACTTTTTCCGCCTGGCCCAGGGTCCGCACGAAAGGCACCATGATCTCGACGTTGGTCAAGCCCATGTCGTTGCGCACCCGTTTCATCGCCTGGCATTCCATTTCGAATGCCTCGGCAAAGTCGGCCGCCAGGTAACGGGCGGCGCCGCGGAAACCGAGCATCGGATTTTCTTCATCCGGCTCGTAGCGCGAACCGCCGATCAGCTTCTTGTACTCGTTCGACTTGAAGTCGGACAAGCGCACGATCACCTTCTTCGGCCAGAATGCGGCGGCGATGGTGGCAATCCCTTCGGCCAGCTTGTCGACGTAGAAAGCCTTGGGCGAAGCATGGCCGCGCGCCACCGATTCCACCGCCTTCTTCAGGTCGGCGTCGATGTTCGGATATTCCAGGATCGCGCGCGGGTGCACGCCGATGTTGTTGTTGATGATGAATTCCAGGCGCGCCAGGCCGACGCCGCCGTTCGGGATCGACTGGAAATCGAACGCCAGCTGCGGATTGCCGACGTTCATCATGATCTTCAGCGGCAGCTCAGGCAATGCGCCGCGCGCCACTTCGCTGACTTCGGTTTCCAGCAGGCCGTCGTAGATCTTGCCTTCGTCGCCTTCGGCGCAGGATACGGTAACCAGCGTGCCGTCTTTCAGCACATCGGTAGCGTCGCCGCAGCCGACCACCGCCGGCACGCCCAGTTCGCGCGCAATGATCGCAGCGTGGCAGGTACGGCCGCCGCGGTTGGTGACGATCGCCGAAGCGCGCTTCATCACCGGTTCCCAGTTAGGATCGGTCATGTCGGCCACCAGCACGTCGCCCGGCTGCACGCGTTCCATTTCGGAAGCGTCATGGATCACGCGCACCGGACCGGCGCCGATTTTCTGGCCGATGGCGCGGCCATGGGTCAGCACGCTGCCGGTGCCCTTGAGTTTGAAACGCTGCTGGGCGTCAGTCGTTTTTTCCTGCGACTTCACGGTTTCCGGACGCGCCTGCAAGATGTACAGCTTGCCGTCGCGGCCGTCCTTGCCCCATTCGATGTCCATCGGGCGCTCGTAGTGCTTCTCGATGATGGTGGCGTATTTGGCGAGTTCGACGATTTCATTGTCGGTGAGCGAATAGCGGTTGCGCAGCTCGATAGGTACGTCGACGGTCTTGACCGAACGGCCGGCCTTGGCTTCGCCGGTGAATTCCATCTTGATCAGCTTGGAGCCGATGTTGCGGCGGATGATAGGCAGCTTGCCTTGCTCCAGCATCGGCTTGTGGACATAGAACTCGTCGGGATTGACCGCGCCCTGCACCACTGTCTCGCCCAGGCCGTAGCTGGAAGTGATGAACACCACATCCTTGAAGCCGGATTCCGTATCCAGGGTGAACATCACGCCGGCGGCGCCGACATCGGAACGGACCATGCGCTGGACGCCGGCCGACAACGCCACTTCAGCGTGGGTAAAGCCTTTGTGCACGCGGTAAGAGATGGCGCGGTCGTTATACAGCGAGGCGAACACGTGCTTCATGGCTTCCAGCACGTTTTCAATGCCGACCACGTTGAGGAAGGTTTCCTGCTGGCCGGCGAACGAGGCGTCCGGCAAGTCTTCCGCCGTCGCCGACGAACGCACGGCGAACGACATCTCGCTGGAAGAATCTTCGACCAAACGTTTGTAGAAGGCATGGATTTCCTGTTCCAGGCGCGGCTGGAACGGCGTCTCCACAATCCATTGGCGGATCTCGGCGCCGGCTTGCGCCAATGCCCGTACATCTTCGATGTTCAGGGTCGCCAGGCGATCGGCGATGCGGTCGGCCAAGGCCGGGCCGCCGTCGGCGCTGTGCGACAGGAAATCGCGGAATGCCTGCGCCGTGGTGGCGAATCCGCCCGGCACCCGAACTCCGGCGCCGGCCAGCTGGCTGATCATTTCACCCAGCGATGCGTTTTTGCCGCCGACGGAATCGACATCCGTCATCCGCAGATTTTCAAAGGAGATGACGTAAGCCGCCCCCTGGGTAGCACCCATCTGTATTGCATTGGACATAACAACCTCTAGTTTGATGATAAGAAATCTTCACAATTGCCTTCGCCGCCCTTGGCTTTTTGTTATTCTTCGTCAGGTAGCTTCAAATATTCAGTTGGCTGCCATTTTATGCCAATTTAGCGTTCACAGGCGCACAAGGCAGCACGCAGCCGTCAGCAGGCTAGAGTCCGTGCTCAGTTAAAAGTTCGGCGGCTCCACGGGCGCCGCCGCAGTTGCCGGGCAACGCCTTGCTTTTTATTTTTTACTTTATTTTCGACAACATTATGCTAGATGCCGCTCCTGCACCGCTGGTTCCTGCCCACCGCACCGTCTTCTTTGTTTCCGACGGCACCGGCATCACCGCCGAAACCTTCGGCCATTCGGTGCTGACCCAGTTCGAGCTGCGCTTCAAGCAGGTGCGCCTGCCCTTCATCGACACCCTGGACAAAGCCTACGACGCCACCCGCAAGATCAACGAAGCATGCGTGGCGGACGGCAAATTGCCTATCGTGTTTTCGACGCTGGTCAAGGCCGACTTGTCAAAGGTCATCCAGCAGGCCAAGGCCATGCATATGGACCTGTTCCAGACTTTTGTCGAGCCGCTGGAACGGGAGCTGGGCGTCAAGTCCACCCACACCATCGGCCGCAGCCATAACACAGCCAATACCGACGAATACAAGAACCGGATCGAAGCCATCAATTTTTCGCTGGCGCATGACGATGGCCAGTCGCACAAGAACCTGGCCGACGCCGACGTCATCCTGGTCGGCGTCTCCCGTTCAGGCAAGACCCCTACCAGCCTGTACCTGGCGATGCAGTTCGGCGTCAAGGCCGCCAACTACCCTTTGATCCCCGAGGATTTCGAGCGCGACAAGCTTCCCAGCGGCCTGTTGCCATTCAAGCAAAAGATTTTCGGCCTGACCATCGCTGCCGACCGCCTGTCGGAAATCCGCAATGAACGCCGTCCGGGCAGCAAATATGCCGCGCTGGCAAATTGCCGTTATGAAGTGAATGAAGCGGAAAAAATCATGCGGCGCGAAGGGATACGCTGGATGTCGTCGACCACCAAATCGATCGAAGAAATCGCGGCGACGATCTTGCAGGACATCAAGCCGGATATGCGGACTTTCTAAGCGGAGGCCGGGCCTGCCGGCTGGCTCAATCCAGTGCCTGGCGCAGCTGTTCGAAAAAACATACCGCCGCCGCAGCGGCAACATTCAGCGACTCCATCTGCCCGCGATGCGGAATCACGACTTGCTGGCTGGCCAGTTGCAGCAAATCTTCCGCGACGCCCTGCCCTTCATGGCCGAACAGCCACGCCAGTTCTCCGTGCAGGTCAGCCTGGTAGATGCTTTGCGTGGCATACGAGCTGGTGGCAAGCACCGGTACCTGCGCTGTCGCCATCAGCGCCGCCAGGTCAACGCCTTCGAAGATGTCCAGAATGAAATGCGCGCCCATGCCCGCCCGCAGCACTTTGGGCGACCAGGCAGATGCGCTGCCTTCTGAACAATAGATCTGCCGGATGCCTGCGGCGGCGGCGCTGCGCAGGATGGAACCGAGGTTGCCTGGATCCTGCAGGTTGTCGAGCAGCACGGCAGACTGGGTCAACGCGGCCGGCTCCACCGCTTTCGGCGTCTCAACCACAAACAGCAGGCCGACGCCGTGCTCGACCTGGCTCAGCGCCTGGTACTGGCCATCCGGCAGCACCACGCATTGCACCGCCTCGGCCTGGCATTGCCGGATCACCGTAGCCGCTTCGGCATGCGTCAGCGCGGTTTCGCTGGCGACGCACAGCACCGGCCTGGCGCCGCTCTGCAAATACGCTTCGGCCAGGTGGATCCCGTCCAGCAACGTACGGCCCGCCTTGCGCCTGGCCTGGGCGCTGGTGGCCAGCTGCTTCAGTTCCTTGTACAAAGGATTGGCGGACGAGGTGATGCTTTTCATGCCGCCGTCCCATCGATATCCAGCGCCAGCAAGGCCCGTACCGGCGCATAGGATTTGCGGTGCACCGGCGACACGCCATGCAGGCGCAGCCGTTCCATGTGCAGCGCCGTCGGATAGCCTTTGTGCTGGTCGAAAGCGTAGTGCGGATATTGTGCGTGCAGCACCTGCAGGGCAGCGTCGCGCGCGGTCTTGGCGAGAATCGAGGCCGCCGAAATGGCCTGCACCTTGTCGTCGCCCTTGACGATGGCCTCGGAACGGATGCTGAGCTGCGGACAGCGGTTGCCGTCGATCAGCGCCAGCGTCGGCTTCATGGACAGTCCTTCCACCGCGCGCCGCATCGCCAGCATGGTTGCCTGCAATATGTTGAGGCTATCGATCTCCGCTTCGGAGCATTCGGCAATGGCCCATGCCAGCGCATGGGCCTTGATTTCCACGGCCAGCAATTCACGCCGTTCGGCGGTCAGTTTCTTCGAATCGCGCAAGCCGCTGATCGGCCGCGCCGGATCGAGTATCACGGCGGCGGCAAACACCGGTCCGGCCAAGGGGCCGCGGCCGGCCTCGTCGACGCCGCAAATGGTTTCGCCGTCGTAGGTGAAGAGAGAGAAATTCTGGTCGGATGGGCTCACGGCGTTCAGTACCAAGTAGTACGCCGGATCAGGCCGGCGAAAGTCCGGATGGACGTTTATGTTGTTCAATCA
Source organism: Collimonas sp. GW821-FHT07E08 (assembly GCF_059418905.1). Classification (NCBI taxonomy): domain Bacteria; kingdom Pseudomonadati; phylum Pseudomonadota; class Betaproteobacteria; order Burkholderiales; family Oxalobacteraceae; genus Collimonas; species Collimonas sp. GW821-FHT07E08. Next base: position 412,740 of record NZ_JBWKQR010000002.1, on the reverse strand, counting down.
CTTGCAGCACGGCTTGCGCGCTTTCGCTGGCGGTATCGCGCAGCAGGGCGTGATGCATGTCGGTGAAACGCTGCCGCAGCATCTCCTGGCGCGCCGGATCTTCCAGCTGCTGCCAGAGCGCATCCGCCAGCGCCTGCGGCGTCGCATTATGCTGCAACAGCTCCGGCACCAGGAATTCGCGCGCCAGGATATTCGGCAAACCTATCCACGGCTGGTAGCTCATGTGGCGCAGGATTTCCCACGTGGCGCGCATCATTTTATAAGCGATCACCATCGGTTTCTTGTACAAGGCGACTTCCAGCGATGCGGTGCCGGAGGCCACCAGCACCGCATCGGCCGCCGCCATTGCCGTATGCGATTGCCCGTCCAGCAACTGGATAGGCAAGTCTTGCAGGCCGGCCTGGCTGACCAGTTCGCTAAACAGCCTGCTTTGTTTTTCTCCCGCCATGGGCGCGATGAAACGCATGCCGGGATCGCGCTGCGCCAGTATCGCGGCAGCTTGCACAAAAGCTATCGTGTTATGTTTCAGCTCGCCCATGCGGCTGCCGGGCATGATCGCGACTACCCGGCCGGCGGCCGGCAGGCCGAGCGCGCTGCGCGCCGCGGCGACATCCGGCACCATCGGGATCACTTGCGCCAGCGGATGGCCGACGTAGGTTACCGGGATCCCGGCCTTGCGATAGATTTCTTCTTCAAACGGGAAGATGACCAGCATATGCGACGCCGCACGCGCAATCTTCTTGATGCGTCCGCCGCGCCAGGCCCAGATCGAAGGACCGATGAAATGCACAGTGGGAATGCCGGCCTGGCGCAGTTGCGCTTCCAGGCCGAAATTGAAATCCGGGGCGTCGACGCCGATGAACACATTCGGCTTCTCCGCCAGCAGGCGGTCGCGCAACGCGACCTGGATGCCCTTGAGCTCGCGGTAGTGGGCCAGCACTTCGAACAAACCGTTGACCGACAGCTTTTCCATCGGCCAGTCGCTGACAAAACCGTACTCTGCCATCCTGGCGCCGCCGATGCCGTACATGCGCGCATCCGGCAGGTGAGGACGCAGGCCGGACAACAGGCGGCTGGCAAGCAAATCGCCGGAAGTTTCTCCGGCGACCATGGCGATGGCTACTTTGGCGTCAGCGTCCGCCATGTTCAGCGGATGATGCCACGCGTAGAGCCGGCAATGAAATCACGCATCAACTTCAGGTCTGCGGCAGATGCCGGCGCTTTCGACTCTTCCTGTTCCAGCGCCGCCATGGCGTCTTCCAGCGCCAGGCCGGAGCGGTAAATGGTGCGGTAGGCGCGTTTGATCGCCATGATCTGCTCGCTGCTGAAACCGCGCCGCCGCAAACCTTCGCTATTGATGCCCGCAGGTTCGGCGCGGTTGCCGGCGGCGGTCACGAACGGCGGCACGTCCTGGCTGACGGCCGCGGTGAACGCCGTCATCGCATGGGCGCCGATGCGGCAAAACTGGTGCACGGTGGTAAAACCGCCAAGCAGCACCCAGTCGCCTATATGCACATGGCCGGCCAGCGTCGCGTTATTGGCGATCGTGGTATTGCTGCCGATCTGGCAATCATGCGCCACGTGGACATAGGCCATGACCCAGTTATCGTTGCCGATACGGGTGACGCCGCTATCCTGGACGGTGCCGAGATTGAGGGTGACGAATTCGCGGATGGTGTTGCGGTCGCCGATTTCCAGCCGGGTCGGCTCGCCGGCGTACTTCTTGTCTTGCGGCACGGCGCCGATCGAACCGAACTGGAAAATCGCGTTATCGCGGCCGATCGTGGTATGCCCTTCGATCACGGCATGCGGGCCGATCTTGCTGCCGGCGCCGATCGCCACATGGGGGCCGATCACCGCATAGGCGCCGACTTCCACCGAACTGTCGAGGAATGCCTTGCTATCGATGACAGCCGTAGGGTGAATGCGCGTCATGGGATCACTCTGACGGGCTGGCATCCACCACCACAGTCGCAGCAGCACCGGGGCTGACCGCGGTGCGCATGGTGCACATGAATTCGGCTTCTACCGCCATCTCGCCGTCGACGCTGGCGACAGCCTTGTATTTCCAGATGCCCCGCACGACGCGCACGATCTCGACTTCCAGCTTGATCTGGTCGCCTGGTTCGACCGGGCGGCGGAAACGGGCCTTGTCGATGCCGAGGAAGTAGACCACGGTATTTTCATCCGGCTTGCGGCCTTCGGTCAGGAACGACAGCAAGGCGGCGGTTTGCGCCAAAGCCTCGATGGTCAGAACGCCTGGCATTACCGGTTTGTTGGGAAAATGGCCATTGAAGAATTCTTCATTGATGGTGACATTCTTGATCGCCGTGATCGACTTGCCGCTTTCCCAATTCAATACGCGGTCAACCAGCAGCAGCGGATAACGGTGCGGCAGGTAGGTCTTGATCTGGTTGATGTCTAGCGTTTGGTTTGGACTATTCATTATCTTTTTGGGTAAGCTGTTGCGGTAACTGTTCGATGAGCTGTTTAATGGATTTTTCCAGAGCCCGGATTTTCTCACGCATTGTATTCAGATTGCGCACCAAGGCAGCAGATTTTTCCCAATCGCCGTGTTTGGCAATCGGGTAGAAACCGGTGTATTGGCCTGGCTCGGAGATCGAGCGCAATGCCAGCGTACCCGCTGACACATGCACATGATCGACGATGGTAATGTGGCCGTGGATCATCGCCGCCCCGCCTATCGAGCAAAATTTGCCGATCCTGGCGCTGCCGGCAATCCCGGCGCAAGCTGCAATCGCAGTATGGGCGCCGATATGGCAGTTATGGGCGATCTGGATCTGGTTGTCCAGCTTGACCCCTTCCTCTATCACGGTGTCGGCCAGGGCGCCGCGGTCGATGGTGGTGTTGGCGCCGATTTCGACATCGTCGCCGATCAGCACCCGGCCGGTCTGGGGAATCTTGACCCAGGTCCCGCCGTCATTGGCAAAACCGAAACCGTCGGCGCCGATGACAACGCCAGAATGGATAATGGCGCGCCGGCCGATCTGGCAGGCGTCATAAACCGTGACGTTGGGATGCAGCAGGCTGCCCGCGCCGATGCTGACGCCGCGGCCGATCACGCAGCCGGCGCCCAGGTTCACATGCTCGCCGATCGTGGCGCCGGCGCCGACGACCGCGTTGGCGCCGACATAGGCAGTCGCCGCGACCTGGGCCGCAGGATCGACGCTGGCTGCCGGATGGATGCCAGGCACCACTGGAATAGCGTTTTTTGCAGCAAAAAACTGCGCCGCCAGCGCGAAATACGCATAAGGATTGGCGGCGACAATCCGTGCGCCGCGATAGCCGGCGCCGACCGCGGCGTCATCCGCCGCCGACAGGATTATGGCTGCCGCCTGCGTTTGCGCTGCCTGGGACCGAAACTTGGGATTGGACAAGAAGGTGATCTGTGATGCGCTGGCGTCGCTCAACGGCGCGATGCCCGATACCTGGGTATCGGCATCACCGATCAGTTGGCCACCCAAGCTTTCGACCAGTTCTTTTAGCCGAATGCTCATATAGTGGCCTTGACAGAATGGGTTACTTATTGAGGATCTTCAATACTTTATCGGTGATGTCGATGCGCGGGCTGACATACACGCCGCCTTCCTGGAACACCATATCGTATTTTTCCGCTTCGGCGATCTGCTTGATCGCCTTGGTCGAGCGCTCCAGCACGATCGCCAGTTCTTCGTTGCGGCGCTGGTTCAGGTCTTCGCGGAACTCACGCTGCTTGCGCTGGAAATCCTTGTCCAGGTCGCTCAGCTCGCGCTGGCGCTTGACCCGCTCGGACTCCGAAATCACGGCTGAATCCTTGTCCAGCTTGTCAGCCATGTTTTTCAGGCGGGTAGCCTGGTCTTGCAAATCCTTGTCGCGCTTGGAAAACTCGGCTTCGATCTTGGATTGCGCGGTCTTGGCCGGGGTCGCCTCGCGCAAGATGCGCTCGCTGCTGACGAAGGCGATTTTCGAACCTTCATCAGCATGCGCCGGGGCTGCCGACAATAAGCACGCCGCCAGCAAGCCGGCGGTGGGCAATGATGTAAAGGTTTTAATTAGAGATTTCAACACTATTCTCCGGAATTCAAATGACGCAACTTGTGCATTATGCCACTCTTGCCAGAATCTGCAATTGTGCACCATCCTTGTGGTTTAGAAACCCGTGCCCAGCTGGAACTGGAAGGACTGCTGCTTGTCGGTCGGCTTCGCGTTCAACGGCTTGCCGTAACTGATTTTCAACGGGCCGATAGGCGATACCCAGCTCAAGCCGATGCCCGTAGAATAACGCAACTCGCTGAGCTGCATCGGCTTCTTGTCGGCGTATACCTGGCCGCCGTCGAGGAAGGTGAACCAGCGCAGGGTACGGTCGCTGCCGGAACCGGGGAACGGGAACTGCGCTTCCAGGTTGCCGAACACCCGCGATGCGCCGCCCATCGAATCGCCGTACTGGTCGACGTTGGTGCCGACGCCCAGGGTCGAGCCTTCAAAACCGCGCACGGTGCCGATACCGCCGGCGTAGTAGTTCTTGAACACGGGATACGGCTTGCCGCCGATGCCGCGGCCATAGTCGATTTCACCGTTCATGGCCAGCGTCACTGCATTGCTGAACAAAGGCTGGAAGTATTGGTGCTGGTAGCTTGCACGATAGTAGCGCAAGGTGCCGACCGCGGAAAGTTCAAGGCTGGCGCGCTGGTAGCGTCCCTTGGTCGGGACCAGCGCGCTGTCGCGGCTGTCGCGCTGCCAGGCTGCCGTCAGCGGGAAACTGTTGGTGGTTGCCGTCGCCGGGTTGGCCAGCACGTTATACCCGAGGCCGGTGTCGACCGACCGGCTGCCGTTGCCGAAGTCCGAAACATATTGCTGGTACAGCAGCGGGCTGGAAGCGTCGGCCGAAACGGCGGTGTTTTCCACGCCGATGCCGAAGAACACCGTATCCAGTTCCGAGAATGGCACGCCGAACTTGATATCGCTACCGATGGTCCGCACCTTGTAGTCGCCGGTGGTGTACTGCGACGGCCGCACGGTGCGGTAGTACAGGTCGTAGGTGCGGCTGATGCCGTCATCCGTAAAATAAGGATTGGTCTGGGACAGCGCAATCACCCGCGAATAGCTGCTGGTGTTGACGTCGAGGCCGATGGTGTTGCCGCTGCCGAAAGCGTTCTGCTGCTGGATCGAACCGGACAGGCTCAGCTTGTCCTGCTGCGAGAAGCCGGCGCCGACCTGGATGTTGCCGGTAGGTTTCTCGGTAACCGCCATGTTGATGTCGACCTGGTCGGAAGTGTTCGGCACTTCCGGCGTTTCGATGCCGACGTCCTTGAAATAGCCCAGGCGGTCAACCCGGTCGCGCGACAGCTTGATCTTCGAACCGTCGTACCAGGAATCTTCAAACTGGCGGAATTCGCGGCGCACCACTTCGTCGCGCGTCTTGGTGTTGCCGGTGACGTTGATATGGCGCACGTAGACGCGCTTGCCGGGATCGACCATGATGGTGAACGCCACTTCTTTCTTCTCCCGGTTCAATTCGGGATTGGCGTTGACGTTGGCGAACGCATAACCGAAATTGCCCAGCCGCTCCGACATCTTCTTGGTGCTGTTGTTGAGCTTTTCGCCGTTGAATGTTTCACCCTTTTTCAGCTCCATCAACGATCGCAGTTCATCCTCGCGGCCGAACATTTCGCCTTCCATCTTGATATCGGAAACCGTGTATTTTTCACCTTCGTTGATATTGATGGTGATGTAGATGTCTTTCTTGTCCGGCGTGATCGAGACCTGGGTCGACTCTACCTGCATCTCGATATAGCCGCGGTTCAGGTAATACGAACGCAGGGTTTCGATGTCGCCCGACAGCTTCTCTTTTGCATACTGGTCAGCCTTGGTGTACCAGGTAAACCAGCCCGGCGAGCGCAGCTTGATCTGGTCGCGCAGCTTGCCGTCGGAAAACGCCTTGTTGCCGACGAAACGGATTTCCTTGATGCGCGATACTTCGCCTTCATCCACCGCAAACGTCACATTGACCCGGTTGCGCTCGATCGGCGTGACGGTCGTGGTCACCTTCATGCCGTACAGGCCGCGCGACAGGTATTGTTTCTTCAATTCCTGTTCTGCGCGATCAACCTGGGCCTTGTCGAAAATGCGCGATTCGCCGACGCCGATTTCCTTCAGGGCCTTGGTCAGCTGGTCTTTATCGAATTCCTTGATGCCGGAAAAATCGACGCCGGCAATCGACGGCCGCTCTTCCACCATGACCACCAGCACATCGCCTTCGGACTCGACCCGTACATCCTTGAAGAAGCCGGTCGCGTACAAGGCCTTGATCGCCGCCGTGCCTTTTTCATCGGTGAAGGTTTCACCGACGCGCACCGGCAGGTAGCTGAAAACGGTGCCGGCTTCGGTACGTTGAATACCTTCGATGCGGATATCCTTGACCACAAACGGCTGCACCGCCAGCGCTTGGCCCGAACACAGGGCAAAGGCAGCGGCAGCAATCAAACGACGGGGAAGAATCGACAAAGGGGAGTGCTCAGAATGTAATTTCATTAGCGATCGTTTTTTATCAATGTCCTTGCCTGCCACGATTGTCAGACAAGAGAGAGAACCTAAAATATGAGCCGAACGACGTCGTTAAACATGGCGACCATCATCAACGTCATCAGAATGCCGATGCCCGCGCGCTGTGCAATCGCACCAACTCGCTCGGGAATAGGACGTCCAGTCAAAACTTCCAGCGAATAATACAGCAAATGGCCACCGTCTAGAACCGGAATGGGCAGCAAATTCATGACGCCAAGGCTGATGCTGATGAAGGCAATAAAGCTCAGGTAGCTGAATGCGCCGATACGCGCGGTCTGCCCTGCATAGTCGGCAATGGTGATGGGGCCGGTGATATTTTTCCAGGAAACCTCGCCGATCACCATTTTACCCAGCATCTTGAGGGTCATGATGCTGCTGTCCCAGGTCCGCCTGGCGCCCTTGGCGAGCGCTTCCAGCGGCGGGCTGCTGGCCAGGACCATTTCCGGCATGCCCGACATGACAACTTTTATCAGGCCGACCTGCCCGTCTTTGCCGGCTTCCGCCTGCGGCGTCACGCTCACGGTGAAACCATTGCCGTTACGCATACCCGTCAGGCTCAGCGGCTTGCCCGGGGAAGCTTTGATCTTGTCGACGAAAGCGCCGCTGTCAGCCACCGGCTCGCCATCGATGCTGGTGATCAGGTCGCCTTCACGCAAACCGGCCAGCATGCCCGGGCCGCCCGGCATGACCGTGCCCAGGATAGCCTTGGCGCGCGCCAGCTTGATGCCTAGCTTGGCAAGATAATCGCCTTCGAGATCCTTGGTCGTCAGGCTGTCTATCGGCAAATTCACGGTATCGAGCAGTTTGCCGCCCGACGGTTCGCCGCCCGCCGTGCCAGGATCAGGCCGGCGCACGTCGAGCCTGATCGGCGTCTTGTCGATGACCCCTTGCAGCACTTTCCAGCGCAGCTCGGACCAGGTCAGGATCGCTTCGCCGTTCACTGCGGTAATCAATTCGTTGCCGCGCAAGCCGGCCTGGTAGGCCGCGGTATGCTCGGCGACGGCGCGCACCCTTGGCGTCGGCTCCATCTCGCCATGGATGTACAAGCCGGCAAATAACAAAATGGCAAGAGCGAAATTGGCCAAGGGGCCGGCCGCCACGATGGCCATGCGCCGCCAGACCGACTGGCCGGTGAATTCGCGCTTCAGTTCCTGCGGCGACAAACCGCTGACGTCTTGCTCGCGAGCATCGAGCATCTTGACGTAGCCGCCCAGAGGCAGGATGGAAATCGCCCATTCGGTCTGGTCCGGGCCGAACTTGCGCGAGAAAACGACCTTGCCCATCCCCACCGAAAAACGCAGCACCTTGACCCCGCACAAGCGCGCGACAACATAGTGGCCAAGCTCGTGGATGATGACCAGGGAGCCGAGGGCGACGACAAAAGCGAGGATGGTTTGCAGGAAGGCCATTTGTACGATTTATGCGTTCAGGAAAGAGTGAACCGTCTGGCGCGCAAGAAGATCCTGCTCAAGCAACAAATCGATATCGCTTACCGCACACAGCGGCAGCTTGTCCATGGTGCGCGCTATCAGCTGGTCAATCATGCGAAACCCGATTTTTCCGTCTAGGAAAGCTTGGACAGCCACTTCATTCGCGGCGTTCAATATTGCGGCAGCCGAACCGCCTGCCAACAATGCATCATACGCGAGTTTCAGGCAGGGAAAACGTTGCAGGTCGGGCCGGGTAAACTGTAACTGCCCCACCACGGTCAGGTCCAGCGGACTGACGCCGGACGCAATGCGCTCGGGGTACGCCAGCGCGTAGGCAATCGGCGTACGCATATCGGGATTGCCCAGCTGCGCCAGGACCGATCCGTCTATGTAAGACACCATGGAGTGGATCACGCTTTGCGGGTGGATCACCACTTCGATCTGGCTGGCCGCGGCGCCGAACAGCCAGTGCGCCTCGATGACTTCCAGGCCCTTGTTCATCATGGTCGCGGAATCGACCGAAATCTTGCGCCCCATGACCCAGTTCGGATGGGCAACCGCCTCTTCGGGGGTGACTGAATCGAGCGTTTCAACCGCCCTGTGCAGGAACGGGCCGCCGGACGCCGTCAGCAGGATTTTCTCGACGCCAAGCGCAGCCGGCTGGCGCTGGTAGTTATGCGGCAGGCACTGGAAAACCGCATTGTGTTCGCTATCGATGGGCAGCAGCACGGCGCCGCTCTGCTTGACCGCATCGATGAACAGCTGGCCGGACATGACCAGGGCTTCCTTGTTCGCCAGCAGGATTTTCTTGCCCGCCCTGGCGGCAGCCAGGCTCGGCGCCAGTCCAGCAGCGCCAACGATGGCGGCCATCACCGCATGGCAAGCCTCGGCGCTGGCCACCTGGCACAGCGCGGCATCGCCGTACAGCACTTCGATCGCAGGGGCCTTCTCTTGCAGCAAGGCGCGCAGCTGCTGCGCCGCCGCCGCGCTGCCGACCACGGCCAGCTGCGGCTTGAAGCGCAGGCACTGTTCAGCCAGCTGTTCGACCCGGCTGTGCGCGGTCAGGGCGTAGACTGAATAGCGTTCCGGATGGCGCGCCAGAACATCCAGCGTCGACATGCCGATCGAACCGGTGGAGCCAAGAATAGTGATATTTTGCATACGACCTAGAACCAGAAACTCAATAAAGCAGCCAGCGGCAATACCGGGATCAGGGCATCGACGCGATCCAGCACGCCGCCGTGGCCAGGCAGCAGGTTGCTGCTGTCCTTGATGCCGGCGCGCCGCTTCAGCAGCGACTCGAACAGATCGCCGACCACGCTGGCGGCTACCAGCACCGTCGCCGCCGCCAGCAATCCGGCCCAGCCCCAGCTTGCCAGCAGGCGCGCCGGGAAAGTCTCGGCCAGCGCCGGCGCCAGGCTGAACCCGAACATCATGGCCAGCACCAGGACCCAGCCGCCAAGCGCGCCTTCCCAGGACTTGCCGGGAGAAATCGACGGCGCAAGCTTATGGCGGCCGAACGCCTTGCCGGAAAAATAAGCCCCTATGTCCGCCACCCAGACGATCACCAGCACCGACAGCAGATACAAAGGAGAGCGGTGGAACAGCACCACGATCGCCAGGAAACAGCCGAAAATGGCAATGGCGTAGGTGCCGGCGACCATGCGGTTGGCGAAGCTGGCCAGCGGCGGCAAGCCAAAACCCAGCGCCGGCACGAACCGCAAACCCCAGATTGCCACGCATAACATGAACAGCAGGCGGATATCGGGGCCGCTGCCGAAGTACATGATAGCGGCAAACAGGATCAGTGCAAGCAGTCCCCAGGCCAAGGCCGCTTTAGAGCCGGCGCCGAAGATCCTGGCGCTTTCCCAGATGGCGGCGGCAAAAAAGAGCGTCGAGACAACGGCGAATGCGGGGAAATAATTGAAGTACAGGATCGGCAGCAAGACTGCCAGCAACAGCAAGGCCGTGATGACACGCGTTCTTAACATCAGGAAGCCTGTTCCAGCAGCTGTGCGCTGGTGCGCCCGAAACGGCGCTCGCGCTGCTGGTAGGAGGCAATCGCCTGGTCCAGATCGTCAGCGCCGAAATCCGGCCAATAGGTATCGGTGAAATAGAGTTCGCTGTACGCCAGCTGCCAGAGCAGGAAATTCGAGATGCGCTGCTCGCCGCCGGTGCGGATGAACAGGTCCGGCTCGGGCGCATACGCCATCGCCAGGTACTGCGCCAGCTCTTCTTCGGAAAATGCCGCCGGATCCTGCGCGGCGCCTGCCGCGCTGCGCGCCGCCATCATTTTCTGCACTGCCTGCATCACGTCCCAGCGGCCGCCGTAGTTGGCGCAGATGGTCACGGTCAGGGTCGTATTGCCGGCCGTCTTGCGCTCGGCGCTATCGATCATTTGCTGCAGCTTGGCGTCGAAGCGGCTCAGGTCGCCGACAACTTTCAGGCGGATGCCGTTGGCGTGCATCTTGCTGACTTCGCGTTCCAGCGCCACCACGAACAAACGCATCAGCAAGGACACCTCGTCCGCCGGCCGGCGCCAGTTTTCCGAGCTGAAGGCAAACAGCGTCAGGTATTCGACGCCACGCACAACACAGGCTTCGACCACTGCCCGCACTGCTTCAACGCCCTTGCCATGGCCGGCGACACGCGGCAAAAAGCGCTTGGTCGCCCAGCGGCCGTTGCCGTCCATGATGATGGCAACGTGCCGCGGCACCGTCGGAATTGCTGGTAGCGTTTGCGTTGAACTTGTATGGGCCATAGATAATGAAATAAGGAAAGGAAGAGCGACAGACCGGCCCCGACTACACCGTCAGGATCTCTTTTTCTTTATCGATCACTTGCTTGTCGATTTCAGCCACGAACTTGTCGGTCAGCTTCTGGATCTCGTCCTGCGCGCGACGCTCGTCGTCTTCCGAGCATTCCTTGTCCTTGACCAGTTTCTTCAAGCCTTCGTTGGCGTCGCGGCGGATATTGCGGATTGCAATTTTTGCATCTTCCGCTTCGCCCTTGACCAGCTTTACCATTTCCTTGCGGCGCTCTTCCGTCAGCGGCGGCGTCGGCACCCGGATCATTTCGCCCTGGGTGGACGGGTTAAGGCCGAGGTCGGATTCGCGGATAGCCTTCTCGACCACTGCAATCATTTTCTTTTCAAACGGCTGCACGCCGATGGTGCGCGCGTCGATCAGGGTCACATTGGCAACCTGGCTCAGGTTGGTCGGGCTACCGTAGTATTCCACCATGATGTGGTCGAGAATCCCGGTATGGGCGCGGCCGGTGCGTACTTTCGCCAGGTCGGCGCGCAAAGTCTCAAGCGACTTTTGCATTCTCAGATCGGTATTCTTTTTAACGTCAGCAATGCTCATGCTGTTCTCCTCTTCGAAAACGGGTGTTTTTTAAATTAAGTAATAATTATTTATGCCAACGATTTGCGCCAGCAATTTGTGCAAGCCGTTTGCACAAACATTGCAAATCAGGCAAACAATTTAAACGTGTACCAAAGTGCCTTCATCTTCACCCAGGATGACGCGCCTCAGCGCACCCGGCTTGATGATGGAAAACACCTTGATCGGCAGTTTCTGGTCGCGGCACAAGGCAAACGCGGTAGCATCCATGACTTGCAGATGCTTGGTGATCGCTTCATCGAACGTGATGTGCGAATAACGTGTCGCCGTTGGATCTTTATTTGGGTCGGCGCTGTAGACGCCGTCAACCTTGGTCGCCTTGAGGACGATTTCCGCACCGATTTCCGAACCGCGCAACGCCGCTGCAGTGTCGGTGGTGAAAAACGGATTGCCGGTACCTGCTGCGAAAATGACAATCTTGTCTTCTTCCAGGTATTGCAGCGCCTTAGGCCGCACGTAGGGTTCGACTACCTGTTCGATGCTGATGGCCGACATCACGCGGGCCGTGATGCCAACCTGGCGCATGGCGTCCGCCAGCGCCAGCGAGTTCATCACCGTTGCCAGCATCCCCATATAGTCAGCGGTAGCGCGGTCCATGCCCTGGGCGCCGGGCGCCACGCCGCGGAAAATATTGCCGCCGCCGATCACGATCGCCAGTTCAACGCCCAACTTGGCCACTTCGGCAACATCGGCCACCATGCGCTCAATCGTTGCACGATTGATGCCGTAGGCGTCATCGCCCATCAGGGCCTCACCGGAGAGTTTCAGGAGAACACGCTTATAAGCTGGTTTTGTCATGGTCTGGGCCCCTTATGGCTTTCCGATTGATATAAATATTGGTCAATGCTTTGCGTATTGCTGAGGGACTGCAGCGCCATTGTCAGGCCAAACCGCAGCAAAATCCACTACCGGCGCTATTTAGCATACACAGCGAGAGTGCGCGGCGCCGGTTCCTGCGGCTTTTCCCTGCCCCTGGATACGAGGCAGCAATTCAGCAAGGCATCCCTTAGTCCGTGGCTTGGGAAGAAAATTCCTCAGAGCCAAAAAAACGGGCCTTTCGGCCCGTATTCTTGCTTACGCCTGCTTGGCCGCAGCAACTGTTGCTGCAACTTCTGCAGCAAAGTCATCCTGTTTCTTCTCGATGCCTTCGCCGACCACGAACATGGTGAACGATTTGACGCTGGTGTTGGTTGCCTTCAGCATCTGTTCAACGGTTTGCTTGTCGTTCTTGACGAAAGTCTGGTTCAGCAGGGAAACTTCCTTCAGGAATTTCTGTACCGAACCTTCGATCATCTTGGTTGCGATATCGGCAGGCTTGCCGGATTCGGCCGCCTTCAGGGTCGCTACCGAACGCTCTTTCTCGATCAGGTCGGCAGGCACCTGGTCCGAAGACAGGGAAACCGGCTTCATCGCGGCAATGTGCATCGCCACGTCTTTGCCGACTTGTTCGTCAGCGCCGTCGAACTCGACCATCACGCCGATGCGTGTGCCGTGCAGGTAGGAAACCAGCTTGGCGGCAGTATCGAAACGCGTGAAACGGCGGATCGACATGTTTTCGCCGATACGGCCGATCAGGGCAGCGCGGGTCGCTTCAACGGTGCTGCCGTCGAGCGGCAGGGCCGACAAGGCGGCGACGTCGGCCGGGTTGTTCTCTGCCACCAGCTTGGCGCAGGCATTTGCCAAGGCCAGGAAATCGTCGTTCTTGGTCACGAAGTCGGTTTCGCAGTTGACTTCCACCAGGGCGCCAACGCCGCCGGCGATATAAGCTGCGACCACGCCTTCAGCGGTCACGCGGGAAGCAGCCTTGGAAGCCTTGCCGCCCAGTTTCACGCGCAGGATTTCTTCTGCCTTGTCCATGTCGCCGCCGGCTTCGGTCAGCGCCTTCTTGCATTCCATCATTGGCGCATCAGTCTTTGCGCGCAGTTCGCCTACCAGTGCTGCTGTAATTGCCGCCATACTATTCTCCTAACAGTTGACGCCGTGCCGGTAATCCGCGGCTGCCTTGCGGTGCAAGCGCAGCCCAGTCGGCAACCAGCCTTCCAGCGCCATCATTCAAAATATATCCAGGTATAAATTCGGGTAAAACACATGCAAGTGATACAAAAAAAGGGGCAACCACGCCCCCTTTTTATTCTGAAGTATGAGACCTCAGATTCAGGGCTTAAGCCTGGTCGTTGACTTCAACGAATTCATCGCCGGCTGCGCCTTTGATTGCTTCAACCACGTCGTTCACTGCATTGGCGCGGCCTTCCAGGATTGCATCGGCAACACCGCGGGCGTACAGGGCGATTGCCTTGGACGAGTCGTCGTTGCCAGGGATGACGTAAGTCACGCCGTCTGGCGAGTGGTTGGTGTCAACCACGCCGATAACCGGGATGCCCAGCTTGGCCGCTTCAGTGATGGCGCCCTTGTGGTAGCCGACGTCGATCACGAAGATGGCGTCAGGAATGCCGCCCATGTCCTTGATGCCGCCGATGGCTTTTTGCAGCTTGATCAGCTCGCGCTGGAACATCAGGCCTTCTTTTTTGCTCAGCTTCTCAACCGAACCGTCTTCGATCGAAGCTTCCATTTCTTTCAGGCGCTTGATCGAGGTCTTGATGGTCTTGAAGTTGGTCAGCATGCCGCCCAGCCAACGCTGGTCGACGAAAGGCGAACCCGAACGTGCTGCTTCAGCTGCCACGATTTCGCGCGCTTGGCGCTTGGTGCCGACAAACAGGATGTTGCCGCGGTTGGACGACAGCTGGCGGATGTACTTCATCGCCTCCTGGTACATGCCCAGGGTCTTTTCCAGGTTGACGATATGAATCTTGTTGCGGTGACCGAAGATGAACGGCGCCATCTTTGGGTTCCAGAAACGGGTTTGGTGACCGAAGTGGACACCGGCTTCCAGCATTTCACGCATTGTTACGGACATAATTTTCTCCAGGGTTAGGTCTGGAACCCGCTCAGTCACTGTTGACGCCAGCATTGCAGCCAGGCAAAAAACAGCACCCTTTTCGAGCGGATTCGCGCTTTTAAAACCGATTTAAACATCAAATAAACTACACAAACATCGATATAGCCGAATAGCAATTCGAGCTAACCCAAGATTGTACCCCAAAACCCCAGACTTCTTCAAGCGCCGCGAGGCATATCTTTCAGCGCATCTGCGTGGCCTCGTTTATAATCGACATCTAACTGAATCCGGGCGTTTTTTGCGCCTTTTGCTAAAGAATTCACCGAATTTTCTCGATTTTTCCTATCTTATGACCTCCATCTCCATTAAAACCGCCGAGGATATCGCCGGCATGCGCGTCGCCGGCAGGCTGGCCTCGGAAGTGCTCGATTACATCACGCCATTCGTCAAGGCCGGCGTCACCACCGGCGAGCTGGACCGCCTGTGCCACGAATACATGACAAATGTGCAAGGCACCATCCCTGCCCCGCTGAATTATTGCCCGCCTGGCTACACCCCGTACCCGAAAGCCATCTGCACCTCGGTCAACGACGTCATCTGCCACGGCATCCCGGGCGACAAGGTGCTGAAAAACGGCGACGTGGTGAACCTCGACATTACCGTCATCAAGAATGGCTACCATGGCGACACCAGCCGCATGTTTTATGTCGGCGAACCGTCGATCATGGCCAAGCGCCTGGGCGACATCACCTATGAGTGCATGTGGCTGGGCATCGCCAAGATCAAACCCGGCGCGCATCTGGGCGATATCGGCCATGTGATCCAGCAGCACGCTGAAAAAGCCGGCTACAGCGTGGTCCGCGAATTCTGCGGCCATGGCATCGGCAAGGTGTTCCATGAAGAGCCGCAAGTATTGCATTACGGCCGTCCAGGCACGCTGGAGCGGCTGGAAGCGGGCATGATTTTCACGGTCGAGCCGATGATCAACGCCGGCCGCCGCGACATCCGCGAAATGGGCGACGGCTGGACCATCAAGACCAAGGATCGCAGCCTGTCCGCACAATGGGAACATACCGTACTGGTGACTGAAACCGGCTACGAAGTATTGACCGTCTCCAAGGACACTCCGCCCCCGCCCGCCTTTATCCAGCAAGCGACTGCCGCCGCTTAAGACATGACGACACTTGCCGCCACACTCAAAAAACAGCTTAGGACCGAGCGGCAAACCATCATCTCAGCCTTTCTGGCGGACGGTAAACCCGGCGAACTGCTGACCGCGCTGCGGCGCAGCGTCGACATCGCCCTGACGCAAGCCTGGAAAATGCTGGAACTGCCGTCCAGCGCAGCGCTGGTGGCGGTCGGCGGTTACGGCCGCGGCGAACTGTTTCCGCATTCCGACGTCGACGTCCTGATCCTGCTCGAGGCCAGCCCGGATGCCGCGCTGAAAGCCACGCTGGAGCAGCTGGTGCAGCTGTTCTGGGATATCGGCCTGGAAATCGGCCACAGCATCCGCACCGTGGACGAGTGCCTGAGCGAATCCGCCGCCGACATCACGGTCCAGACCAGCCTGCTGGAAGCACGGCTGGTGAGCGGCAGCCACCCGCTGTTCCTGCAGCTGCAGGAACGCTGCAGCGCCGCCATGGACGCCTGCGCCTTTTTCCAGGGAAAGATCCTGGAAATGCAGCAGCGCCACGTCAAATATGAAGACACGCCGTACAGCCTGGAGCCGAACTGCAAGGAAAGCCCGGGCGGCCTGCGCGACCTGCAAGTGATCCTGTGGGTGGCGAAGGCTGCCGGCCTTGGCGAATCCTGGCCCAAGCTGGCCCAGCGCGGCCTGATCACGGCTGCCGAGGCGCGCCAGCTGGCGCGCCAGGAGCGCGCTTTCAAGGATATCCGGATTCGCCTGCACATCTATACCAACCGCCGCGAAGACCGGCTGGTATTCGACGTCCAGACCCCGATCGCCGAAGCGCTCGGCTTCCAGACCACGGAAACCCGGCGCGCCAGCGAATACCTGATGCAGCGTTATTACTGGGCGGCCAAGGCGGTAACCCAGCTCAACACCATCCTGCTGCAGAACATCGAAGTGCAGTTGTTCCCGCAGCCGATGGTGCCGCAACGCATCAACGACCGCTTCAACCACCTGAACCGCCTGATCGACATCGCCCACGACGACCTGTTCAAGACCACGCCGTCGGCAATGCTGGAACTGTTCCTGCTGCTGGCCCAGCACAGCGAGCTGAAGGACATGACCGCGCGCACCAGACGCGCCCTGTGGCACGCCCGCGTCAAGATCGACAACAGCTTCCGCCGCGATCCGCACAACCGCTCGCTGTTCATCCAGATCATCCAGGCGCCGCAAGGGATTACCCACGCGCTGCGCGGCATGAACCAGACCAGCATCCTCGGCCGCTACCTGCCGAACTTCCGCCGCATCGTCGGCCAGATGCAGCACGACCTGTTCCATGTCTACACCGTGGACCAGCACATCCTGATGGTGGTGCGCAACGTGCGCCGCTTCACGATGAGCGAGCATGCGCATGAATATCCGTTCTGCAGCCAGCTGATCGCCAACTTCCCGCGCTCCTGGCTGCTGTATGTCGCCGCCCTGTTCCACGACATCGCCAAGGGCCGCGGCGGCGACCACTCCAAGCTGGGCATGACCGACGCCCTGCATTTCTGCCAGCAGCACGGTTTGGCGCCGGCAGATACCGCGCTGGTGGTGTTCCTGGTCGAGCACCACCTGACCATGTCGCAGGTAGCGCAGAAACAGGACCTGTCGGATCCCGAAGTGATCCTTAATTTTGCCAATACGGTCAAGGACGAACGGCACCTGACCGCGCTCTACCTGCTGACCGTGGCCGACATCCGCGGCACCAGTCCCAAGGTATGGAACGCCTGGAAAGGCAAGCTGCTGGAAGACCTGTACCGCATGACCTTGCGCGTGCTCGGCGGCGAAACGCCGTCGGCTGACCGCGAGCTGAAAAACCGCCAGGAAGAAGCGCTGAAAACGCTGCGCCTGTACGGCCTGGCGGAAGACGCCCATGAAACCCTGTGGCGCCAGCTCGACGTTGCCTATTTCCTGCGCCACGACGCGTCCGACATCGCCTGGCAGACCCGTTCCTTCTACAACCAGACCGACAGCGCCAGCCCGATCGTCAAATGCCGCCTGGCGCCGATCGGCGAGGGCCTGCAGGTCGCGGTCTACACCAAGGACCGGAGCGACCTGTTCATCCGCATCTGCAGCTATTTCGACAGCAAGAATTTCAGCATCCTGGACGCCAAGATCCAGACGACCAAGCAAGGCTACGCGCTCGATTCTTTCCTGATCAGCGCACCGCTGTTCGCCAAGCACTACCGCGACATCATCAACCTGATCGAGCATGAACTGACCCTGCTGCTGCAAGCCGACAGCCCCCTGCCGGCGCCGTCCAAGGGACGCCTGTCGCGCCTGTCGCGCACCTTCCCGGTGACGCCGACGGTCGACCTGCGCCCCGACGAGCGCGGCCAGTATTACCTGCTGTCGATCACGGCCAACGACCGCACCGGGCTGCTGTTTTCAGTCGCCAGCGTGCTGGCCAAGCACAAGATCAACTTGCATACGGCCAAGATCATGACGCTCGGCGAACGGGTCGAAGACGTGTTCCTGGTCGACGGCAACGCGCTCAACCACGCGCGCCTGCAGATCCAGCTGGAAACCGACCTGCTGGATGCGCTGCATATCTGATCCATCCTGTTTTTGTTTTTTTATCCTTTTTATTTCTTGCCTCTCATGACCGAACCATTACGCCTTTCCAAACGCATGTCAGAACTCGGGCTGTGCTCGCGCCGCGAAGCCGACGAATGGATCGCACGCGGCTGGGTCCGGGTCGACGGCGTCGTCGTATCGGAACTCGGCAGCAAAGTCCTGCCCAGCCAGCGCATCAGCGTGGAACGCCAGGCAGCGGCCGAACAATCGAAACGCGTCACCATCCTGATAAACAAGCCGGTCGGCTATGTCAGCGGCCAGGCCGAAGACGGCTACCAGCCGGCGGTGGCGCTGGTCAAGGAAGCCAACCGCTGGAGCGAGGACCGCTCGCCGACTTTGTTCCATCCGACCCAGCTGCGCAGCCTGGTGCCGGCCGGCCGCCTCGACATCGACTCGGTCGGCTTGCTGGTGCTGACCCAGGACGGCCGCATCGCCAAGCACCTGATCGGCGAAGAAACCAGCGTCGACAAGGAATACCTGGTGCGGGTACGCTACACCAAGGGCGACAAGCTGCCCGACGCCGAACTGCGCCGCCTCAACCACGGCCTGACGCTGGACGGCAAGAAGCTCAAGCCGGCCATCGTCAAATGGCAGAACGACGACCAGCTGAGCTTTACTTTGCGCGAAGGCAAAAAACGCCAGATCCGCCGCATGTGCGACATGGTCGGCCTCAAGGTGCTGGGATTGAAACGGGTGCGTATCGGCGGCGTGAAGCTGGGGAATTTGCCTGAGGGGCAATGGCGCTACCTGGGCGCGGACGAACAGTTCTGAGGGAACGCGGCCCGCGAGGGCCGCTGCCGCTTACAGGAAACGATCCAGTATCTTGCGGCTGGCCTTGTCCAGCGCCTGGGTGTCGCGGATCAGGAACTGCACGCCATGGCTGTCGGCGATCAGCAGGCTGGTCGCCACGATGCGCCGGATGTCCTCTTCGCCTTTCAGCGTGAAAGAAGCATCGCCGCGGTTGGTTTCCACATACCAGGTGCTCGGCGCGGTGAAGCTGGAAACCCGCTGGATACGCCGGATTTCCGGCATGAATTCGCGGCTCGCCAGTTCTTTTTCAACCATCGCCCGGGTTTCGCCGGGCAAATCGCTCAAGCGTGAAATCCAGGCCAGTTCCTGGCCGTCGCCGTTCACCAGCGAAATACCGTCGTCCGGCGCGCCGATAGGGAAGGCGCGCACCGGCACCACGCCTTCATGCACCTCGCCGTTGACCGCGGTGTACACCAGGCGGCCGAAGGCATTGCGGCTGAGTTTGAAATCATGGCTTGTCATGCTGCCCTCTCGTCACTGTCTTCGCTGTCTTCATCGACCAGGGTCGGCTCGGTATCGGCATTGCGCAGCTGCGCCTGGTAGAGGCGGTAATAAGCGCCTTCGCGCAGCATCAGTTCGTCATGGCTGCCGACTTCGACGATCTGGCCGCGGTCCAGCACCACCAGCCGGTCAGCCTTGCGCAAGGTCGACAGGCGGTGCGCAATCGCAATCGTGGTGCGGCCCTGCACCAGGTTGTCCAGCGCTTTCTGGATTTCCTTTTCGGTGGTGGTGTCGACCGACGAGGTAGCCTCGTCCATGATCAGGATACGCGGATCGATCAGCAAGGCGCGCGCAATCGAGATGCGCTGGCGCTCCCCGCCGGACAGCGCCTGGCCGCGCTCGCCTACCAGCGAGTCGTAGCCTTGCGGCAGGCGCAGGATGAATTCGTGGGCATGGGCGGCGCGCGCGGCGGCGACGATTTCTTCGCGCGTGGCTTCCGGCTTGCCGTAGCAGATATTCTCCGCGATGGTGCCGAAGAACAGGAACGGCTCTTGCAGCACCAGGCCGATGTTGCGGCGGTATTCCGAGATCGGCATGGAACGGATATCGACGCCGTCGATCCGTATCGATCCTTCCGATACATCGTAGAAACGGCAGATCAGGTTGACCAGCGTGCTCTTGCCGGAGCCGCTATGGCCCACCAGGCCGATCATCTCGCCCGGCGCAATGGTCAGGTTGACGTCGCGCATCACCGCCCGGTTGCCGTAGCGGAAACCGATGTTGCGCAATTCGATGGCGCCTTTCACATGCTCCAGGTGCACCGGGTTGGCCGGTTCCGGCACGCTCGATACGTGGTCCAGGATTTCAAAGATGCGCTTGGCGCCGACCGCCGCCTTTTGCGTCACCGACACGATACGGCTCATCGAATCGAGACGGGTATAGAAGCGGCTGATGTAAGCCAGGAACGAGGCCAGCACACCGACCGTGATTTCGTTTTTCGAGACCTGCCAGATGCCGAACACCCAGACCACCAGCAGCCCGACTTCCGTCAGCAAGGTGACCGTCGGCGAGAACAGGGACCAGATCTTGTTGACGCGGTCGTTGACCAGCAGGTTGTGCTGGTTGGCGTCGCGGAAACGCGCGGCTTCGCGTTTTTCCTGGGCAAACGCCTTGACTACGCGGATCCCCGGGATGGTGTCGGCCAGGACATTGGTCACTTCGGCCCAGATGCGGTCGATCTTTTCAAAGCCGTGCTTGAGCCGGTCGCGCACCAGGTGGATCATCCAGGCGATGAACGGCAGCGGCACCAGGGTCACCAGCGCCAGCCAGGGATTGATCGAGAACAGGATCACCGCGGTCATGACGATCATCAGCACGTCGATCGCGAAATCCAGCAGGTGCAAGGACAGGAACACGCAGATGCGGTCGCTTTCGGAGCCGATGCGCGCCATCAGGTCGCCGGTGCGCTTGCCGCCGAAATACTCCTGCGACAGGCGCAGCAGATGTTCATAGGTGGTGGTGCGCAGATTGGCGCCGATGCGCTCGCTGACCAGGGCCAGGATATAGGTGCGGGCCCAGCCCAGGCTCCAGGCCACCAGGGCGGAAGCCAGCAGGCCGGACAGGTAGAGCTTGACCAGGTCGTAATTGATCGGCTTGCCGTTCTGGTAAGGAATCAGCACGTTATCCATCAGCGGCCCCATCAGGTACGGCGGCACCAGGGTGGCCGCGGTCGAGATCAGCATCAGGATAAAACCCAGCAGCAGCATGCCCTTGTACGGCTTGGCAAAACGCGCCAGCCGGAACAAGGCCCAGGTCGACGACGGTGCTTCGCCTTTTTCCGGGCAGATCAGGCATTCGTCGCTGCCCGGCGGCAGCGGCGCCTGGCACTGCGGGCAAAGCGCCTGCTCCTGGCGCGCGGCGGAACGCCCGGCCAGGTAATCGTCGCGCTGCTGCTCGAACAGCTTGATCAGGCGCAGCGCTTCCAGGTTGAGGCCAAGCGTGTAGCGCCAGCAAGCCAGCTGCCGCTGCTCGTCGCACAGTTCCAGGCTGCCGACGCCGGCATGGTCGTGGTGGCCCAGCGTCAGGCCTGGCCGGTAAGCCCATTCGCGCCAGCTGCTGTCCTGCTCCATCTTGGCCAGCAGGCGGCGATTGGTGAGCAATACCGTGCCGCGCGCAAAATGCAGTGAAGCGTTGAGATCAATCTCCAGCGACGCTAGCACTTCTTCGTCCGGAACCAGTAAAGTTGCTATTTCAGCACGCAAATCGGCGGGCAGGATATGGGATAAATAATTACCGGGAGTAGGCACAGGGGATAAAGGGTTGCTTTTCATCTAAACGGCATGGTGTGTCCGCATGCATGCACGGATCGGATTGAATTTTGTGTGAAATCGCCTCAAATGGCGCACATCGTCTGCCGCAAGTATTATATCCTATCGTGTTTTTCGGAAACGTTACATTTCGTTACCATAACCCTATCATTTTGCTATTTTAAGTGAGCTTCTGTAAACCGATTCGTGCATTAGCGCGTTACAGATAGTTGCAGGGTGTTGAACCGGCACCAGAAAACAAGAAAAAAATTTTCAGCACGAACGCAGCCCTATTGCATAGCCTCATTGCTCACTCATGAAAAACATTGAAATTCTCCGCATCATGTCGCTACGCGGACCAAACATCTGGACGTACCGGTCAACCCTTGAGGCGTGGATCGATATTGGCGAACTGGAAGATTTCCCGTCGAATACATTGCCCGGCTTCAACCAGCGCCTGACCAGCTGGCTGCCTACCCTGATCGAGCACCGCTGCAGCTATGGCGAACGCGGCGGTTTTGTCCAACGCCTGCAAGACGGCACCTGGCCCGGCCACATCCTCGAACACGTCACCCTGGAACTGCAAAACCTGGCCGGCATGCCCGGCGGTTTCGGCAAGGCGCGCAGCACTTCAGTGCGCGGCGTCTACAAGGTTGCGGTGCGCGCGCGCCACGAGCAGGTTACCCGCGCCGCCCTGCATGCCGCACGCGACCTGGTCATGGCGGCGATTGAAGACAAACCGTTCGACGTCCCTGCCACTATCGTCGAACTGCGCAGCATGGTGGATTCGCGTTGCCTGGGGCCGAGCACGGCCTGCATCGTGGAAGCCGCGGAAGAACGGCGCATCCCCTCGTTCCGCCTCACCGAAGGCAACCTGGTGCAGCTCGGCCACGGTATCCGCCAGCGCCGCATCTGGACCGCGGAAACCGACCAGACCAGCGCCATCGCCGAAAGCATCTCCAGCGACAAGGACCTGACCAAGAGCCTGCTGCAGGCTTGCGGCGTGCCGGTGCCGGAAGGACAACTGGTGGAAAGCGCCGCCGAAGCCTGGGAAGCCGCTGAAGATATCGGCTTGCCGGTGGTGGTCAAGCCTTCCGATGCGAACCATGGACGCGGCGTCTTCATCGACCTCAATACCCAGGCTGAAATCGAAACCGCCTACGCCCTGGCGCTGGAAGAAGGCAGCAGCGTGATCGTCGAACGTTTCATCCGCGGCAACGAACACCGGCTGCTGATTGTCGGCGGCCGCCTGGCGGCTGCCGCGCGCGGCGAGCCGCTGTCGATCAGCGCCGATGGCAAATCGACCATCCGCCAGCTGATAGACAGCCAGATCAATTCCGATCCGCGCCGCGGCGAACTCGAAGAGTGCCCGCTGAGCCTGGTGCTGCTGGATGAAGAACCGGTGGTGCGGGTGGAGCTGGAACGGCAAGGCTTCAACGGCGAATCGATCCCGCCTGCAGGCAAGCAGGTGCTGATCCAGCGCAACGGCAACGTTTCCATCGACGTCACCGACCTGGTCCACCCCAGCGTCGCCGCAGCGGCCTCGCTCGCCGCGCGCGTGGTGGGCCTGGATATCGCCGGCGTCGACCTGGTGGCCGAGGATATTTCCCGGCCGCTGGAAGAACAGCGCGGGGCGATCGTCGAAGTCAACGCCGGCCCCGGCCTGCTGATGCATCTCAAGCCGGCCGAAGGCAGGCCGCGCCCGGTCGGCCGCGCCATCATCGAACACCTGTTCGCCGCGGCCGACAATGGCCGCATCCCCATCGTCGGCGTCACCGGCACCCACGGCAAGACCACCGTTTCGCGCCTGATCGCCTGGCAGCTGCATTTGAGCGGCAACCATGTCGGCCTGGCTTGCGGCGACGGCCTTTATTTTGCCCAGCGCCGGGTTGAAAAGGGCGACCGCGCCAATTGGGAGTCGGCGCAACGGGTGCTGATCAACCGCGCGGTCCAGGCGGCGGTATTCGAGAACAGCCACGACACCATCCTCTCGGAAGGCCTGGTCTATGACCGCTGCCAGGTCGGCGTCGTCACCAATATCGATCCTGGCGACAGCTCGCCGCAGTACTACATCGGCGATGCCGAGGAAATGGTCAAGGTCACGCGCACCCAGGTCGACGTCGTGCTGCCTAGCGGCGTCGCCGTGCTGAATGCCGCCGATCCGCTGGTGGCGGGCATGGCGCCGCTGTGCGACGGCGAAGTGATCTTTTTTGGCATCTCCCCTACCCTGCCGGTGATCGCCGAACAGCTGGAACAAGACCGGCGCGCCGTGTTCGTGCGCAACGACCAGATCATGCTGGCGATCGGCAAAAACGAAATGCTGCTGGCAGACATCACCACCGTGCCGCTGATCGCGCGCAGCAAGGACGGCTTCCAGGTTGAAAACGTATTGGCGGCGGTTGCCGCCGCCTGGGCGCTGGACATCTCTCACGACCTGATGCGTGCAGGGATAGAAACGTTCGAGATGGCTTAAAAAATCTAAGCAGGACGGGCCGCTGCCCTCCTGCTTTTTTTATCAGTAATAAATAGGAAAACCTGTTGATGGACGTATCACGTATCCGAGTACTTCGCGGCCCCAATCTGTGGAGTCGACATACCGCTATCGAAGCCATCGTGTCTTGCACCGATGCCGAACGCGCCATTGCAGGCATCGCTGGTTTCGAATCCAGGTTGCGTGAACGCTTTCCGAAAATCGGCTTTCTGGAAGCCGGCAGCAAGAACGACGTGGTGTCGATGGCGCACGCGCTCGAGATAGCGGCGCTCGGCCTGCAATCGGAGGCCGGCTGCCCGGTCACCTTCAGCCGCACCGTGCCGACCCTGGAAGGCGGCGTCTACCAGGTCATCGTCGAATACACCGAAGAAGAAGTCGGCAGGATGGCGTTCCAGCTGGCGCAGAAACTGTGCCTGGCGGCGCTGGAAGACAAACCCTTCGATCTCGCCGGCGCGCTGGCCAGCCTGCATGAACTGGATGAAGACATCCGCCTCGGGCCCAGCACCGGCTCCATCGTGCAGGCGGCGGTCATGCGCGGGATTCCATTCCGGCGCCTGACCAGCGGCAGCATGGTGCAGTTCGGCTGGGGCAGCCGCCAGCGCCGCATCCAGGCCGCGGAAACCAACCACACCAGCGCGATCGCGGAATCGATCGCCCAGGACAAGGACCTGACCAAGAAGCTGCTGAACGCGGCCGGCGTCCCGGTGCCGATGGGCCGGGTGGTCTCCAGCGCGGAAGAAGCATGGGCCGCGACCCAGGAGATCGCCGGGCCGGTGGTGCTCAAGCCGCGCGACGGCAACCAGGGCAAGGGCGTGGCGGTCAACATCACCGCCCGCGAGCAGGTCATGGCGGCGTTCGAAGTGGCCGCCAAGATCTGTTCGGAAGTGATCGTCGAGCGCTACCTGCCGGGGCATGACTTCCGCCTGCTGGTAGTCGGCAACCAGCTGATCGCCGCTGCCCGCCGCGATCCGCCGCAAGTCATCGGCGACGGCGTACGCACCATCCGCCAGCTGGTGGACCAGGTCAACAGCGACCCGCTGCGCGGCGACGGCCATGCCACCACGCTGACCAAGATCCGCTTCGATGCGATCGCCCTGGCGACGCTAGCCAAGCAGAATTACGCCGCGGATTCGATCCCGCAGCAAGGCGTGCGCGTGGTGTTGCGCAACAACGCCAACCTGAGCACCGGCGGCACCGCCACCGATGTCACCGAAGATGTCCACCCTGAACTGGCGGCGCGCGCGGTAGCCGCGGCGCAAATGGTCGGGCTCGATATCTGCGGCGTCGACGTCGTCTGCAACAACGTCCACCAGCCGCTGGAAGAACAGGAAGGCGGCGTGGTCGAAGTCAACGCCGCGCCCGGCTTGCGCATGCACATCAGCCCTTCCTACGGCAAGGGCCGCGCGGTCGGCGCCGCCATCATGTCGACCATGTTCGCCAGCGGCGACAACGGCCGCATCCCGCTGGTAGCGGTCGCCGGCACCAACGGCAAGACCACTACCGTGCGCCTGATCGCCCACCTGCTGGGCCGCAAGGGACTGCGCGTCGGCATGACCAATTCCGATGGCGTCTATATCGAAAAACAGCGCATCGATACCGGCGATTGCAGCGGTCCGCGCAGCGCCCGCAATGTCCTGATGCACCCTGACGTCGACGCCGCCGTGTTTGAAACCGCGCGCGGCGGCATCTTGCGCGAGGGCCTCGGCTTCGACCGCTGCGACGTCGCCGTGGTCACCAATATCGGCATGGGCGACCATCTCGGCCTGAGTTATATCAGCACGGTGGAAGACTTGAGCGTGGTCAAACGCGTGATCGTCGAAAACGTTGCTCCGGGCGGCCATGCCGTCCTCAACGCGGCCGATCCGATGGTCGCCGGCATGGCCAAATCCTGCCCTGGCTCAGTGACCTTTTTCGCGCACGATTTCCATCACCCGCTGATGACCACCCATCGCGCGCAAGGCCACCGGGTGGTGTACCAGGATGGCAACGCCATCGTCGCCGCCAAGGGCAAGCAGGAACATCGGATCCTGCTGCAGGACATCCCGCTGACGCGCAACGGCGCCATCGGCTTCCAGGTCGAAAACGCCATGGCCTCGATTGCCGCGGCCTGGGCCCTGGACCTGGACTGGGACGTGATCCGCGCCGGCCTCGGCAGCTTCGTCAACGATGCCGCCACCGCGCCAGGCCGCTTCAACGTATTCGATTATCGCGGCGCAACCCTGATTGCCGACTACGGCCACAACCCGGATGCAATCAAGGCGCTGGTAAAGGCCATCGACAGCATGCCCGCCAAACGCCGCTCGGTGGTCATCAGCGGCGCCGGCGACCGGCGCGACATCGACATCCGCCACCAGACCGAAATCCTGGGCGATGCATTCGACCAGGTGATCCTGTACCAGGACCAGTGCCAGCGCGGCCGCGCCGACGGCGAAGTGCTGGGCTTGCTGCGCGAAGGTTTGCAGAACGCCCGCCGCACCACGTCGACCGAAGAAATCAACGGCGAATTCGTCGCCATCGATACCGCGCTGTCGCACCTGGCGCCGGGAGATCTTTGCCTGATCCTGGTCGACCAGGTGGAAGAAGCGCTGGCGCATATCGCCAAGCGTATTGCTGAAGTCTGATGTAGAAGCCGCAGCCGCTATCGGATACCTCGGTATTCCGGTAGCGGCGGCGGACTTAAGCCGGCTTGTGCCCGGTCAAGGCGGAGCCGGCATTCAACGGCAAGCGCCGCGTCACCGGGATCGACGCCAGCGAAAACAGGCCGATGACAATGAAGGCCGGCCAGAAATCCCCCGCCACGATAGTCGCGTGCCCCTGCAGGCGGCTCGACAGGTGCACCGCCAGGCCGCCGATGGTCACTCCCAAACCCAAGGAAATCTGCTGCACCACGCTGGCCAGGCTGGTCGCCCGGCTGACGTCGGCGCTGTCAAGGTCGGCGTAAGCCATGGTATTGAGGCAGGTGAACTGCATGGAAGGGAAAAACCCGCCCAGCAGCACCACCGCCATCATCACCAGGTAAGGCGTGGTCGGTGTAAACAAACCATACGAGGCCAGCGCCAGCCCGGCCAGCAAGGCGTTCCAGATCAGCACCGAACGGAAACCATAGCGGCGCAGGACCGAAGTGCCGATGGCTTTCATGAAGATCGCGCCGAAGGCCGAGGCGCAAGTGATGGTGCCGGCATGGAAGGCATTCATGCCAAAACCCACCTGCAGCGCCAGCGGCAGCAGGAACGGCACCGCCCCCAGGCCGATGCGGAACAGCGAACCGCCGATGACGCTGGCGCGGAAAGTCGGGATCCGCAACAGGCGCAGGTCCAGCAGCGGGAACGGTTCGCGCCTCGCATGCAGCAGATACACGTACAAGGTCAGGCCGCCCAGCAAGCACATGGCGAACGCCCACCCCGGCGCCAGCAGCTCGCCGTCGATCAGCGACAAGCCAAGCATCAGCAGGGTGCTGCCGATGGCCGACAAGAAGAAACCCTTCATGTCGAGCGGCTGCAATTCGTCGGAACGGTAGTTTTCTATGTAGCGGCTGGCCAGGTACATGCCGAGGATGCTGATGGGAACATTGATCAGGAAAATCCAGCGCCAGTGGAAGTAAGTCGTGATGAAGCCGCCCAGCGGCGGCCCGATCACCGGTCCCAGCTGGGAGGGAATGGTCAGGTAGCTGATGGCTTTGACCAGCTCGGTGCGCGGCACCGAACGGAAAATGACGATACGTCCCACCGGCACCATCATGGCGCCGCCTATGCCCTGCAAGAAGCGCGCCGCGACAAAGGCCGCCAGCGAGCTCGAGGCTGCGCACATCAGCGAGCCGGTCAGGAACACCAGGATGGCGGCACGGAACACGGTGCGCGCGCCGAAACGGTCGGCGACCCAGCCGCTGATCGGAATGAACACGCCGAGGCCGACCACATATGAGGTCAACGCCAGTTTCAGGGTAAGGGGATCTTGGCCGAGGTCACGCGCCAATACCGGCAGCGAGGTGGCAATCACCGTCGCGTCCATGTTTTCCATGAACAGCGCGCAGGCGACAATGAGCGGAATGAGAAGAGTACGTGACACTGCCGATAACCGTAGGGTAAACAAAAAGACAGATGCACGCAGTGTTGCATCTGTCTGTCCGCTAGTTTACACCTATTCCTGCAACTTGGCAGGATGTACGACGACCACCCTGTTTTCAGGCCAGCTTGCGTTGTCCAGGATCGTAATAAAAACGTTCTTCGCTTATCTTGTCGCCGCGCCAAAGCTGGTAGGCGATTTCGTCCAGCCGGAAACTGCGGCCGTCGTGGGCGACCATTTCGAACAGCCAGTTGATGGCGACCCGGTCGCCGTCAACCAGGAAAGACTTGGCGGCCACGGTGCGGATTTCCTTGAACGCCGCCAGCGCCTTTTCTTCTCCGGCCACCAGCGCCTGCAGCCCGGTGCGCGGCGGCTCCAGGTTTTCCTGCATGGATGCATCTTCCGTATAAAATTCCTGGATTGCCTCTACGTACTTCCCTTGCACAACCAGCGCGATAAAACTTTCAACGTGTTCTCGACTTGGCATGGATCGGTCCTGTAAGCGTGGATAGGAGTGAAGACTATACCCGCCTTCAGAACGGTCCGTTGGACTCCCGCAATTTGTCCGGCAAGCCGTCGTGCGGACCAAGCGGCTGTTTCGGCGCATCCAGCCAAAGCTGCTCGCCGATCTCGGCGTTGCGCTGCGCATGCAAGGCGTAATAAACCTGGTTGTCGGCGCGGAAGCGGTCGCCCACCACCAGCAGCCGCACATCGGTCTCGGTATTGTTGATGAAGGTATGCGCAAGGCCGGTGCCGGGTGCAAAGCCGACGCCGTCTCCCGGCGCCAGCCGGTGCAGGTGGCCGTCCAGCCAGACATCCGGCGCGCCTTCGATGACATAGACGAATTCTTCCTCGGTCTTCTCCGCATGCGGCCAGGACGTGCGCCGTCCCGGCGGCAGCAGTTCATGGTGGATGCCGAGCCGGTTCAGGCCGAACACGCGGCCGAACGGCGAACCTATGGCCATCAGCTCGGCGCTGCCGGGATAACTGGAATCGTCCGCGCCTTGGATCTCTTGCCAATGCTTGATGCAGTCCGGCCTGGTCATGCTCTTCTCCTCTTGTTGGCTGTCATTGGGATAGCAGGATCCGGTAGCCGACCGCGGTCTCGGTCAGCAGGTGCTTGGGCTGGGCCGGATCGTCTTCCAGCTTCTGCCGCAAGTGTCCCATGTAGATCCGCAGGTAGTGGCCGCTCTCCGAATGCGACGGCCCCCACACTTCCTTGAGCAGCTGCGGATTGGTCACCACCCGTCCGGCGTTGGCCACCAGCACCGACAGCAGCCGATACTCGGTCGGCGTCAGGTGCACCTGCTGCTGCGCCTTGGTGACCAGCCGCGCCTGCAGGTCCAGCGTGACGTCGCCGAAGCGGATCAGGCCGTCATCGCCGGCCAGCGGCTGGTGCTGGCGGCGCAGCGTGGCGCGTACCCGCGCCAGCAGCTCGCCGACGCCGAAAGGTTTGCTCAGGTAATCGTCGGCGCCGGCGTCGAGCGCCTTGATCTTGTCGGTTTCATTGACGCGCGCCGACAGCACGATGATCGGCACCCGCGACCACTTCCTGACATCCAGGATGAAATCGACGCCGTCGCCATCCGGCAGGCCGAGATCGAGGATCACCAGGTTCGGCTTGCGGGTGCCGCAATCGATCAGGCCGCGCTGCATGGTGGCCGCTTCAAAAATCTGCCAGCCTTCATCTTCCAGGGCGGCGCGTACAAAACGGCGGATCTGCGGTTCGTCCTCGACCAGCAGCGCGATGGGTGTGGGTTGTATCGTCATGCTTTCTCCGTATCGTCGCCGGCGCCCGCTTCGTGTTCTTCCAGGTCCGGCATGCTGGGCGGCGCGCCGAGCGGAATGGTGAAGATGAATTCAGCGCCGCTTTCGCCGTGGCGGCCGCTGCGGGCATGGATGCTGCCGCCGTGGGCTTCCACGATGGCGCGGCAGATCGCCAGCCCGAGTCCAACGCCGGGCTTGGCTGATTCGCGCTCGCCGCGCGTGAATTTTTCAAATATCGTATCTTCCATGCCGCTCGGCAGCCCCGGGCCGTCATCGGCGACGGTGACCGTCAGGACGCGCGCGTTCGCCACCGCCGCCAGGACGATGCGGGAGCCGGCCGGCGTGTACTTGGCGGCGTTCTCCAGCAGGTTGCACAGCACGCGTTCGATCAGCACCGCGTCAAAATGAACCAGCGGCAATTCGTGCGCCACCCTGATCTCGACCTGGTGCCCATGCAGCGCTGAGCCGCTGGCGCGCAATGCGCTGCCGACCACTTCCTCGAACGGCTGCCACTGCAGGTTCAGCTTGACCTCGCCGCTCTGGATGCGCGCCATGTCCAGCAAATTGGTCACCAGCGCGCTCATGCGCAGCATCTCGCTGTGCAGCGCGGCAGCCAGCGCCTGCTGGTTCTGCTGCAGCGGCGGTTTCGACAGCACCAGCGACTCGGACAAGCCGATCAAGGCCGTCAGCGGCGTGCGCAAATCGTGCGACAGCGCCGACAGCAGGGAATTGCGCAAACGCTCCGACTCCATGCGCACCAGGGCGTCTTGCGCCACTTCGACATAATGCACGCGCTCCAGCGCAATCGCGGTCAGGGTAGCGAAGGTATACAACTGTTGCTGCTGCTCCGGGATCAGGATCCAGCGCCGGTTGTGCGGCAGGATCACCAGCACGCCGCGGGTGCGCATCGGCGCCACCAAAGGCAGGTACAGGTAATTGCTGGCCGGCAGGGTATCGGTGCCGATGCCAGCGCTGCTGGCATTGTCGAAAGCCCACTGGGCGATGCCCATGTCGAGCGCCGCGGCGACATGGGCCACGTCCTCCGGTATCACGCCCGGCAGGTGCAGCCGGCCGGCCTCGTCGGGCAGCAGCAGCAAGGTCTTGGCCTGGAAGCTGCGCTGCAGGAACAGCCCGCTGGTCTCGAAGATCTGTTCCGTCTGCAGCACCCCCGACAAGGCGCGGGCGAATTCGAACAAGGCGCGCGAGCGCGCTTCACGGTCCGAGGCAATCCGGGCCTGGTAGCGCAGGCCGGAGGTCAGGTGGGTAATGGTCAGGCCGACCGCCAGCATCACGCCGAAAGTCAGCAGGTACTGGAAATCGCTGACGGCAAAAGAAAAACGCGGCGGCACAAAAAAGAAATCGAAGGAAGCGATGCTCAGCAAGGCGACAAAAATCGCCGGCCCGCGGCCATAGCGGATAGCGATCAGGACTTCCGCCAGCAGGTACAGCATGACGATGTTGGCCAGGTCGAAAAACGGCAATATCGGCGTCGCCAGCAGCGTCACCAGCACGCACACCGCCAGCGCCCAGGCATAACCCCACCATTCGATCCGGCTCTGCATCGGCAAATGGCGCGGCAGGATGGAGCCGGCCGCTTCCGGCTTTTCCACCGCGCTGGCCGAATTTGCGCCGATGGCGATCAGGTCGATGTCGCGGGCATGGGCCGCGATCCGCGCGGAATGGCTGGCTAGCCAGGGAAAGCGGCGCCGGCTGCGGCCGATGATGATCTTCGAGAAATTGTGGCTGCGGGCATACCCGGCCACAACCTCGCCCACTTCGCTGCCGGCCAGCACGGCGGTGGTCGCTCCCAGGTCCTGCGCCAGCTTGAGCGTCTTCAGGATGCGTTCGCGCTTGGCGGAAGGAAGGCGCTGCAGTTTCGGCGTCTCGACATACACCGCATGCCATTCGGCATTGAGCTGGGTCGCCAGCCGCGCAGTGCTGCGGATGACGTGTTCCGCGCCGGGCGAGGGACCGACGCAGGCCAGCAAGGCGGCGTCGGTCTGCCATACCGCGCCGATGGATTTTTCGATCCGGTATGCCTGGACATCGCCCTGCAGGCGATCCGCGGTGCGCCGCAAAGCCAGTTCGCGCAGCGCGATCAGGTTGCCTTTGCGGAAAAAATTGCGCGAGGCGCGCTCGGCCTGCGGCAGCTGATACACCTTGCCGAGTTTCAGCCGGTTCAGCAATTCATCGGCAGGCAGGTCTACCAGCACCACCTCATCGGCGGCGTCGAAGACGGTGTCCGGCAA
This sequence comes from Collimonas sp. GW821-FHT07E08, assembly GCF_059418905.1. Taxonomy (NCBI): domain Bacteria; kingdom Pseudomonadati; phylum Pseudomonadota; class Betaproteobacteria; order Burkholderiales; family Oxalobacteraceae; genus Collimonas; species Collimonas sp. GW821-FHT07E08. The sequence continues at coordinate 380,572 of NZ_JBWKQR010000002.1, read as the reverse complement.
GGTTTCCGCGACGCGGATGCCGGTGATGCCGCCGACGACGTCGTTCAGGCTTTCCAGGTGCTGGACATTCAGTGTGGTGAAGACATCGATGCCGGCGTTCAGCAACTCTTCCACATCTTGCCAGCGCTTCGGATGGCGTGAGCCGGAGGCATTGGAATGCGCGAGTTCATCGACCAGTATCAGCGATGGCTTGCGCCGCAGGGCGGCGTCCAGGTCGAATTCCGGCAATTGCTTGTCGCGGTAGCTTACCAGCTTCAAAGGCAGCACTTCCAGTCCGTTCAGCAGTGCCGCCGTCTCCGCCCGGCCGTGGCTCTCGATCACGCCGGCCAGCACCTCGCGCCCTTCGCTATGCAGCTTATGCGCGGCGCTGAGCATGGCGTAGGTCTTGCCGACGCCTGCCGAAGCGCCGAAATAGATGCGCAGCTTGCCCCGCCCGGCCAGGCTTTCCTGCACCTGCAGCTGCGCCAGCAAGGCATCCGGATCGGGGCGCAGGTTATCGTTTGAATAGGGTGAAGACACTGGTTGCCTTGTGAAAGCCATCGATAAGACGGTTGTGTAAAATCGTAGCGTTAATTGTAGATGGAATCCAGCTATCGCTACGATATACCGAAATCCACATGAACTCCTCGCCGGTCCGTGTATCGGTCCCGGTCCCGGTATCGGTATCGGCCCTTCAATGGCTACAGGCCGGAAGGCTCTGCGCCTTCCGACCCGTACCATTGGAACCGCCGGCCGGCAATCCTTAGAATGTCTTGGTCGCCGATACTACCAGCGCGGTTTTCCCCAGGTTCTTGCGATCCGGCGCCGGGCCCACATAATTCTTGGTGTCGGTGCCGATCACGGCCACGCTGCCGGACAGGAAGCCGAAATCCTTGGTCAAGCCGACTTTCCAGTCGTTATAGCTCAGCGACGAATTGTTTTTGACGGTCTGGTGGCCGGCATGCAGGTTGACCGTATAGCCGTTGCTGACATCGATATTGGCGCCGATGTCCAGGTAGCCGCTGTTCTTGCTGTCGGCGGCGCCGAACAGATTGGTCAGCGACTGCGAATACTTGATGTATGCCGGACCATAGCCTAGCTGGCCATACAGCTCCGTCGTATTGGCATCCGGATGCAGGTCGTTGGATGGATAGACATACGACAGCACGCCGAAATCGTAGCTCAGGTCCTGGGTGAAGTTACCTTTCTTGCCGGCATAGATATCCCATTCGATATTGCCGTCGCCGCCGCCGTCCTTGACCCATTTGAGCGTCGACAGCCAGGTGCCCGCATATAGCCCGGTAGGATTGTTGCCATAGTCGGCGCCGCCTTGCAGGGCCGGCTTCAGGCGTGTCTGGGAAATGCCGCGGAAGCGATAGTCGGAGACGACACTGGCATTGAACGTCAGGGAATTGTCCGGAACCGCTTCTTCGGCCTGCGAGCAGTTTGCAGTGAAGGCGGTAACGCCGATGACGGTCAGCAGGCCAGCAAAATAGATGATTTTCTTCATGTTTTCCAAGACAAAAACAGCGTGGTGGCGGTGTATTTCAAACCAGAGGAAACATGGACGTGTGAAAGCCGACCGCACGCCGTACGGCCAGCCTTGCAGGCACTATCCTTTCTGGAATGAAATGGGTGGTGAAACTTAGTTTGCGGCCGGATGCTGCCGGTCGAGCGCCAGGTTCAACGCCAGGACGTTGACGCGCGGCTCGCCGAAGAAACCCAGGCTGCGCTGCAGCTGCAGGCTGTCGATCAGGGCATGCACCGTATCGACATTGAGCTTGCGCTCGCGTGCAATGCGCCCGGCCTGGTAGTAGGCGGCCGCCAGGCTGATTTCCGGGTCCAGGCCGCTGCCCGAAGCAGTCACCAGGTCCACCGGGATCGGCAGCGCATTGCCAGGATCGGCAGCTTTCAAGGCATCGGCCCTGCCCCTGACCGCGTCGATCAAAGCCGGGTTGCTAGGCCCGAAATTGGAGCCGCCGGAAGACTGGGCGTTATATGGCATCGGGCTGGTGGCCGACAGGCGTCCCCAGAAATAGTTGGGAGCGGAAAATTCCTGGCCGATCAGGCGCGAACCGACCAGCTTGCCGTTTTGCACGATCAGACTGCCTGACGCCTGGTCGGGGAAGACGGCCTTGCCGATGCCGGTCACGGCCAGCGGATAGATCACGCCGCACAGGACTGTCAGGCTGGCGAACAGCACCAGTGCCGGACGCAATACGCCTTGCGAAGCCGCTTGCGACGAAGCCGTTTTTGAATTGACCGTCAGTTTTGCCGGCGGCAGCGTTGTTGTGGATGCGGATTTCATTTCTATACTCCTAATTACACCAGGTGCATGACCGACAGAATCATGTCGATCAGTTTGATGCCGATAAAGGGCAATATGATGCCGCCCAGGCCGTAGATCAGCAGGTTGCGGCGCAGCAGCGAAGCGGCGCCGACTGCGCGGTAGCGCACCCCTTTCAACGCCAGCGGAATCAGCACCACGATGATCAGGGCGTTGAAGATCACTGCCGACATGATGGCCGACGACGGGCTGGCCAGGCGCATCACGTTAAGCGCCGCGAGCTGCGGATAAGTGGTGATGAAGGCGGCCGGGATAATCGCGAAATACTTGGCGATATCGTTGGCGATCGAAAAGGTCGACAAGGCGCCGCGCGTCATCAGCATCTGCTTGCCGATCTCGACGATCTCCAGCAGCTTGGTCGGGTTCGAATCGAGATCGACCATGTTGCCGGCTTCCTTCGCCGCCTGCGTGCCGCTGTTCATCGCCACCGCGACGTCGGCCTGGGCCAGCGCCGGCGCGTCGTTGGTGCCGTCGCCGGTCATCGCCACCAGCCGGCCTTCCGACTGGTAGCTGCGGATCAGCTTGAGCTTGTCTTCCGGCGTCGCTTCCGCCAGGAAGTCGTCGACGCCGGCTTCGGCGGCGATCGATGCCGCTGTCAGGCGGTTGTCGCCGGTGATCATGACGGTCTTGATGCCCATCCGGCGCAACTCGGCAAAACGCTCCTTGATGCCGCCCTTGACGATATCCTTCAGCTCGACCACGCCCATCACCACGCCCTCGTCCACCACCACCAGCGGCGTGCTGCCGCGGCGGGCGACGTCGTCGACGTTGTGCGCGACTTCCGCCGGGAACGGCTGCCCCAGTTCCTGCAGGTAGTTCTTGAGCGCCTCGGACGAACCCTTGCGGATCGCGCGAACTTTGCCGACTGCGCTGCCGGCTTCGCCGATATCGATGCCGCTCATGCGGGTCTGCGCGGTGAACGGCACAAAGGTGGCGTGCAGCGAGTTCATCTCGCGTTCACGGATATTGAAACGCTGCTTGGCCAGCACCACGATGCTGCGCCCTTCCGGCGTTTCATCCGCCAGCGACGCCAGCTGAGCCACGTCCGCCAATTGCTGTTCGGTGATGCCTGGCGCCGGGATGAATGCCGAAGCCTGGCGATTGCCGAGCGTGATGGTGCCGGTCTTGTCCAGCAACAGCACGTCGACGTCGCCGGCGGCTTCCACCGCGCGGCCGGAAGTGGCGATCACATTGGCCTGCATCATGCGGCTCATGCCTGCCACGCCGATGGCGGACAGCAAGGCGCCGATGGTAGTCGGGATCAGGCACACCAGCAAGGCGACCAGCACCGTGATGGTGATCGGGGAGCCGAACTTGGCTGCGGCCACGCTAAACAGCGAGAACGGCAGCAACGTCACGGTCACCAGCAGGAACACGATGGTCAGCGCCACCAGCAGGATGGTCAGCGCGATCTCGTTCGGCGTCTTTTGCCGCTTGGCGCTTTCCACCATCGAGATCATGCGGTCAAGGAAGGCTTCGCCTGGATTGACCGAGACCCGCACCACCAGCCAGTCCGACAGCACCCGGGTGCCGCCGGTGACGGCGGAAAAATCGCCGCCGGATTCACGGATCACGGGCGCCGATTCGCCGGTGATGGCGCTTTCGTCAACCGAGGCCACGCCTTCGATCACTTCACCGTCGACCGGGATCACGTCGCCGGCTTCCACCAGCACGACGTCGCCCTTGCGCAGGTTGCTGGCCGGGGTGGCCGCCCAATTGCTGAGCTGGCCCTTGGGCTTGTTGCCGTTTTCCAGCTTTTTGGCGGAAACGGTCTGCTTCAAGGCCCGCAGCGATTCCGCCTGCGCCTTGCTGCGCCCTTCCGCCAGCGCTTCGGCGAAATTGGCGAACAGGACGGTGAACCAGAGCCAGACCGAGATCGCCAGGATGAAGGCCGGGCTGGCTTCGCCCTTGCCGGCCAGGGCCTGGAAATACAGCAAGGTGGTCAGGATGCTGCCGATATAAACCACGAACATGACCGGGTTGCGCAATTGCGTTTGCGGCGCCAGTTTTTTGAACGATGCAACGATGGCCGGGCCCATGAGCGCGGAATCGAAGAGCGTCAGATTAGTGCGAGACATGATGTTCCTCTTGATCAGTTGAGGACAGAGTAATGCGCCACGCTGCGGTGGCTCTTAAACTCTGTCCCGCAAATATTTTTACCGTGCAAACATCTGCAAATGTTCAACCACCGGGCCAAGCGCCAGGGCCGGCACGTAGTTCAGTACGCCCACCAGCACTACAACGCCGATCAGCAAGACAATAAACAGCGGGCCGTGTGTAGGCATGGTGCCGGAGTTCGGTTCCAGCCGTTTTTTGGCCGCGAACGAACCGGCCATCGCCAGGATCGTGACGATGATGATGAAACGCCCGAACCACATGGCTATCGCCAGCATCACGTTATAGAACGGCGTGTTGGCCGACAGGCCGCCGAACGCGCTGCCGTTGTTGTTGGCTGCGGAAGAAAATGCATACAGGATTTCGCTGAAGCCATGGGCGCCCGGATTCAGGATGCCCGCCACGCCGGCCGTCGCCATCACCGCAATCGCGGTGCCGCCCAATACCAGCATCGGCGTCGCCAGGATCGCGATCGACGTCATCTTCATCTCGAATGACTGGATCTTCTTGCCCAGGTATTCCGGGGTGCGGCCGATCATCAGGCCGGCGATGAACACCGCCATGATCGCGAACACCAGCATGCCGTACAGGCCGGAACCGACGCCGCCGAACACCACTTCGCCCATTTGTATCAAGGCCATCGGCACCATGCCGCCCAATGCGGTAAACGAATCGTGCATGGCATTGACCGCACCGCAGGATGCCGCCGTGGTGATCGCTGCAAACAGGGCTGAAGCGCTGATGCCGAAGCGGGTTTCCTTCCCTTCCATGTTGCCGCCGGACTGCAGCAGGCTGTGGCCCTGGTCGATGCCCATCGCGGTCAGGCCGGGATGCGACTGCTGTTCCGCATACATGACTACCGCGGTCATGATGACGAAGATGATCGTCATCGCCGCCAGCACCGCCCAGCCCTGGCGGATGTCGCCGACCATGAAGCCGAACGTGAAGCACAGCGCCGCCGGGATCAGGAAGATCGCCAGCATCTGCATGAAATTCGACAGCGGTGTCGGATTTTCATAAGGATGGGCCGAGTTGGCGTTGAAGAAACCGCCGCCGTTGGTGCCTATCATCTTGATCGCTTCCTGCGACGCCACCGGACCCATCGCCAAAGTCTGCACCTTGGTGCTGGCGGCTTCCATCACCGGCTTGCCCGCTGCGTCATTGACCGGCTGGCCGTCGGCGCCGACTTTCGGCTGCTGATAGTCCAGCGACTGCACGATGCTGGCGTCTTTATACGAATCGAAATTCTGGATCACGCCCTGGCTGATCAGGAATACCGAGAAAATCACCGACAGCGGCAGCAATACATACACGGTGGAACGCGTGACGTCGGTCCAGAAATTGCCGATAGACTGCGCCGAATGACGCGAAAAGCCGCGGATCAGGGCAAACGCAACGGCGATGCCGGTCGCTGCGGAAAAGAAATTCTGCACTGCCAGCACCAGCATCTGGGTCAGGTAGCTCATCGTGCCTTCGCCGGCATATCCCTGCCAGTTGGTATTGGAGATGAAACTGACCGCGGTGTTGAATGAGGAGTCGGGACTGACGTTGGCAAAATGCTGCGGATTCAGCGGCAGCCAGACCTGAAAGCGTTGCAGGCCGTAAGTCGCCAGCGCGCCGATGGTGTTGAACAGCAGCAGTGCCAGAGCGTAGTACTTCCAGTTCATTTCAGATTTGGCCTGAATGCCGGCGCAACGGTACAGCCATTGCTCGATCCGGTTGAACCAGCCGAAGCCAGGCACCGGGGCATGGTCGGACGACCCGGCGGCGACCTGCACGATGAATTTGCCGAGCGGATAGCTCAGCACCAGCAGCACCGCCAGGAAAGCGATCAGCAACATGATGGATTGGGAGGTCATGTCAGAAATCCTCCGCTTTTAACAAGGCCACCACCAGGTACGCCAGCAGCGCCACGGTGACCAGCGCACCGAGTACATAAAACGGGTTCATTGCTTATCCTCCAGCTTCTTGCATCCCACCGCCAGCGCCCAGGTGACGACAAACATCGCCACCACCGCGCCGACATAAATTCCATCCATTACCAGCTCCATCATTACCCTCGTTACAGATTAGTTGCGGTACCGACAGGCTATAGAGAAGCTTCTAAAAATGTCGTAAAGAGACGTGGCGGGGGTGTAAACAAAGTGTAAAAAAGCCGTAAAAATCCGCAGGAAAACCCTGCTGCCCGGAGCCCTGCCCGGCCTCATGCCTTTTTTGCACCTTCCGGCCCGATTTCCTGTTGCAAACGCGGTACACTTTCAGCCTTGCCGGCTATCGCAAAGACACCCCTCATGCACTACGCTCTAGATCTGCGCACCTTTATTTTTAGTCATTATTTCTATACGGGTTTGCGGATCGCCACGGGCGTGGTGGGGCTGACCCTGCTGGTGCTGCAGTTCAGCGACCTGCCGACCGCGATGACGGTCTGCATCGGCGCCCTGTCGACCAGCCTGATGGACCTGCCGAGCACGCTGCGCCACAAGTTCAATGAAATGCTGTCCAGCGTGCTGCTATGCACCGTGGTCACCCTGGTGATCAGCCTGTGCGCGCCGTTCCACTGGCTGCTGAGCCTGATGCTGGTGGTGGTCACCTTCCTCGCCAGCATGATGGTGGTGTATGGCAAAAAAGCCATGCCCCTGCAGTTTTCCGCGCTGTTCGTGATGACCCTGTCGATGGAAAACGCGATGAACGTGGAGCAGGCATTTTTCCATACCGGCCTGTTCCTGGGCGGCGGCCTGGCTTACCTGGCTTATTCGATGACCGTGTCGTGGTTCCTGCGCAGCCGCATCAAGCAGCAGGTGCTGGCCGAAGCCTTGTTCGAGCTGGCGCGCTATATCAACATCAAGGCCGATTTCTACGACATGCACGTCGACCTCAACAGCCAGTTCAATACGCTGGTGCGCCAGCAGATCGTGCTGGCCGAGAAGCAGCAGGCTTCGCGCGACCTGATCCTGCGCGATCCGAAGAACCAGGAAGATGCGATTCTGGTGCAGGTCCACTTCGGCATGTTCGACCTGTATGAGCACATCCTGTCGACCCATACCGACTACGTCATCCTGCGCCGCCACCTGGCCGACGCCGAAGTCCTGACCTACCTGCGCGACCTGGTCAGCAAGGCGGCCAAGGATATCGAAACCATCGCCTACGCCATCACCCGCAAGCGCGCTTCGTTCGCCAGCATCAGCTACAAGGCCGAGATGCGCTCCATCGAAAGCGAACTGCAGCAGCTGCAGCAAGACAGCCTGGCCGGCAAGGTGTCCGAGGAGGCCTTGGATATCCTGCGCGCCACGTATACCAAGATCTGCGATGCGATCGACATGATCGGCCAGCTGCACCATGCCACCCAGAGCGTGCAGGGGCCGCTGCCGGTGCTGATGGGCAAGGACATGACGCCGTTCCTGACCCAGCAGAAATACCAGCTGGGCGTGCTGGTCTCCAACCTGCGTTGGCAATCGCCGACTTTCCGTTTTGCGGTGCGTGCGGCCCTGGCGATCTCCTGCGGCCTGCTGGCGGCGGATGCCTTGCCGTATGCCGGCCACGGCTACTGGATCGTGCTGACCATCGCCATCATCCTCAAACCCAGCTTCAGCCAGACCAAGCAACGCCGCAGCGACCGCCTGGTAGGCACCCTGATAGGCTGCGTGGCGACCGCGCTGATATTGCGCTTCGTGCACGAACCGGTGGCCCTGCTCGGCTTCCTGTTCATGGCGACCGTGGCGGCGCCGGCCTTCATCTACGTCAAGTACCGCTACACGGCGATTGCCGCCAGCATGCAGATCCTGCTGCAGATCAACCTGGTGATCCCGAGCAGCGGCCACGTCATCGGCGAGCGCCTGATCGACACCCTGATCGGCGCCGCCATCGCCACCGCGTTCAGTTTCGTCTTGCCGAGCTGGGAATACCGCACGCTGCCGCAGCTGATCCGCAATGTCTTGAAAAGCAACCAGCGCTTCCTGGAAGCCGGCAACAACCTGTTGCAAGGCAAGGTGCGCGACGACTTCATCTACCGCGTCTGCCGCAAGCGTTTCCTCGACAGCATTTCGGAACTGGTGTCGACCCTGGTGCGCATGCTCGACGAGCCGGCCAGCAAGCATCGCGCGGTGGAAAACCTGAACCAGTTCATCGTGCAGAACTACCTGGTGATCGCCCACGTCGCGGCGCTGCGGATGCTGTTGCGGCGTAACGCCGAAGGCTTGCCGCAGGATGCGGTCAATGGCGAACTGGATGCAGCCACCGCGCGCGTCAGCAGGACCTTGGGACTGGCGGAACAGGTGCTCGACCCGAAGGCGCCCTTGCCGCCTTCCGAGGCGGCTCCGTTCACGGCGCAAACATCGGCAGGCAACCAGGCAGAGCAATGGCCGGCCTGGCATCCGTTGCAGCAGCGGGTGGAACTGCTGTACCAGGACAGTGAAAAAATCGCCGTCAACAGCGCGGCGATCGGGCGCATCCTGGCCGCGTGACGGCAGATGCCGGACGCGGCATTGTTCTGGCAAGGACTTTTCAAGACAAGATTTATTGTTTCTCTCAATAAAGACAAGTTAAACACTGACAACTGATATTTCCATGTAGTACCATTTCTTCATGGAAATTTATTTGCGGGTTTTACTATCTTTAAAGGGGTAACAATGAACATCTTCCTGTTAAAACTCGCCGCCGCATCCGCCCTGCTTTCCCTGGCCCCAAGCGCCATGGCCGGCGCCAACGGCGGCATCATCCACTTCACCGGCAATATCGTCGAGCCGCCTTGCAGCACCGGCAGCTTCGATGCCGGAAAACTTGACATTCACTGCGATAAATCCAGCGCCGTTGCAGTTTCATTCCAGCGCGTCGGTCCCGCTGCCAGTTCGGCCGCGGCCATTGTTACCTTGACGCGCGACGGCAAGGCGCTGGGAAACCAGCAAGCCACCGCCTACCGCATGGCCTTGCAAGGCGACAGCCAGCTCGGCCTGCGCGTTGCGCCACAAGCCGCCGGCGCCACCGTCAGCCCGGTGGTCATGACCATCAGCTATCTGTAAAGTCAGCCGCCGAAGCGGGCTTCCGGCAAACCGCGCACACCGGGCAAGCGCAGCTGGAATACGCCGCCCGCTGCCGGCTCGGCCAGCAAGGCTGCCGCCGACAGCGATTCGCGCGCGCTGGTCACGTACAGGGTATCCAGGCCTGCTCCGCCGAGCGCCACACAGCTGGGCTGCGCCACCGGCACCCGGACCATGCGGTCGATACTGCCGTCCGGCGCGAAACGCAGCACGCGATGGCCGCCCCATTGGGCATTCCACAGGTAACCCTCGCTATCGACGGTTGAACCGTCAGGCTCGCCCGGCTGCCCTTGCAAGCTGGCGAACTGGCGGTCATTGCTGATCGTGCCGGCGACGGTGTCATAGTCGCAGCAGCGTATCGTCTTGCTCGGCGAATCGCAGTAATACATGGTGCGGCCGTCGGGACTGAAGCAAATGCTGTTGCTGATGGCGACCTGCGGCAACGCCAGGCGTTCCAGCGTCAGGTCGGCGTTGAGCCGGTAGAAACCGCAGCAGCGCGCCAGGCCGGGAGCATCGTTCTTGGTGCCGAACACGAAGCGGCCGAAACGATCGCAGCGGCCGTCGTTCAGCCGCGTGTGCGGCAGGTCTGCTTCGACCGCGCAAATCGGCGTCACTGCATTGTTGGAAAAACTGAACCAGGCCAGCTGCGAGGCCAGCCCCAGCAGCAGGCGGTCGTCGTCTTCGGTCAAGGCAAACGTCGCCAGCCGCTCCGGCATCGGCCAGTTGCGGGTGGCGCCTGCGGCCGGATCGTGGCACCACAGGCTGGCGCCGAGGATATCGGTCCAGAACAGGCGTTGCGTGCGGCCGCACCACAGCACGCCCTCTCCCAGCAGATGCTTGCCGTCGAACAGCAGGCTGGCGGTGGCTATCTCGGTGCTCATGTCTCCATCCTCCGTGAAATGCAAACGAGGTCTTGACGACCTCGTTGCGGTACTACAGCAGAACCGACAGCTTACCTCAAAGCCAGGCCCTAGAAAGAATGGCTGACGCCAAGGTAGCCGCCGTTCTGGCTATGTCCGGCCAGCGGATTGTCGCCGCTCATTTCGACCGAGAAATTGGCGTTGCCCTTGTTGCGCACGGTGCCGACGCTGGCGTACAGCAAGGTACGCTTGGACAGGTTGTAGTTGGCGCCCAGCATGAACAGGTTGCCGCTGCCGCCGTCATTGTTGAGCTTGGCGTGGAAAGCGCCGCCGATCAGGGTCAGCGCCGGCGTCAGCATGTAGTTGGCGCCGATCCAGTAATGCTGGATCTTGTCTGGGCTGCCGGCAATGCTGTCTGGCGCCGAAACGTTTTCGTAGGCGGCGAACAGCTTCAAGGCATCGATAGTGTAAGTGCCGCCCACGATCAGGTCCTTGGACGCCGCATAGATATCGCTGTACTTGCCGTTGACGTCGCGGATCACGTCATAGATGGCGCGCAGTTCCAGCCCGGCGTTGGTGTACACCAGCGACACGCCGTCGCTGCGGCCGTTGCGGGTCGAGCCTGCCTGCTCGCCCAGGCTGGTTTGCACGGTAGCGTTAAAACCGCTCCAGGTCGGGGTCTGGTATTCGATCACATTGTTGGCGCCCGGCCAGTTGCGGCCCTTGACCAGGTTGGCGGTGCCGATGAATTGCTGGCCGGTCGGATCCAGGTACCAGACATCGTTGACGATGAACAGGTTCTTGCCGAACTTGATGGAACCGGCGCTGCCGCTCAGGCCGACATAAGAACGGCGGTTGAACAATGCGCTGCCGTTGGTCTGCCCGGTCGGCGCATTGAAGCCGGACTCCAGCAGGAAGAAAGCGCCCAGTCCGCCGCCCAGGTCTTCCGTGCCTTTGAAACCGAACATGCTGGTGCCCCACTGGTTGCCGGAGGTGCCGAATTTGCTGCCGGTGGCGCCGGTCTGGTTGCCGTTGGCGTCCTTCAATGCAACGCTGCTCTGGAAATCGATGCCGGCATCGACGCGCCCGTATATGGTGACGTTGGTCTGCGCTTGCGCTTGACTGCAGGCGGCGGCGATCAGGCCGAACAGGCCCGCCGCGGCGAGGCTTCTGGAAAAAATCATGTTGTCGTCTCCTTGAAATTATTATGAATTCATCCACTGCCGGCCTGCCCTCCATATCCGGAAATCGCAGACCTGCGTGAATGTGGGCTCATAGTAAGGATTCGATTGATATCGATCCAATGAATTTTTCCACTACATCAATACTGTATTTGGTATCATTTTGAGAGCCCTGCCAAATCGGGAAAATCCGGTAATGAGCAAGCGGCGTATAAAAAATTCAACCAGCGAGACGACAATGCCCACCAACGACACCAACTGGTTTCTGCGCGCACGCCTGAAAACCCGCCAGCTGCTCTTGCTGATCGCGCTGGACGAGGAACGCAATATCCACCGTGCGGCGGAAGCGCTCAACATGACGCAGCCGGCCGCCTCCAAGCAGCTCAAGGACCTGGAAGACATGCTGGATGTGCAGCTGTTCGAGCGGCTGCCGCGCGGCATGCGTCCGACCATCTACGGCGAAGCGATGATCCGCCATTCACGCATGGCGCTGACCAGCCTGTCGCATGCGCACGACGACATCACCGCGTTGAAATCGGGACTGTCGGGCCAGGTCAATGTCGGTGCGATCCTGTCGCCGGGCATGGTGCTGCTGCCGCCGGCGATTGCGCGGCTCAAGCAGCAGGCGCCGATGCTGCGCATCGGGGTCGAAGTCGAGAGCAGCAACATCTTGCTGGAACGGCTGCAGCGCGGCTCGCTCGATTTCCTGGTGGCGCGCATCCTGGACCAGGAAGACAACCGCAATCTCGAATACGAAGAGTTGTCGGACGAACCGGTATGCGCGGTGGCGCGGGTCGACCATCCCTTGCGCCACGTCTCCAGCCTGCAGTTGAAGGATATCGCCGACGCCGGCTGGATCCTGCCGCCCAAGGGCAGCATCCTGCGCCACCGGGTCGACATGATGTTCCACAAGGATGGCCTGGCGCCGCCGGCCAACGTAGTCGACACCACCGCCATCCTGGTGATCAGCAGCCTGCTGCAGCAAACCGATTTCCTGCATGTGATGCCGGCCGAAGTGGCGCGCTTTTACGCCCAGGTCAATGTGCTGGCGATATTGCCGATCGAATTGCCGTGCAAGATGGATGGTTTCGGCATCATCACCCGGCGCTTGCAGATACTTTCCCCGGGCGCGAAAATCCTGCAGCAAACGATTCGGGATGTCGCGGCGCAAATCTACTAGACTGTAGCCTTGATGGCGGCAACAAACATCGTGAATCGCTACCATCGATAAAAACCAGAAAAATGGGGGTGGTCAATGTCAAGCAAATTCACAAAACTGGAACAATATCGATTTCCGGCGCTTCTCGCGGCCGCCTTCTTTGTGTGCAATGCGGGCGCGCAGACGGTCGTGCCAGAGGTACGGCCGCCAGCGGAATCCAGCATTCCGGCCGGCCCCAGGGGCAGCGCGATTCAGGAAGGCCGGAAGCTGATGAACGAGACGCATCAGCGCCTCCCCAAAAATGTCGGGAACGGCCTCAATTGCACCAATTGCCATTTGGCCGGCGGCGCCACGGCGAATGCCTCGCCCTGGGTCGGCATCTGGGGAGTTTTCCCGGAATACCGCTCGCGCAGCGGCAAGCTGATCTCCTTGCAGGAACGGATCAACGATTGCTTCGAACGCTCGATGAATGGCAAGCCGCTGCCATATACGTCGACGGAAATGACGAATATCCTGGCATACATGCAGTGGCTGTCGACCGGCGTGCCGACTGGCGTGAGCGTGACGGGACGAGGTTTCGGAGCGATCGACCAGAAGCTCGAGGCGGATGCAAACCATGGCAAGCAGGTGTACGCAGACAAATGCGCCAGCTGTCATGGTGCGGACGGATCCGGCATGAAAAACGGCGAGCACGGTTATACCTTCCCGCCGCTATGGGGAGCCGACTCCTTCAACGACGGCGCCGGCATGGCCCGCACCTACACGGCAGCGGCGTTCGTCAAGCACAATATGCCGCTGGGCCAAGGCGGCACCCTGACGGACCAGGAGGCCGTGGATGTATCGGCATTTTTCACTCATCAGCCGCGACCGGTCTACCAAGGAAAATCACATGACTGGCCGCTAGGCGACAAGCCTAAGGATGCGCGCAGCTAAGCACCCGGGCCCACTCAGGCCCAACCCGCGTCAACGATGAATTCCTGCGCCGTGCACATCGCACTGTCATCCGCCGCCAGGAACAGCACCATGCGCGCCAGGTGCCAAGGCTGCAGCTTTCCAGGCAGGCACTGGTTGCGCTTGATGTCTTCCTCGCCTGCGGCGTCGAGCCACAGGGCGATCTGCCTTTCCGTCATGACCCAGCCCGGCGACACGGTATTGACGCGGATATTGTGCGGCCCGAGGTCGCGCGCCAGGCCGCGTGTCAGGCCGACCACCGCCGCCTTGGCCGTGGTGTACACCGGATAGCCGCCGTTCGACAGGTGCCAGCTGATCGAGCTGAGGTTGATGATTGAACCGCCGCCCTTCTTTTGCATGCCTGGCGCCACAGCCTGGCAGGTAAAGAACATCGGACGCTGGTTGATGGCGATGCGGTCGTTCCAGTAATCGACGGTGACTTCCTGCCACTGGTGGCGCTGGTCGTTGGCCGCATTGTTGACCAGCACGTCGAAATCGCCCAGCGCTTGCGCCAGCTCCTGCATGGTCGACTGCAAAGCCGCGATGTCGCGGATGTCGCAATGGCGGAACAGCGGTTTGGGCAAGCCTGCGGCGGCCAGCTGCTCGCACAAGGCTTCGCTGGCCGCGGTCTCGATATCGACGAAAGCCACGCGCGCGCCCTGTCCGGCAAACGCGCTGACAATCTCCGCGCCGATGCCGCTGCCGCCGCCGGTGATGAATACATTCTTGTCTTTCAGGCTGGGGAAATGCGCCAGCTGCGTATCTTTTACTGCGGACATGTCAACTCCTGGGTTATGCCTGTTTTATTCCTGGATTATTCCTGGATTATGCCGATGAGCCCGGCTTATTTTTTCAATTGACCGTTGATGCGCTGCCAGATCGCCAGCGGATTGCTGTCCTGGACAGCGGCCGGCAACAGGTCTTGCGGCAGGTTCTGGTACGAAACCGGGCGCAGGAAACGCTGGATCGCCGCCGTGCCGACCGAAGTGGCGCGGCTGTCCGATGTCGCCGGGAACGGCCCGCCGTGAACCATGGAATACGATACCTCGACCCCGGTCGGAAAGCCGTTGGCCAGGATCCGGCCAACCTTGCGTTCCAGGATGGGCAGCAATCCGCGCACGGTTTCATGGTCGCCGTCCGCCATCTGCAAGGTCGCGGTCAGCTGTCCTTCCAGGTGCTCCGCCACGGCAAACATCTCGCCCATGTCGCGGCAGGCGACCAGTAACGATGCCGGCCCGAATATCTCTTCCGACAAATGCGGATCGGCCAGGAAATCCTGGGCGCTGGTGCGGAACAACGCCGGCACGCCGCTGCCGGCGGCATCGCTGGCGACGCCCTGGCTCAGCTGGCGCACCCGGGAATTGGCGGACAGCCGGCTGACGCCGTCTTGATATGCATGATGGATGCCGGCCGTCAGCATGGTGGCGGCATTGCGCTGTGCCAGCTGGGCGGCAGCGGCGGCGCTGAAGCGTTCAAGGTCCGGTCCTTGCAGCGCCAGCACCAGGCCGGGATTGGTGCAGAACTGGCCGACGCCCAGCACCAGCGAATCGACAAACGCCGCGGCCAGCGCTTCAGCCTTGCCGGCCAATGCCTGCGGCAGCAGGAATACGGGATTGATGCTGCTCATTTCGGCATACACCGGGATCGGTTGCGGCCGTGCGGCGGCGGCGGCCATCAAGGCCAGGCCGCCCTGGCGCGAGCCGGTAAAACCAATCGCCTGGATCGCCGGCTGCCTGACCAGCGCGATGCCGAGCTCGTTGCCGACCCCGGTCAGCAGCGAAAACACGCCTTCCGGCAAACCCGCTGCCGCCACCGCTTGCTGGATCGCACGGCCAACCAGTTCCGAGGTGCCCGGATGGGCCGGGTGAGCCTTGGCCACCACTGGACAGCCTGCCGCCAGCGCTGCTGCGGTATCGCCGCCGGCAACGGAAAACGCCAAAGGAAAATTGCTGGCGCCGAACACTGCGACCGGCCCCAGGGCGATCATGCGCAGGCGCAGGTCGACACGCGGCAGAGGCTGGCGCTCCGGCAGCGCCGGATCGATGCGCGCATCCTGCCAGGAACCTTCGCGCAGCACTTCGGCAAACAGCTTGAGCTGGCCCACGGTGCGGCCGCGTTCGCCTTCCAGCCGGGCGCGCGGCAAGCCGCTTTCACTCATCGCACGTTCAACCAGCTGGTCGCCGAGCGCCAGGATATTGGCAGCGATGCTTTCCAGGAAACGGGCGCGCGTTTCCGGAGCGGTGGCGCGATAAGGGTCGAAAGCGATGCGCGCAAGATCGCAGGCGCAATCGATTTCGGCTTTGCCGGCGGTATGGAACTGCGGTTCGATGTCGCTTGCGGTGGCGGGATTGAAAGCAAAAAAGGCAGCGCCGCCGCCTTTGATGCGAGAAGCGCCAATCAGGGATTCGCCTGTAATGTCCATGCTTTTCCTAAAAATGAAAGGCTGCGGTTGCAGGATGCGGAACCGCAGCGGATAGTCTACAGCTGGCGGATCGATGGCGCAGGCAAGGTCTCTACCGCCAGCCGGTTGCGCAGCGGCGGCCCGAAGGCGGCGACATCGATCTCGAATGTTTCTCCGGGTGCGACCTGGATCCCATCCGAACAGCTCAGGGTCGCGGTGCCGAAGAAATGGATATGCACATCGCCGGGGCGACGGAACAGCGGATATTTGAAATGGTGGTATTCCAGGTTAGCCACCGTGTGCGACATGTTTTCTTCGCCGCTGACGAACGGTTTTTCCCAGCGGACCCGGCCGCTGATGTCGCGGATGCGCGACATGCCTTCCACGTGCGGCGGCAAATCGCCCAGCAGCAAAGCCGGGCCGACTGCGCACACCCGCAGCTTGGAATGCGCCAGGTACAGGTAATTCTGGCGTTCGGTGACGTGATCGGAAAACTCGTTGCCGATCGCGAAACCGAGCCGGCATGGCGTGCCGTCCGGCGCAATCACATACAACGCGGCGATCTCCGGCTCTTCGCCGCCATCCAGCGCAAAATGCGGCATCGTCAGCGCCTGTTCGCCGGCGCAGACGATGCTGCCGTCGCCTTTGTAGAACCATTCCGGCTGCACGCCCGCCTGCCCAGGCTGCGGCTTGCCGCCTTCCAGGCCCATGCGGAACATCTTCATGCTGTCGGTAAGGCTGTCGACGTCGCTGATTTTCTTGTGCATGGCGTCGCGGCCGTCGGCGCTGCCCAGGTGGGTCAGGCCGGTGCCGGTGACATAGCAGTGGGCGCTGTCGCTATGGTCCAGCGGCGGCAGCAGGCGCCCCGCTTGCGCTACCTCGGCGTAATCCAGCACGGCGCCGCCAAGCGCGGCAGCGGCAAGCTCTTGCAATGAACGACCGCCGGCAATCGCCGCTTGCGCCAGCGCATAAGTCGAGGCAAAACCTTCCACCACATGGATCTTACGGCCCTCGTCTTCCAGTACGCCGATCCGGCGCTGGCCGTCGGCCTGCTTGAATTGAATCAACAACATGTGTTTCTCCGGTGACTGAACTGCACTTGGTCAGAATGCTTAGTGGGAATGCTTAGGTACGGCCGAACCGCGGCAGCCGACCAGGAAATCGAAATCGCAGCCTTCGTCGGCCTGCAATACGCGGTCTATGTACAGGCGCTGGTATCCGCTGTGCGCCGTCACCGCTGCGGCGTTCACCGCCTCCCTTGCCACCTGGCGCTGCGCCATTTCGGCATCGCTGATATCGAGGTGCAAACGCCCGCCCGCGCAATCCAGTTCGATCCAGTCGCCGTCCTGCACGATTCCCAGCGGGCCGCCGGCAGCGGCTTCCGGCGCCACATGCAGCACCACCGTGCCGTAGGCGGTGCCGCTCATGCGGGCGTCGGAAATGCGCACCATGTCCTTGATGCCCTGCGCCAGCAGTTTCGGCGGCAAGCCCATGTTGCCGACTTCGGCCATGCCGGGATAACCCTTGGGGCCGCAATTCTTCATCACCAGCACCGAGCTGGCGTCGACCTCCAGTTCGGGATCGTTGATGCGCGCCTTGTAATGCGCGAAGTCCTCGAACACCACCGCCTTGCCGCGGTGCTGCATCAATTCCGGCGTGGCGGCGGACGGCTTGAGCACGGCGCCGCGCGGCGCCAGGTTGCCGCGCAAGATGCAGATGCCGCCGTCGGCGATCAATGGCTTGTCGATGACGCGGATCACTTCGTCATTGTAGATAGGCGCATCCTGGTTGTTTTCCCACAGCGACTTGCCGTTCACCGTCAATGCATCCTTGTGCGGCAGCAGGCCGGCTTCGCCCAGGCGGCGCAGCACGCCAGGCAAACCGCCGGCGTAATAAAATTCTTCCATCAGGAAACGGCCGGACGGCTGCAGGTCGACCAGCGTCGGCGTGCCGCGGCCGATGCGGGTCCAGTCCTCCAGTTCCAGCGGCACGCCGATGCGGGCAGCGATAGCCTTCAGATGGATCACGGCGTTGGTCGAGCCGCCGATCGCAGCATTGACCCGTATCGCATTTTCAAATGCCTCGCGGGTCAGGATCTTCGACAGCCGCAAGTCTTCCCACACCATGTCGACAATCCGCATGCCCGACATGTGCGCCAGCACGTAACGGCGCGCATCGACCGCCGGAATCGCCGCATTGTGCGGCAACGATGTGCCCAGCGCCTCGGCCATGCAGGCCATGGTGGAAGCCGTGCCCATGGTGTTGCAGGTGCCGGCGGAGCGCGACATGCCGGCTTCGGCTGCCAGGAACTGGTGCATGCTGATTTCACCGCCCTTGACTGCCTCGCTGAGTTGCCAGACTGCGGTGCCGGAACCCAGGTCCTTGCCTTCATGCTTGCCGTTCAGCATGGGACCGCCGGTCACCACGATCGCCGGGATGTCGCAGCTGGCGGCGCCCATCAGCAAGGCTGGCGTAGTCTTGTCGCAACCGACCAGCAGCACCACCGCATCCATCGGATTGCCGCGGATCGACTCTTCCACATCCATGCTGGCCAGGTTGCGGGTCAGCATGGCGGTCGGCCGCAGGTTCGATTCGCCGTTGGAAAATACCGGGAATTCCACCGGGAACCCGCCCGCTTCCGAAATGCCGCGCTTGACGTGTTCCGCGATCTTGCGGAAATGCGCGTTGCATGGCGTCAGCTCCGACCAGGTATTGCAGATGCCGATGATGGGCTTGCCCTGGAACTCGTGGTCGGGAATCCCCTGGTTCTTCATCCAGCTGCGGTACATCATGCCGTTCTTGTCGTTGCTGCCGAACCATTCGGCGGAACGGAGTGGACGCTTTTTATCGACAGTCATCTTTGGCTTCCTCTTGAAATTGTCGGGGCGGCATCCATCCGCATCGGGACGGACGCCTGCTATAAAATTGGAATCTGGAAAATTGCCGGCTGCGGCTAACGATGACTGGCAACCCGCAGCCGCCTTGCTATTTGTTCTTGTTGTAGACGTCGACAAATACCGCGGCCAGCAGCACCAGGCCCTTGATCACCTGCTGGTAGTCGATGCCGATGCCCATGATCGACATGCCGTTGTTCATCACGCCCATCACGAAAGCGCCGATCACCGCTCCCATGACCTTGCCGACGCCGCCGGAAGCCGAAGCGCCGCCGATGAAGCAGGCCGCAATCACGTCCAGCTCGAAACCGGTGCCGGCCTTGGGCGTGGCAGTGTTGAGGCGGGCTGCGAAAATCAATCCTGCCAGCGCAGCCAGCATGCCCATGTTGATGAAGGTGTAAAACGATACGCGCGAAGTCTTGATGCCGGACAGCTTGGCCGCCTTTTCGTTGCCGCCGACCGCGTAGATGCGGCGGCCGATCGTGGTGCGGTTGGCGACGAAGGTATACACCACCATCAGCAGGAACATGATGATCAGCACATTCGGCATGCCTTTATAGGACGCCAGCAGATAGCTGAAGAAAATGATGACAGCGGCAAATACGGCGTTCTTCAAGATGAAGAACACATACGGCTCATCTTCCATGCCATGCTTGGCCTGCTTGTTGCGGGCGCGCACCTTGACGAAAATCATGATGGCCGCAACCGCGACGCCCACCAGCAGGGAAGTGATGCGCAAATCGGTGGCGCTGAAAAGATCCGGGATGAAACCCGAGCTCAGCATCTGGAAATCGTCAGGGAACGGTCCAATCGACTGCCCCTGCAGCAACGCCAGCGTCAGTCCCTTGAACACCAGCATGCCGGCCAGGGTAACGATGAATGACGGGATCTTGAAAAACGCTACCCAATAACCCTGGGCCGCGCCGATCACGGCACCGGCCAGGATGCAGAGGATGCTGGCCAGTACGAAATTCATGTGCAGGTTGACGATCAGCACCGCCGCCAGCGCGCCGATGAAGCCGACTACCGAGCCCACCGACAAGTCGATATGGCCGGCCACGATGACCATCAGCATGCCCAGCGCCATGATGACGATGTAGCTGTTCTGCAGCACCAGGTTGGTCAGGTTCAGCGGCTGCATCAGGGTGCCGCTGGTCATGTACTGGAAAAACGCCATGATCGCGATCAGCGACATCAGCATGCCGTATTCGCGCATGTTGCTCTTCAGGAAGCCGTTGTATTCCTTCTTTTCGGCTGCGGGCTGGGGCCGGTTCTCGCTTGCTGCCGGCGCGGCTATATCGTGGTTCATTTCAATTGTCTCCGTTCTTCACATTCCGCACTATTGCGCGCATGATTTTTTCCTGGGATGCTTCCGCCGCCGTCATTTCGCCGACGAATTTCCCCTCGTTCATGACATAGATGCGGTCGCACATGCCCAGCAGTTCAGGCATTTCCGATGAAATCATGATGATGCATTTTCCTTCGCGGGCCAGCTGGTCGATGATGGTGTAGATCTCGTACTTGGCGCCGACATCGATGCCGCGCGTCGGTTCATCCAGGATCAGCACATCGGGATTGGAAAACAGCCATTTGCTGAGCACCACCTTCTGCTGGTTGCCGCCGGACAGGTTCAGCACTTTCTGGAACACGTTCGAGCAGCGGATCTTCAGCTGGCGCCGGTAATCGGCGGCGACCGAATATTCGCGCCCTTCGTCGATCACGGTCTTGTCGGCCACGCCATCGAGGTTGGCCAGCGTAATGTTCTTCTTGATGTCCTGGTCCAGGATCAGGCCGTAGCCTTTCCGGTCTTCGGTGACGTAGGCGATGCCGTTGTCGATGGCTTTCTGCACCGTGCTGACGTCGATCTCCTTGCCGCGCAAGAACACCTTGCCGCTGATGCGCTGGCCGTAGGCGCGGCCGAAAATGCTCATCGCCAGTTCGGTGCGGCCGGCGCCCATCAAACCGGCGATGCCGACGATCTCGCCCTTCCTGACATTGAAGTCAACGCCCTTGATGACCTGCCGTTCCGGGTGTATCGGGTGATGCACCTGCCATTGCCTGACCTCGAAAATGGTCTCGCCGATGTCCGGCTGGCGTTTCGGATAACGGTCCGCCATCTCGCGTCCGACCATGTTCTGGATGATGCGGTCTTCGCTGATCACCTCCTTGTGGCAATCCAGGGTATCGACCGTGGAGCCGTCGCGCAGGATCGTGATCGAATCGGCGACCTTGGAAATTTCATTGAGCTTGTGGGAAATCAGGATAGAGGAAATGCCCTGCGCCTTGAGCTCCAGCAGCAAGTCCAGCAAGGCGTCGCTATCGCTTTCGTTCAGGCTTGCGGTCGGCTCGTCGAGGATCAGCAGCTTGACCTGTTTCGACAGCGCCTTGGCGATCTCGATCAGCTGCTGCTTGCCGACGCCGAGGTTGGTGATCAGCGTGCTGGGCGATTCCTTCAGGCCGACCTTGGCCAGCAATTCCTTGGTCTTGGCGTAGGAGACTTCCCAATCGATCACGCCGTTTGTAGCTTGCTCGTTGCCGAGGAAAATATTCTCTGTAATCGACAGCAGCGGCACCAGCGCCAGCTCCTGGTGGATGATGATGATGCCGATTTTTTCACTGTCGGCGATGCCGTCGAATTGGCGCGCCATTCCCTCGAAGCGGATCTCGCCGGTATAGGAACCGTGCGGATAAACCCCGCTCAGCACTTTCATCAAGGTGGATTTTCCGGCGCCGTTTTCGCCGACCACGGCGTGGATCTCGCCGTTACGGACTGCCAGGTTGACATTGTCCAATGCTTTGACTCCCGGGAATGTCTTCCCGATCCCGCGCATTTCCAGGATGGTTTCCATCTGTTGTTACCTCACTTAGGGTCCGTTAGGGATTAAGTTGGGCATTTGGGCGGCCGTAGCTGGTGCGAAGCAAGGCGCACGACGCGCCGCAGTGCGAGCACTGCAAGCGGTGGGCAACGCAGCAGCGCGCCAGCTACGGCCGCCCAAATGTTCAACTTAATCCCTAACGGGGCCATACTCAAACCTTCGCCAGCGCCTGACTCCGGGGCCTTGCAACGCGCTCTCGCGCATTGCAAGGCCCGGCCAAACAAGACTCTTTATCGCTGTGTATCGCTACGTCCCAGCCGACGCTTATTTGATCTGGGCTTCGGTGTAATAACCGCTGCCGACCAGCACCGGCTTCCAGTTGGAGACATCGACGCTGACTGGCTTCAACAGGTAGGAAGGCACGATCTTGACGCCGTTGTTATAAGTCTTGGTATCGTTGATGGCAGGCGTTTTGCCGCTCAGCATGGCGTCCACCATGCCGACCGTCACCTTGGCCAGTTCACGGGTGTCCTTGAACACGGTCTGGCGCTGTTCGCCGCGCACGATGGATTTCACCGACGGCACTTCAGCGTCCTGCCCGGTCACCACCGGCATCGGCGACTTCGGCGTGCCGTAGCCTACGCCCTTGAGCGACGACAGGATGCCGATGCTGATGCCGTCATACGGCGACAGCACTGCATCCACATGGGCGTTGCCGTAGTAGGCGCTGAGCAGGTTGTCCATGCGCGCCTGGGCTACCGCGCCATCCCAGCGCAAGGTCGAGACCTTGTCCATGCCGGTCTGCTTGCTGCGCACCACCAGCTTGCCTTTATCGATATACGGCTGCAGCACCGACATCGCGCCGTTGTAGAAGAAGAAAGCATTGTTGTCATCGGCCGAACCGCCGAACAGTTCGATATTGAACGGTCCTTTGCCTTCCTTCAGGCCCAGTGTCTTTTCGATATAGCCGGCTTGCAGCACGCCGACCTGGAAATTGTCGAAGGTGGCGTAGTAGTCGACGTTCTTGGAGCCGCGGATCAGGCGGTCATAAGCGATGACCTTGATGCCCTTGTCGGCGGCTTTTTGCAAAGCGTTGGACAAGGTAGTGCCGTCAATCGCAGCGATCACCAGCACCTTGACGCCCTTGGTCA
The DNA here is from genome assembly GCF_059418905.1 of Collimonas sp. GW821-FHT07E08. Lineage (NCBI taxonomy): Bacteria > Pseudomonadati > Pseudomonadota > Betaproteobacteria > Burkholderiales > Oxalobacteraceae > Collimonas > Collimonas sp. GW821-FHT07E08. Next base: position 357,685 of record NZ_JBWKQR010000002.1, on the reverse strand, counting down.
CCATGTTCTCGATCTGCGCCAGCTGGTTCGGAATGTCGTCTTCAGCGTATTGCAGGTCGGTCTTGTAGCCTTTTTCCTTGAACACCTTGACCATATTGTCGCCGTCGGCGATCCAGCGCGCGGAAGATTTGGTCGGCATCGAAATGCCGATCGGCCCCTTCTCCTGTGCGCCTGCCTGGGACACTAGGCCGAACGCGCCAATCAACAATCCAACAACCGTTGTTTTAATCAATTTCACAGCTTGTCTCCTTTAGTTATTTTGATCTTGCGCCTGAACATTGTGATGCACTTGCATTGACTGCCCGCGCCGTTGCCGGGTAACAGTAAATATAGACCTTTCCTGATGAAATTCCTCACTATCTTACGAACATCATCGATATCAAACAAATGAATTTTTTCGTATTTTCGATACCGCTTTAGATATTGATCAGATGGAGAAGAAAATTGTACCGAGGGCTTTCCGCCGCCAATCCCAAGAGAATAAATACCGAAGCCAGTGTAAAAACACTTGGCTAGTCTTACTAATCACTTTTTTATCACAACCGATATCCATTTGGATATCAATGACAGGAAAATAGCCGGCGGCGGCGGCTGGAAGCAGCACTTATTCAGGACCAGCTGCGGCAGTAAGCCAGGAACTGCATCAGCCGCAGCGACAGGATCTTGTGCTTGCTGTGGACCAGGTAGAAATGCCGGTGCAATCTCGGCAGCGATGTCTTCAGCTCCACCAGTCGTCCGCTTTGCAGGAAATCGGCCACCACGGCATGCGACAGGCAGCTGATGCCGAGGCCGGCGGCGGTTGCGTGCTTGATGGCTTCCGAATTGCCGAATTCGTAACTTTGACGCAAATAATGCAAATGCGGCAGCAAGGCTTGCTCGACCGCCTCACGGGTGCCGGAGCCCGGCTCGCGCAACAGCCATTCAGCCTCGCGCAGCTGCGCCACGCCGGCTTTCTTGTCGCTGACGGCCAAGGCATGCTGCGGCGAAGCGACCACCAGCAATTCATCCACCATCCATGGCTCCACCTGCAGGTCGGCGGCGTGGCTGGGGCCCTCGATCAGGCCGACATCGACTTCAAAATTGACCACGGCGGCGACGATGTCGGCGGTATTGGCGATCGTCACCCGCACTTGCAACTCGCCATGCTGCTGGCGGTAAGCGGCGACCAGCGAAGGCAGCAGGTAGCTGCCGATGGTGGTGCTGGAACCGATCTGCAGGCTGCCGCCCTGCGCCATGCCTGGCATCAGGAACTGCTGCTCTATGGTCTTGGCGGCATCCACCACCTGCCCCGCCTGCGGCAACAGCAGGCGACCGTTGTCATTCAGGATCAGGCGCTTGCCGACGCGGTCGAACAGACGGCAGTCCAGCAGGTTTTCCAGCTCGTTCAAAGCGGCGCTGGCGGCCGATTGCGACAACGCGACCTGTTCGGCGGCGGCAGTGGTGCTGCCTGAGTGGGCTATCGCCAGGAAAATCTGCAACTGCCTGATAGTGAGGCGCATCTTGGGCCGGCCTTTGTCTGAAACAGCGAGCATCGCTGAGGGGAAATATCAACCAATCTGTTATCTACTTATAAAACAGGTAGATTATACAAAATTAATCTGTTTTTCTTTTAGATATCAAATCGCTATAGTGGTTTCCATGGCGGCACGGCCGCATCTGAATTGGACATCCTGGTGAATACCCCTACATTAACCGCAACCCGCCCGGCCAAAGCGCCATTGCCCCTGCTGGCCGGACTGGCCCTGAGCGCCCTGATTGCAGCAGCAGCGATCGCCGCCGCCAGGATCGACTGGCTGCAGGCGCGCGGCTTCAGCGCATTGACCCTGGCCATCGTGCTCGGCATGCTGGCCGGTAACCTCGGCTATCAGCGGATCGCTCCCTCCTGCGCCGCCGGCGTCAATTTTTCCAAGCAAAACCTGCTGCGGCTGGGCATCATCCTGTACGGTTTCCGGCTGACGTTCCAGGACATCGGCCACGTCGGGCTGAGCGGCGTGCTGATCGACGCGCTGGTCCTGTGCTCCACCTTCGGCATGGCGCTGCTGCTCGGCACCCGCGTGTTCAAGCTGGATCGCGAGACCGCCATGCTGATCGGCGCCGGCAGTTCGATCTGCGGCGCGGCTGCCGTGATGGCTACCGAGCCGGTGCTGCGGGCCAGGCCGGCCCAGGTGACAGTGGCCGTGGCGACCGTGGTGGTGTTCGGTTCGCTGGCGATCTTTCTCTATCCGCTGCTGTACCAGTTGAACCTGCATTGGCAGTTCCTGGCGGCCTCGCCGCAAGCCTACGGCATCTATACCGGCTCGACCGTGCACGAAGTCGCCCAGGTGGTGGCCGCAGCCCGCGCTATCAGCCCCGATGCGGCCAATACGGCGGTGATCACCAAGATGGTGAGAGTGATGATGCTGGCGCCGTTCCTGATGCTGCTGTCGGCCTATCTGTCAAAGAAAGGCAAGGCAGGCGGCGCAGCGAAAGGCCGTGGCCTGGCGATTCCCTGGTTTGCCTTCGGCTTTGTGGCGATCGTGGCGTTCAATTCGCTGAGCCTGCTGCCGGCAACGCTGGTGTCGCATGTCAACGATGCCGACAACGTGTTGCTGGCAATGGCGATGGCGGCGCTGGGCATATCCACCCATTTTTCCTCGCTGCGCACTGCAGGAGTCAAGCCGCTGGTATTCGCCGCGGTGCTGTTCGGCTGGCTGATCGCCGGCGGCGCCTTGATCAACATGCTGGTGCTGCGCTGGCTGGCCTGATAAAAAAAGGCGGGGAAGCGCACCCGCCTCCCCGCCCATGCTATCCGCCGTTGCTGCCCGGCGGCTTCTTATTTACCAGCGATCAGAACTTGTGGCGCAGACCCACGCGCAGTACGTTCTGGCTGCTGTCGTCCGCTGGCGCGTTGCTGTATGCAGCATTGATCACGCCTGGGTTGTTGACGTCGTTAGCACGCTGGTTGGTGTACAAAGCGTACACGTCAGTGCGTTTCGACAGGAAGTAATCCACGCCCAGGTTCAACTGGGTAGTCTTGCCCTTGGTCGGACCGGTCGTCTTGCGGCTGAGGTCGGCACGGTCATAGATCACGCTGGCCAGCAGATGCAGGTTGCCGGTCAGCGAATAATCGACGCCCAGGTCGAAAATGTTGGCCTTGGTCGCGGTAGTGATGTTGACCAGGCCGGTCGCTGCCAGCGCCGAAGCCAGCGGCCGCTTGGTTTGCGACCATGCGCCGTAGATCTTGGCCGGGCCTGCCTGGTAGCTGGCGCCGAGGGTGAAAGTCTTGAGGTCGGTATCGCCAGCCTTGCTTGGCAGCGCATCGGCAGCCAGTTTGGTCTGGAAGTAGCCGAGGCCGACGCCGAACGGGCCGTTCGCATAGTTGCCGGCCAGGCCGAACGATTGGCCTGCCGAGGTTTGGCCGGCGACTTCGCCGAAACCGTAAAACAGGCTGCCGGTGAAGCCGCTCAGGTTCGCGCTGTCGTAGCGGATCGAATTATTGGCGCGGACGCCGCCGACGCGGTCCAGGTTATTGAAATGGCCGGCTTTGATGCCGTTGCTGCCGAATGTCTGCACCGACGTATATTTGCTGCCGATGTCGTCCAGGTAATCGGTCTGGCGGCCGAGGGTGACGGTGCCGAAACTGCCGGACAGGCCGACTACCGCTTTACGGTCAAACAATGTATTGGCGGTTGCGAGCGAGCCGTCGTCCACATTGAAACCGTTTTCCAGCTGGAAAACCGCTTTCAGGCCGCCGCCCAGGTCTTCCGTCCCCCGGAAGCCGATGCGGGAAGTCGCCATGTCGCCGGAATCCAGGCTGATGCGGCTATCGTTTTTTGGACCGACTTTGCTGGTGTAAGTAAGGCCGGCATCGATCACGCCATAGATGGTGACGTTGGTTTGTGCTTGTGCATTGGCGCCGATCAGGCCGAGGGCGGCCAGTGCAAATACAGTCTTTTTCATTTCTACCCTTTGTAATATGTAAGTTGTCTTATCCCGGTGTCCTGCCTGAATATTTTGGCAACGTGCATTAGCAATGTTACTAATTGTTACAAGCTGAACGGCCTAGATAATACCTATTCATACAAAAATTGCATTGATTTCCAAGTGTTTCTTAAAAAGAAAAATGAAATTTAGATGAAGTTGACAATTTATGTTGTTTTTTAGCAGTTGTTTATGACATTTATGACTCAGCATAGGCGTTATTTGAGTTTGCACAGGGTCATTGCCGGAATCGTGGCGCAGGATGTGGAATGGCCGATGATCGTGCTGTTACGTATATCCATTCGGAAATAAATTGTCCATCCAACATATGGTTTGAAGAATAATCGTAGCCAGGATATGTATTTTTAAGCAATGAACTTCCGGAAGTTTCTCTGCAAAGAAAAAGGGCCCGAAACTCGGGCCCTTCTCAACACCGCACGACCGCAAGATCAGAATTTCAGCGTCTTTACGCCATCCGGCGTTCCCAGCAGGCAGACATCCGCTCCCTGCTGCGCAAACAAGCCGACCGTCACCACCCCGGTGATCTGGTTGATCTGCCGCTCCAGTTCGACCGGATCGGTGATTTTCAGGTCGACCATGTCGATGATCACGCAGCCGTTGTCGGTAATCAGCGGCTTGCCGTCCTTGAAGCGCAAACGCGGTTCGCCGCCCAGCTTGACCAGCTTGCGCGCCACTACCGCCTGCGCCATCGGGATCACTTCGATCGGCAGGGGAAACTTGCCAAGCACCTTGACCAGCTTGGAGCCGTCGGCAATGCATATGAATTTCTCGGCCACCGAGGCCACGATCTTTTCACGCGTCAAGGCCGCACCGCCGCCTTTGATCATGGCGCCCTGCTCGGTGATTTCGTCGGCGCCGTCGATGTAGACGGGCATGGTCGCGACCTGGTTCAGGTCGTACACCTCGATGTCGTGCGCCCGCAGCCGCGCCGCGGTCGCTTCCGAAGAAGCCACCGCGCCCTTGATGCGGTGCTTGATCTTGGCCAGTTCATCAATGAAAAAATTGGCGGTCGAACCGGTGCCGACACCGACAATCTGGCCGTCCACCACGTATTTGATTGCTTCGCGGGCAACAGCTTGCTTGAGTTCGTCCTGGGTCATGGCAGTCATGGCTTTGTCTTGAAAAAGAAGTAAAGGCGCTATTTTAACCAAACGCGGCGGCGGATTCGGAAAACAGCGCCCTCGTCCGCCGGTCTCAGTGATTTTCGTCGGGCTGCTGTTCCATCGTTTCACGCAGCGCGATTTGCAGTTTCGAGTGCAATTTCACAAACCGCTGCCATAACATCAGCACCAGCGCCGCCGCTGCCACCAGCACCAGGATCAGCAGGTTGGTCGGCGGCAGGATGCGGCTGCTGAGCGCGGCGATCATCAACATGATGCCGATGATGGACACCACCGGGATTACCTCGGCGATCACGCGCCTTACCGCATGGCTGTGGGACCCGGCCCATTCGGGCCTGACGCTGATTTCCGCCAGCAGCATGCTCAGCGCATGCAGCTTGCGATAGGTGGCGATCAGGAAAGGCAATGAAACCAGCAGCGCGCCGCCCCACACTATCGCGTTCTGCACCTGCGCGTCCGCCACCCAGGCCGACATGCGGCTGCCGAGCGCCTCGGCGAAATAGCCGCCGATGATGAAAATCGCCACCACCAGCGCCAGGTTCACCACCACCTGCAGCAGGATGCGGCGGATGATGCGCGACAGTTCGGCGCGATCGCCCTGCGGCTGCAAGCTGTCCAGCCAGGTTGAATACATGCCGAATACCGACGCCATTTTTTGCGGCATGGCCTGCGCCAGGCGGGTGGACAGCGGATCGGCGAGCTTGATCAGGTAGGGTGTCAGCAGGGTGGTCACGGCGGAAACCGCGACCACGGTCGGATAGAGGAAATCGCTGGTGACTTTCAGGCTGACGCCAAGCGCCGCGATGATGAAAGAAAACTCGCCGATCTGCGACAGGCCCATGCCGACCCGCATCGAAGTGCGGCCGTCATGGCCCGACAGGAAAGTCGCCAGGCCGCAGCTGACCACCTTGCCCAGCACCACGGCCACTGTGATCACTCCGATCGGCAGCCAGTACTGGGCCAGGATGGAGGGATTGAACAGCAGCCCGATGGCGACGAAAAAGATGGCGCTGAACATGTCGCGCACCGGTTCGATCAGGCGCTCAATCTGGTGCAGGTGGCGCGATTCGGCCATCACCGCGCCGATGATGAAAGCGCCCAGCGCCACGCTGTACTGCATTTTCATGACCAGCAGGCAAAAGCCGAAACACAGGCCGAGCACCGTCACCAGCAGCATTTCCTTGCTCTTGAAGCGCGCCACATAATCAAGCAGGCGCGGCACCACCAGGATGCCGGCCACCAGCGACACGATCATGAACAGCACCAGCTTGCCGATGGTGACCGCGGCGTCGCCGGCATCCACCGAACCGCTGGTCGCGACGCCCGACAGCAAGGCGATCATGCCGATCGCCAGCACGTCCTCGACGATCAGGATGCCGAAAATCAGCTGGGCGAATTTCTCGCGTTTCATGCCCAGTTCATTGAGCGCCTTGACGATGATGGTGGTCGACGATACCGATAGCATGGCGCCGAGGAATACCGCGTCCATCGTCTTCCAGCCGAAATAGATCCCGATCTCGTAACCGACCCACAGCATCAGCGTAATCTCCGCCAGGGCCGCCACAAAAGCCGTGGCGCCGACCTTGCCGAGTTTCTTCAGGCTGAATTCCAGGCCCAGCGAAAACAGCAGGAAGATCACGCCCAGTTCGGCCAGGATCTGGATCGTGCGCTCATCCGTGATCAGTGAGAACGGCGGCGTATGCGGCCCGATGATGACGCCGGCGACGATGTAGCCAAGCACCACCGGCTGCTTGAAACGGTTGAACAGCACTGTCACGACGCCAGCGATCAGCATGATCACGGCCAGGTCCTGGATAAACGTTTCTACCGCATGGTGCATGGATGGGTTTCCGAAGTAAGCGAATTGGAGAGACGCACAAACAGCAGCGGCGGAGACGCGCCGCGATGCAAGGCTGCGATGGACCCGGCACGGCAGCCAGCAACCCCGCCGCGCTTGGTTTTCTTGCAATTATATATTGATGGCGATCGCCGACGCCGTATTGAATTCCTCGGCGCCGGATGCAGGCTTGCCGCTTACCTGGCGCGGTAAAAGCGGCGGCTCAATCGTCGTGGCCGGGATCCAGCTCGGGGAACAGCACTTCGGTGAAGCCGAAGCGTGTGAAATCCTTGATCCGCATCGGATACAGGATGCCGTTCAGGTGATCGCATTCATGCTGCACGACACGTGCATGGAAACCGTCGACGTCGCGGCTGATGAGGGCGCCAGACTGGTCGAAGCCTTCATAGTGCAAACTGGCCCAGCGCGGCACCACGCCGCGCAGCCCTGGCACAGACAGGCAGCCTTCCCAGCCGTCTTCGATTTCATCGGAAAGCGGACGCAGCACCGGATTGATCAGCACCGTTTCCGGCACCGCCGGTGCATCCGGGTAGCGCACGTTGTTCTTGAAGCCGAAAATCACCAGCTGCAGGTTGACGCCGATCTGCGGCGCCGCCAGGCCGGCGCCGTTGACCGCATGCATGGTGTCGAACATGTCGGCGACCAGCGCCTCCAGCTCCGGCGTGCCAAAAGCGGCAACAGGCTCGGCTTGCCGCAGCAGGCGCGGATCGCCCATTTTCAGGATTTCACGAACGGTCATGATGCGGTCTCTGGTTAGTCTAGGGCGGTGGTTATTCAAACTGCTTCAGGTACTCGGCAAATTCGGCGCCGGTTTCCGGATGCTTCAGGCCCATCGCCAGCGTCGCTTTCAGGTAACCCAGCTTGGAGCCGCAATCATAGCGCTGGCCGGCGTAGCGATAGGCCAGCACGCGTTCCTTTTTCATCAGCGCGGCAATGCCGTCGGTCAGCTGGATCTCGCCGCCGGCGCCCTTGCCCAATCCTTCCAGGCAATCGAAAATGCCATTGGTCAGCACGTAGCGTCCGACCACCGCCAGGGTGGACGGCGCCTGGTCAGGCTGCGGTTTTTCAACGATGCTGTTGACCTTTTCCAGGTCTTTTTTATAGGCATCGATGCTGACGATCCCGTATTGCCTGGTATCGGCGCGCGGCACGTCCTGCACCGCCAGCAAGCTCGACTTTTCGGTGGCGAAGATATCGGTCATCTGCGCCAGCACAGGCTGGTGCCCGGCCGCCACGTCCATGAAATCGTCGGCCAGCAACACCGCAAACGGATCATCGCCGACCACCGGACGCGCGCACAGCACCGCGTGTCCCAGTCCCAGCATTTCCGACTGGCGGATGAAAATGCAGTTGATGTGCTTGGGAATGACGTTTTGCACCAGTTCCAGCAAGCGTTCCTTGCCGGCCGCTTCCAGTTCGGTTTCCAGTTCGTAGGCTTTGTCGAAGTGATCTTCGATCGCGCGCTTGTTGCGGCCGGTAATGAACACCATGTCGGTAATGCCGGCGGCGACCGCTTCTTCCACCGCATACTGGATCAAGGGCTTGTCGACGATTGGCAGCATTTCTTTAGGCTGGGCCTTGGTGGCCGGCAGGAATCGGCTGCCCAGGCCGGCGACGGGAAATACGGCTTTTCTAATCTTACTCATTTTCGTTTCCTTGATCGGTTTCCAAAAGAGTGCGGAGTCCGTCCTCATCCAGGATCGGGATGTTCAGTTCTTCCGCTTTAGTCAGTTTGCTGCCGGCCTCGGCGCCCGCGACCACATAGCTGGTCTTCTTGGAAACCGAACCTGTCACTTTGCCGCCTGCCGCCTCAATCATGGCAGCGGCCGCATCGCGCGTCAGGGTCGGCAGGCTGCCGGTCAGCACGAAGGTCTTGCCTAACAAGAACTTGGACCCGCCGGCAGCCGGCAAGTTCTCCGGCCAGTGGATACCGGCCGCCCGCAGCTGCTCGACCAGTTCCCGGTTGAGCGGATCGGCAAAGAAAGCCAGCAATGACCGTGCCACCACAGGACCGATATCGGCAACCTCCAGCAACTGCTCTTCGGAAGCCTGCAGCAAGCCGTCGATATTGCCGAAATGCGCCGCCAGCTCTTTCGCCGTCGCCTCGCCGACGTGCCGGATGCCCAATGCATAAATGAAACGGCCCAGGGTCGTCGATTTCGACTTTTCCAGCGCGAACATGACATTCTGCGCCGACTTGTCGGCCATGCGGTCCAGCGCCGCCAGCTTCACCAGGCCCAGCTTGTACAGGTCGGCCGCAGTATGGATGATATCGCGGTCAACCAGCTGTTCGATCAGCTGGTCACCCAAGCCTTCGATATCCATCGCCCGGCGCGATGCAAAGTGCTGCAAGCCGCCCTTGCGCTGCGCCGCGCATTTCACCCAGCCGCCAGAACAGCGCGCGATGGCTTCATCCTCCAGCTTGACGATGGCGGAACCGCAAATCGGGCACTCGCTCGGCATGACGAACGGCTGCGCATCCGCCGGCCGCAGTTCCGGCACAAAGGAAACCACTTCCGGAATCACGTCGCCGGCACGGCGCACGATCACGGTGTCGCCGATATGGATATCCTTGCGCCGTACCTCGTCTTCATTGTGCAGGGTGGCGTTGGTCACCGTGACGCCGCCGACAAACACCGGCGCCAGGCGCGCCACCGGGGTGACGGCGCCGGTACGGCCGATCTGCACCTCGATGCCCAGCACCTGGGTGGTGGCTTCTTCCGCCGGGAATTTATGCGCCAGCGCAAAACGCGGCGCGCGCGACACGAACCCCAGCGTCTGCTGCTGCAGCAAACGATTCACCTTGTAGACCACGCCGTCGATTTCGTAGGGCAGCTGCGCGCGCTTGCTGCCGATATCGCGGAAGAAGTCCAGCAGGCCGCTGGCGCCTTTGACGATACCGCGCTCCTTGCACACCGGCAGTCCGAGCTGGCTGTACCAGTCGAGCAGCGCCGAATGCGACGGCGGCATTTCGGCGCCTTCCAGCGCACCGATGCCGTAGGCGAAAAAGCGCAGAGTGCGTTGCGCCGTGATGCGCGAATCGAGCTGCCGCAAACTGCCGGCGGCGGCGTTGCGCGGATTGGCGAACTCCTTCATCTCCGCTTCGCGCTGGCGAGCGTTGAGTTTGGCGAAATCGTCCTTGAACATCAGCACTTCGCCGCGCACGTCCAGCACCTTGGGCGGATGCTCGGCATGCAGCCGCAGCGGGATCGCACGCACGGTGCGGATGTTGCTGGTGACGTTTTCGCCGGTAGTGCCGTCGCCGCGGGTGGCGGCTTGCACCAGCACACCGTCTTCGTAGCGCAGGTTGATGGCGAGGCCGTCGAACTTCAGCTCGGCGGCGTATTCGATGTCGCTGTCGGCCAGGGTATCGAGGCCATCCCTGACACGGCGGTCGAACTCGACGATGTCGTTGTCTTCAAAGCCGTTGCCCAGCGACAGCATGGGGATCGAATGCGTCACCTGCTCAAACAGCGGCAGCGGCGCGGCGCCTACGCGCTGGGTCGGCGAATCCGGCGTATTGAGTTCCGGATGCGCCAGTTCCAGCGCCTGCAGTTCGCGGAACAGCTGGTCGTATTCGGCATCCGGAATCGAGGGATTGTCGAGCACGTAGTAAGAGTGGTTGTGGCGGTTCAGCTCGGCCGCCAGCCAGGCCGCGCGCGCACGCCATTCGGCGGCCTCGGGAGCATTTCCCGGACCGCCTGCTTGTGATGATAGTGAAGACATAGTTAACTGAATAGACGCAAAGCCCGAATCGAGCCGGCTGGAATTTCAGCGGCATCCATTTCACGGTAAAAGGCATCGACCTGGCCGGCAATCTCGGCCAGCTGGACATCGGCCAGCGGCTGGTTGCTGTCGTCGACCAGCACGCCGCCAAGGCGCGCAGCCAACGAACGTGCGCAGGCCACCATGGCGCCGTAGCCGTCGCGGTCAGGCGCAACCCGCGGCACGTCGAGCAGCAAGGTCAGGCGGCTGGTGGTTTCCGCCACCGCGCTGGCATTGGTGGACAAGGAGAACAGCAAGCCGCCCTCGCCGTCCGACATCACCATGCGGCCTTCCGGCCGGGCGTCGAAACCCTGGCGGGTCAGCGCCGCCAGCAAGGTGCTGATGGCCCACGGGGCGCCGTTGGACTGGATATTCACGCCCAGCTGGGCATCGTGTTCCACCACGAACTGATGCAGGGAACGCGCCGTGTGCATCACTTCCGACATGTCCGGCAAATCCGGTTCGGCGCCGAGGTCGTCGGCGATCTGGCGCAAACGGGTGACCAGCTCGGAATATTCGATTTCGTTCAGCGGATTGGTGCGGTTGGCCAGCTGCACGCCGGCCAGCAAGGTGCTGTAGATGCCGCCGTGCGCCACCGGCTCCCACTCGCCGTTGGCGTCTTCGCCGATGAAATGGATAGGCTTGTTGCCGACATGGCGCAGGGTTTGCAGCGCCGGCAAGGCTTTGTCGCCGCGCACCGGCGCTTCCAGCGCCAGCGGAATCGCGCAATCGATCAGTTCGTCCACCGGCAGGTCCTTGCGTGCCGCAGGCGCCGCGGCAGTCGCCGGATTGCCGAGCTGCGGCTCGATGGCCTGCTGCTCCGCGCTCTGCTCCAGGTCGTCGCGCGGCAGCGCGTCGGCGTCAAGCTCGCTGTCGAACAATTTCGGTTCATGCCGGGCCGGCGCTTCGCCGCTGTCTTTCCCGGCGGCTTTGCCGGGGGTCATCAGGACATCGTCATGCGATCCTGAAAACGCCCGCTCGACACTCTTCTTGGCTTTGTATTCCTGCCACTTGTTATAGGAAATGACGCCGACAAGAAACGCGCCTCCGATGATAAACAGGCTTGCTTGTAAATCTGTCATTCTGCTGATGCCTTAATAGCGGACGCTGCCGAGCAAGCGGCGAACGCGCTGTGAATTCGCGATTGAAATCGAGGACTGGTCATTGATTGAATCCGAGGAAAAAACACTTCTAAAATAGTTGTCAGTGACCGCGTATATGGTTATTTCTTATTTAAAACCCAAAGTACTCCCCATCAAAACCATTTTTTCTTATAAAAACAATACAAGTATTACTGTATATACCGCCAACGTAAAAATATTGAGACAATTTTTTACAATATATTGCATTACGACCAGAAATTCAGCTTAGTGGCGTCTAAAAAAGTTGTCAAGCCGGCCAAGCTTCGATGACAGCCCGCCCGCGACCTTGGTTTTCCGCTTAAGCGGCCACGGCGTCGCTGGCAAAACTCCTGGCCGCTTCCATGTCGACCGCCACAATCCGCGACACGCCCTGCTCCTGCATCGTCACCCCGATCAGCTGCTGCGCCATTTCCATCGCGATCTTGTTATGCGAAATGAACAGGAACTGGGTATTGGCCGACATCCGCTTCACCATGTTGCAGAAACGTTCGGTATTGGCATCGTCAAGCGGCGCATCGACCTCGTCCAGCAGGCAGAACGGCGCCGGATTCAGCTGGAACATCGAAAACACCAGGGCCGTCGCGGTGAGCGCCTTTTCACCACCGGACAGCAGGTGGATCGTTGCATTCTTCTTGCCCGGCGGCTGCGCCATGACCTGCACGCCGGAGTCGAGGATTTCGTCGCCGGTCATGATCAGCTTGGCCTGGCCGCCGCCGAACAGGATCGGGAACAGCTCGGCGAAATGGTGGTTGACCTTGTCGAACGTATCTTGCAGCAAGTCGCGCGTTTCCTTGTCGATCTTGTGGATCGCATCCTGCAGCGTATTGATGGCTTCGGTCAGGTCGGCGTTTTGCGCATCCAGGAAATTCTTCCGTTCGGACGCCTGCGCCAGCTCGTCCAGCGCCGCCAGGTTGACCGCGCCCAGGCTAGCGATGGCATTGGTCAGGCGGGTAACTTCACCCTGCAGATACGAGGGCCGCATTTCAGCGGTCAGCTTCTCGCTCAAGGCGGCTTCGTCGGCTTGCGCTTCGAGCAGCTGCTGCACGTACTGTTCCTGGTTCAGGCGCGCGGCCTGCTCTTTCAGCTGCAATTCCATGATGCGCTCGCGCTGCGGCTGCAGGCTGCGCTCGGCTTGCAAGCGTGTTTCTTCATGCTGGCGCAGGTTCTGCGATACCTGGTCCAGCTCGTGGCGGGCATCGGCCAGCGCGCGTTCCTGTTCGCTACGCTTGTCCAGCAAATCCTGCAGGCCGGCTTGCGCCGCCTGGTCGTCCAGGCTTTCCAGCTCCAGGTGGCCCTGCTGCATGTTGGCGAACAGCTGCGCCGCCTGCTCCAGCGCGGTGGCGATGCTGCGCTTGAGTTCTTCGATCTTGTTGCGGTGGGATTTTTCAGCGAACTCGGCTTCTTGCGCCGCACGCTCCATCTCGCGCAGGCGCTGGCGCGCATCGTTGAGCTGCTGTTCTTTGCCGAGGTAATCGGTCTGCCCGTCTTCGTGTTTTTCCTGCAGCTCCGCCAGTTCCATGTCCAGCTGCTCGAACTTGGCTTCCGATTCCATCTTGACCTGCTGCTGCTCGCTTTCCTGCGCGGCGATTTCAGCCAGGTCGGAAGCAATCTGCGAGCTGCGCTGGTTAAAGCGCTCCTGCAGCTCGGACAATTTCATGACATCGATCTGCAAACCGTGCACTGCCTGCGTCAGGCCGGCATGGCGCTGGCGCATTTCCTGCAAACGCTGGGTGGCCTGCGACAGCGCCGCCTCCGCGCGCACCGAACGCGAGCGGGCTTCGTCGGCCAGCATCTGCTGCGCGCGCAGCTGCTTGGTGATGTTTTCGATTTCCTGCTGGCGCGCCAGCATGCCGTCCTGCTCCGAATCGGAAGCATAGAAACGCACGCCGGTCTTGCTGATGATGTGGCCCTGGCGGGTCACAAAGCTGGCTCCCAGCGGCAGCTTGCTGCGCTCGGCAAAGGCGGTCACGGTGTCGTCGGCGGCGTAGAAGTTGTGCAGCCAATCCTGCATCAATACCCGCAAACCCGGATCGTTCAGCTGCAGCAGGTTCAGGAAGGGCTTGAGGCCGGCGGGTGCTTCAATATTGCCGGCCGGCGCCACGCCGTTCGGCGAGAACAGGGCCAGTTTGGCCGGCGGCGCATCGTTGAAGAAGGCTTTGGCCCAATCCAGGTTCGACATCTCCAGCGCCGAAGTACGTTCGCGCAGCACCGATTCCAGCGCGGTTTCCCAGCCGCCGTCGATATGCAGTTTTTGCCACAGGCGCGGCAATCCCGCCAGCTCGTGCTTTTGCAGCCAGGGCTGCACCTTGCCTTCGGTCTGTACGCTTTCCTGCAATTGCTTGAGCGCCGTCAGGCGCGCTTCCAGCTGCGCGTTGTTGGCGCTTTCGGTGTTCACCTGCTGCTGCGCGTCGCGCCGCTCTTCTTCCAGGCGCGGCTGCTGTTCCTGTACTTCTTCCAGCTGCATGCCGACTTCTTCCAGCCCGGCCTGCTTCTCTTCGAGCTGCATGCGCAGGTTGGTCAGGTGCGCATTGTCCGGCAGGTTCAAGCCGTTCTTTTCCTGCGCCAGGCGTTCGCGCCGGCTGCCCAGGCCGTTCAAGATATTCGAGGCGTTGCGCTGGTGGGTGGATTCGAGTTCGATCTGCTGCTGGATCTGCATGATCTGGCCGCGCGACTCGGTGCTCTTCAGCTGCGCCTCGCGCCAGCTCTGCTCCAGCGCCGGCAGCTGGTCGTTGTGCTGCTGCGACGCTACTTGCGATTGCTCGACCCGCGCCGCCAGTTCTTCCAGGTGCATCTCGGCCTCGACCAGGTCGTCCTGGAACTGGCTGCCCTGGCGCTGCCACTGGTCGCGCTGCGCGGTCAGGGAATTGAGCTGGGACTGCAGGCGGTTGCGCGACTCGATGACAAACTTGATCTGCGCTTCCAGGCTGCCGATTTCGGAATTGGTCTGGTACAGATGGCCTTGCGCCTGGTGCATGCGGTCGCCGGCGGCATAGTGCGCCTGGCGCATGTGCTCCAGCTCGGTTTCGACATGGCGCAGCTTGGCGGTCTGCTCTTCCAGGTCGAGCTGGGCTTTTTCAATATCGCGGAAATGTTTTTCCTGCTCGGTCTTGGCCTCGTTCTTGCGCAGCAGCCACAGCAGTTTCTGCTTTTCTTCCTGGTCGCCTTGCAGCTCATGGAATTTCTGGGCGACGGCCGCCTGCGACTGCAGCTTCTCCAGGTTGGCGTTGAGCTCGCGCAGGATGTCTTCGACCCGCACCAGGTTTTCGCGGGTGTCGTTGAGCCGGTTCTCGGTTTCGCGGCGGCGTTCCTTGTACTTGGAAACGCCGGCGGCCTCTTCCAGGAAAATCCGCAGCTCTTCCGGACGCGCCTCGATGATGCGCGAAATCATGCCCTGGCCGATGATCGCGTAAGCGCGCGGGCCGAGGCCGGTGCCGAGGAAGATATCCTGGATGTCGCGCCGCCGCACCGCCTGGTTGTTGATGTAATAAGTGGACGTGCCGTCCCGCGTCAAGGTGCGCTTGACGGCGATTTCCGCATACTGGCTCCATTGCCCCGCGGCTTTGCCGAGGCCGTTGTCGAACACCAGTTCGACCGATGAACGGCCAGCCGGCTTGCGGTGCGAAGAACCGTTGAAAATGACGTCCTGCATCGATTCGCCGCGCAGCTCGGAAGCCTTGGATTCACCCAGGACCCAGCGCACCGCATCGATGATGTTGGACTTGCCGCAGCCATTAGGTCCGACCACGCCGACCAGCTGGCCGGGGACCTGGAAATTGGTGGGATCGACGAAAGACTTGAATCCTGATAATTTAATGGAGGTTAGACGCACGTTATCGACAGTTCTTATCAAAGTCGGCGAAAAAGCAGCCGCCACACTTCACACTATAAAAACGAGGAAAAACCTCGCAGGAGGTCGACATCATAACATTCCGCCCCGCCATATATGCGATCCGATGGCCGTCATGGGCCGGAAATATGATTGTTACTTTAACGGCAAAACCTGTGCCGATTAACAGACCGCCGCACAAGAAGGATGAGCTTCCATTTTGTAGACGCAGCGCCAAAAAAGTTCAAGAAGACAATGGAAAGCCGAAAAAATCATGCGGAATCTGCTTTTCTCATTCGCAAAACCCGGCAATGCCAGCGATCAAAGCCGCACTTCTGTATATAATGCAAACAGCGCAATCCTGCCTTTTGCAGCCGTTTTCCCCTTTCCATTTTTGTTATTCATCCGTCCTTATTTGCCAACCGCCACGTGAATCCATTACTAGACCGGCTGCAGCCGTATCCGTTTGAAAAACTGCGCGCCCTATTCGCCGGCGTCACGCCCAATCCTGCGTACCAGCCCATCAGCCTGGGAATAGGCGAACCCAAGCACCCGACCCCGAAATTCATCCAGCAAGCCCTGGCCGACAACCTGAACGGCCTCGCAAGCTATCCCAGCACCATCGGCGCGGAACCCTTGCGGGCGGCGATTGCCGGCTGGCTGGAGCGCCGCTATGGCTTGCCGCCGCTCGATCCGGCCAGCCAGATCCTGCCGGTCAACGGTTCGCGCGAGGCGCTGTTCGCGCTGGCGCAGACGGTGGTCGATCCTGCCCAGCAGGATGCGCTGGTGATGTGTCCCAATCCGTTTTACCAAATCTATGAAGGCGCGGCCTACCTGGCCGGCGCCCAGCCGTATTTCGTCAATTCCGACCCGGACCGCAACTTCGCCCCCGATTATCGCGGCGTGCCGGACGATGTCTGGCCGCGCGTCAAGCTGCTGTACCTGTGCTCGCCCGGCAATCCGACCGGCGCCGTGCTGTCGCTGGAGGACTGGAAAGAACTGTTTGCGCTGTCGGACCGCCACGGTTTCGTGATCGCCGCCGACGAGTGCTATTCCGAGATTTATTTCAAGCCGGAAGCGCCGCTGGGCGGGCTGCAGGCGGCCCACATGCTGGGCCGTGAGGGTTATCCGCGCCTGATCGCCTTTTCCAGCCTGTCGAAACGCTCTAACGTGCCGGGCATGCGCTCCGGTTTCGTCGCCGGCGATGCCGCCATCCTGAAGAAATTCCTGCTGTATCGTACTTATCACGGCGGCGCCATGAGCCCGCCGGTGCAAGCGGCTTCGGTCGCCGCCTGGAACGACGAAACCCACGTCGTCGAAAACCGCGCCAAATACATGGCTAAATTTCAACAAGTCACCCCCGTGCTGCAAACCGTGCTGGATGTGGCGCTGCCGGACGCCGGCTTTTACCTGTGGGCCAAGGTAGGCAGCAAGGACAACAAGTCGGCAGCAATCTCCGACACCGACTTCGCCAAGCGGCTGTATGCCGAATATAATGTAACGGTATTGCCCGGCAGCTATCTGGCGCGCGACGCCCATGGCAGCAATCCGGGCCGGCAACGCATCCGCATGGCGTTGGTGGCGGAAGTCGAGGAGTGCCTGGAGGCGGCGCAACGCATCGCAGCGTTTTGCCACGGCCTCTAGCCTGCGGCTCCGGGCAGCCTGATCCTGCGTATTGCGCCATGGCGATGTACTTTATGCACCGTCATGGTCAAATTCATGTTTTTAAACTTTCAATCAACGAATAATCATGACTCAATCCTTGCAAGCATTTATCGACCAAGCCTGGGAACAGCGCACCGAATTCTCGCCTAAGACAGCGCCGGCCGACGTCCGCGAAGCCGTCGCCAAGGTCATCGCCGAACTCAACCAGGGCACATTGCGCGTCGCCGAAAAAACCGACGGCAACTGGGTGGTCAACCAATGGATCAAGAAAGCCGTGCTGCTGTCGTTCCGCCTGGAAGACAACCTGCCGATGCCAGCCGGCGACAACATGCAGTTCTACGACAAGGTGCCCACCAAGTTCGCCAGCTACACCGCGGAAGATTTCGCCAAGGGCGGTTTCCGCGTGGTGCCGCCGGCGGTTGCCCGCCATGGCAGCTTCATCGGCAAGAACGTCGTGTTGATGCCGTCCTATGTCAACATCGGCGCGTATGTCGATGAAGGCACCATGGTCGACACCTGGGCTACGGTCGGATCCTGCGCCCAGATCGGCAAGAACGTCCACCTGTCCGGCGGCGTCGGCATCGGCGGCG
The DNA here is from genome assembly GCF_059418905.1 of Collimonas sp. GW821-FHT07E08. NCBI lineage: Bacteria > Pseudomonadati > Pseudomonadota > Betaproteobacteria > Burkholderiales > Oxalobacteraceae > Collimonas > Collimonas sp. GW821-FHT07E08. The sequence continues at coordinate 339,737 of NZ_JBWKQR010000002.1, read as the reverse complement.
TGCTGGAACCGATGCAGGCCAACCCGACCATCATCGAAGACAACTGCTTCATCGGCGCCCGCTCGGAAATCGTCGAAGGCGTGATCGTTGAAGAAAACTCGGTGATCTCGATGGGCGTCTACATCGGCCAGTCGACCAAGATCTATGACCGCGCCACCGGCGAAGTCACTTACGGCCGCATCCCGTCGGGTTCGGTGGTGGTGTCGGGCAGCCTGCCTTCGGCGGACGGCAAATACAGCCTGTATTGCGCGGTTATCGTCAAGCGCGTCGACGCCAAGACGCGCGCCAAGACCGGCATCAACGAACTGCTGCGCGAAGCCTGATTCAGGCAAGCCCGGGCTTGACGTAAAAATACGCAAGCCCGTTGCAATTTCATAATAATAATTTGCACTTTTCTTGCACCGAGGAGTTTTTTGATGGCAATGGATCGCTTGTTTCGTCTGATGCAGGAGAAGGAAGCATCGGACATGTTCTTGGCGCCGGGTTCGCCGATTCATCTCAAGATCAAGGGCCAGATGGTCCCGGTCAACCAGCAGACCATGGACGATAACACGATCCAGATGCTGCTGAAGGAAGTGCTGCCGGCCGACCGCCTGCAGGAACTGGAGCGCAACAACGAACTGAACCTCGGTTTGCCGGTGGCCGGCGTCGGCAGTTTCCGGCTGTCGGCGTTCCGCCAGCGCGGCAGCATCTCGGCCGTGATCCGCTATATTCCCTATGAAATCCCGGCTTTCGAAGAGTTGCGCCTGCCGCCTGCCCTGACCGAGCTGATAGGCCGCAAGCGCGGCCTGCTGCTGGTGGTCGGCGCCACCGGTTCCGGCAAGTCCACCACCATCGCCTCGATGCTGGACTATCGCAACAAGACCCAGGCGGGCCATATCCTGACCCTGGAAGATCCTATCGAATTCCTGTTCCAGAGCCATCGCTCCATCGTCAACCAGCGTGAAATCGGCAGCGACACCACCGACCTCAACGGTGCCCTGAAGAACGCCTTGCGGCAGGCGCCGGACTGCATCCTGATCGGCGAAATCCGCGACAAGGCCACCATGTCGGCCGCCATGGCTTACGCCCAGTCGGGCCACCTGGTGGTATCGACGCTGCATGCCAACAATACCTATCGCGCGCTGAACCGCATCATCAGCTTTTATCCGCTGGAGAACCGGCCGGCGCTGCTGGAAGACCTGGCCTCGACCCTGGCGGCGATCGTGTCGCAGCGGCTGGTCACCACCGTCACCGGCGAACGCACGCCGGCAGTGGAAATCATGCTCAACACCCGCCACGTTTCCGAACTGATCGAAGAAGACAACATCAGCCAGATCAAGGAAGCGATGGAGAAGAGCCTGGCGCCTGGCTCGCAGACCTTCGAGCAAGCGCTGATGCAACTGATCGACGACGGCATCATCACCCAGGACGAAGCGCTGGCGCACGCCGATTCGCCAAGCAACCTGTACTGGCTGATCAATAACCACACGCCGAGCTCCAAAAAGAACGCGATGCCGGTGCTGCCGGAACCGGAACGGGTCGAAGGCGCAACCTTCACCGAATTCACGCTCGACCTGTAAACACTTTCACCCGCACGCAATCCATGGCAATTACTCTGTACGGCATTCCCAACTGCGACACGGTCAAGAAAGCCCGCACCTGGCTCGAAGACCAAGAAATCGCGTACACATTCCACAATTTCAAGAAAGACGGCGTCAGCGCGGAGCTGGTCGCCACCTGGCTGAAGGACATCCCCTGGGATACCCTGGTCAACCGCAAGGGCACTACCTGGCGCGGCCTGCCGGAACAGCGGCGCAACGGCATCACCGACGGCATCAGCGCCACTCCCCTGATGCTGGAACTGCCGTCCGTCATCAAGCGGCCGGTGCTGTTCACCGGCAAGCAAGCGTATGTCGGCTTTTCGGATGCGCTGTACCAAGAGATATTCAGCCAATAAGTCGAGCCGCCAAGCTCTACACAAGACACAACGGAAATGCCGCACACAACCACAATGAGCAACCATAGCAAAACCCTGGCGCTGGCCGAACAGCTGATCGCCCTGTCGTCCGTCACGCCGCAAGACAAAGGCTGCCAGGCGCTCCTGATCGAACTGCTGGCGCCGCTCGGTTTTGCCTGCGAAACCATCCAGTCGGGCGACGTCACCAACCTGTGGGCGCGCAAGGGCGCGACGCGGCCGCTGCTGGTGTTTGCCGGCCATACCGACGTGGTGCCGACCGGCCCGCGCGAACAATGGCAATCCGATCCTTTCCTGCCCAGCCACCGCGACGGCAAGCTGTACGGCCGCGGCGCCGCCGACATGAAAACCTCGATTGCAGCGATGGTGGTGGCGGTGGAAGAATTCACCCAAGCCCGTCCCGACCATTCCGGCTCCATCGCCTTCCTGATCACCAGCGATGAAGAAGGCCCGGCTACCGACGGCACCGTGGTGGTCTGCGAAAAGCTCAAGGCGCGCGGCGAACAGCTCGACTACTGCATCGTCGGCGAACCGACCTCCAGTTCGACGCTGGGCGACATGATCAAGAACGGCCGCCGCGGCACCATGTCCGGCAAGCTCACGGTGAAGGGCATACAGGGCCACATCGCCTATCCGCAGCTGGCAAAGAACCCGATCCACCTGGCGGCTCCGGCCCTGGCGGAACTGGCCGCCGAAAAATGGGACGAAGCCAACGAATATTACCTGCCGACTTCCTGGCAGATGTCGAATATCCATGGCGGCACCGGCGCCTCCAATGTGATCCCGGGCGAAGTGGTGATCGATTTCAACTTCCGCTTTTCCACCGCCAGCACCGTCGAAGGCTTGCAGCAAAGAGTGCATGCGATCCTGGACAAGCATGGCCTGGAATACACCCTGGCCTGGACCGTAGGCGGCCGGCCGTTCCTGACGCCGCGCGGCGCGCTGAGCGACGCCATCGCCTCCGCCATCAAGGCCGAAACCGGCATCAATACCGAGCTGTCCACCACCGGCGGCACCTCGGACGGACGTTTCATCGCCCAGATCTGCCCGCAGGTGATCGAATTCGGGCCGCCCAACGCCAGCATCCACAAGATCGACGAACATGTTGAAGTGCAGTTCATCGATCCGCTGAAGAACATCTACCGCCGTACGCTGGAGAACCTGTTGCCACCAGCCTCGGCATAAGAGCTCGCGCGTACGATCCGGCCCTTCCCAGACTGGACGGCAACCATGCCCAAGCCCGGCTGGCCGGCTTTATCCTGCAACAAGAACAACAGAATATGCTCGAATTCAAGGATAAGGGCGGCCGGCGCATCGACGATCCCCACGCGCTGCGCAGCGGGGCGGCCGATCATGTCCGGAAGGCCTTGGACACACTCAGATATAATGCGGTCTTGACCAAATCCTGACAAGATAGCGCCGATACCCGGCTTATTCAGCCGGCCGCGCCCATCCAGCCTGGCATTTCCGTTAGAATCCGCCTGACATTTGCAAAGCGCCACGCCCAGGCGCTGCATCACCAGCCTTACTTTTACAGCCCGTGCCATGACACCACAATCCTTTACCACCATCCGCGACTTGCTGCGCTATGCAGTGACCCGTTTCAATACTGCCGGCCTGTTCTTCGGCCATGGCAGCAGCAACGCGCTGGACGAGGCGGCCTACCTGATCCTGCATACGCTGAAGCTGCCGCTGGACAAGATTGAACCGTTCTTTGACGCCCGCCTGCTGCCGCATGAAATCGACGCCGTGCTGCAGGTCATTGAAAGGCGCAGCACCGATCGCGTTCCTGCCGCCTACATCACCAATGAAGCCTGGCTGGGCGATTACCGGTTCTATGTCGACCAGCGCGTGATCGTGCCGCGCTCGTTCATCGCGGAACTGATTCCCGACCATTTCTCGCCGTGGCTGCAAGACCCCGAGGCGGTCAGCAACATACTGGAACTGTGCACCGGCTCCGGCTGCCTGCCGATCATGCTGGCGGACGCTTTCCCGCAAGCGCATGTCGATACCGCAGACATCTCGGTCGATGCGCTGGCCGTAGCGCGCCGCAATGTCGACGACTACGAACTGCAGGACCGCATCACGCTGATCGAATCCGACCTGTACAGCAAGGTGCCGGCAAAAAAATACGACCTGATCGTCACCAACCCTCCATATGTCAATTCCGGCTCGATGGGCAAGCTGCCGCCGGAATACCTGCGCGAACCGCACATCGCCCTGGCCGGCGGCGACGACGGCATGGACCTGGTGCGCAAGATTGTCGCCGGCGCCAAGCAGCGCCTCACCGCAAACGGCGTGCTGGTGGTCGAAATCGGCAACGAGCGCGCCTTTGCCGAAGCGGCATTCCCGGACCTGGAAATGACCTGGGTCTCGACCAGCGCCGGCGACGACATGGTATTCCTGCTGACCGCAGACCAGCTGCCGTAAGCGGCACGGGCGCGGCGCCCCGACAACAGTAAATAGCAAGATCATCACGACCTGCATGTCGTTTCAACCACATGCATGGCCACTCATTTAGCAAGATAGTTAGCAGATAGCAGATAGCAGACATGATACGTTTTCAACAAGTTTCCCTGATGCGCGGCATCAAGCCTTTGCTCGACAATGTCGACGTCACCCTCAACCCGGGCGACAAGATCGGCCTGATCGGCGCCAACGGCGCCGGCAAGTCCAGCCTGTTCGGACTGCTGCGCGGGGAACTCCATGCCGACCTGGGCGAGATCGACTTTCCGTCGAAATGGCGCATGGCCTACGTTGCCCAGGAAACCCCGGCGCTGGACCGCCCGGCGATCGAATACGCTATCGACGGCGACGTCACCCTGCGCCGGCTGGAAGAAGAACTGGCGTTCCTTGAAAGCGAACCGGAGAGCACTTCCAACGGCATCCTGATCGGCGAACTGTACAGCGCCCTGGCCGATGCCGATGCCTACACGGTGCGCTCGCGCGCCGAACAGCTGCTGACCGGCCTCGGCTTCTCGCTGGCGCAGATGGACCAGCCGGTAGCCAGCTTCTCCGGCGGCTGGCGCATGCGCCTGAACCTGGCGCAGGCGCTGATGTGCCCATCCGACCTGCTGCTGCTCGATGAACCGACCAACCACTTGGACCTGGACGCCATCATCTGGCTGGAAGACTGGCTCAAGCGCTATGCAGGCACACTGATCATCATCTCCCATGACCGCGATTTCCTGGACGGCGTGGTGAATGTGATCGTGCATATCGATGAACGCAAGCTGAAACGCTATTCGGGCAACTACTCCTCGTTCGAACGGCAACGTTCCGCGCAGCTGGAACTGGCGGCCGGCACCCTGGAAAAGCAGATGCGCCAGCGCGCCCACCTGGAGTCGTTCATCAACCGTTTCAAGGCCCAGGCCAGCAAAGCGCGCCAGGCGCAAAGCCGGATGAAAGCCTTGGCCAAGATGGAAGAACTGGCGCCGCTGCGCGCGGCAGCCGAGTTCTCGTTTGAATTCCGCGTGCCGCTGAGCGCGCCGAACCCGCTGCTGGTGATGGAAGATGTGAGCGCCGGCTATCGCACCGAAAGCGAGACCAGCCACGATGTCACTGAAAAAGTGATCGTCTCCGGCATCAACTTCTCGCTGCAGATCGGCCAGCGCATCGGCCTGCTGGGCGTCAACGGCGCCGGCAAATCGACCTTCATCAAGACCATCGCGGAAGAACTCAAGCCGTTGCGCGGCGACGCCCAGTTCGGCAAGGGCCTGTCGATCGGCTACTTTGCCCAGCACCAGGTGGAAATGCTGCGCCATGACGAATCGCCGCTGTGGCACATGGGCAAGATCGCGCCGACAGTACGCGAGCAGGAGCTGCGCAATTTCCTCGGCAGCTTCAATTTCAACGGCGCCATGGTGACCAGCTCGATCGCACCGTTTTCCGGCGGCGAGAAAGCGCGCCTGGCGCTGGCGCTGATTGTCTGGCAACGCCCCAACCTGCTGCTGCTGGATGAGCCGACCAACCACCTGGACCTGGAAACCCGCGAGGCGCTGACCATGGCGCTGGCGCAGTTCGAGGGCACGCTGGTGCTGGTGTCGCATGATCGCCACCTGCTGCGCGCCACTACCGACCAGTTCATCATCGTCGCCGACGGCAAGGTAGCGCCGTTCGACGGCGACCTCGACGATTACAAGGACTGGCTGTTCAAGACCAAGCTGGCGGCCAAGAACAGCGCAACCGATGCTGCGCTGCCAAAAGCCAGCAGCAAGGCCACCATCGCCAGTGCGGTAGCGCCGGCAGCCGCGGCTCCCGCCGACAGCGCCGACCGCCGCGAACAGAAACGCGCCGAAGCGGAAGCCCGGCAAAAGCTGGCGGCGCAGAAAAAGCCTATCGAAGCACGCATCAAGCGCCTCGACGAACAGATCGCCAAACGCAGCGCACAGAAGCATACTGTCGATACGCGCCTGGCCGATCCGGAAATCTACGATAAAGACAAGAAAAAGGAATTGGCGACGCTGCTCGCCGATCAGGCGTTTTACGCCAAGGAACTGACGCAACTGGAGGCGGAATGGCTGGAACAGCAGGAAGCACTGGAGCAACTGGGCAGCTAGGCGCAATGCAGGGCGGCAGCGAACGCCGTCCGCCAACCCTGAGCATCATCGGCTGCGGCAAGGTCGGCCGCACCCTGGGCCGGCTATGGCACGACAGCCGCGCTTTTTCCCTGCTCGACATCCTCAACCGCACCGCCGCCAGCGCACAAGAGGCCAGCGCCTTCATCGGCGCCGGCAGCGTAGTGGCTTCCTATGACGGCCTGCGCAGCGCTGACGTCTACCTGGTCGCCGCCGGCGACGACCAGATCGCCGCTTGCTGCAGCGCCCTCGCCGCAGCCGGAAAATTGCAGCCAGGCAGCATCGTATTCCATTGCAGCGGCGCCCTGTCGTCGCTCGAACTCGCCGCTGCTTCCGGCCATGGCGCTGCAGTCGCCAGCATCCACCCCATCCGCAGCTTTGCCGTGCCACAGCAGGTAGCCGAGCATTTCACCGGCACCTGGTGCGGCTGCGAAGGCGACGCCGCCGCCCTCGCCGTCCTCGGCCCGGCGTTCAGCGCCATCGGCGCCCAGCTGGTGGATATCCATCGTGAGCAAAAGACCCTGTACCACGCTGCCGCGGTCTTCGCGTCCAACTACCAGGTGACGCTGATAGACGTGGCGCAACAGGCTTATGTTGCCGCCGGCATTGCGCCCGAACTCGCCTTGCAGCTGATCGCGCCATTACTGTCCGAAAGTGCGGCCAATGCCTTCCGGCTCGGTCCCGCCGCCGCCCTTACCGGCCCCATCGCGCGCGGCGACGCGGCTACCGTCGCCAGGCAATACCAGGCAGTCCAGCAATGGCGGCCGCAGGTTGCCGGGCTGTACCGGCAGTTCGCTGCGTTGACTGCCGACCTGGCCCTGCGCAAGAAAAACGGCAAACCATAAATTGCACGGACAACCGATAGCTGATATTTTTCTGAAATGCAAAGACAAAAAGTGCATATAGAGTGGCAAAACGGTCATTTCACATTTGCCGGGGAAAACGCTTAACATAGTCGTCAGCTAGCAGTGCCCACCAACCAAAAGGAAAAAAAATGGCCACCACACTGTCCAAACTCAGCAAGATTGCTGCAGCGATACTGATCACCGGCGTCACGCTCAATGCGTTCGCGGCTGACCTGCTGGATACCGTCAAATCCCGCGGCACCCTGAAAGTGGCGATGGAAGGCAACTATCCGCCGTTCAATTTCAAGGATCCGAAAAGCGGCGAACTGACCGGATTTGAAGTCGACGTCGCTAAACTGCTGGCGGCCAAGCTTGGCGTGAAGCCGGAATTCACGACCACCGAATGGAGCGGCATCCTGGCCGGCCTCGGCGCCGGCAAATACGACGTCATCCTGAACCAGGTCGGGATTACCGAAGCGCGCCAGAAAGCCTTCGATTTTTCCCAGCCGTACACCCTGTCGACGGCGCAGCTGATTGTGCGCAAAGACGAGAAGCGCAGCTTCCCTACTTTGGAATCGCTGAAAGGCTACAAGCTTGGCCTGGGCCAGGGCACCAACTTTGAGCAGAAAGCCAAGGCGGTCCCCGGCATCGACGTCAAGACATATCCCGGTTCGCCGGAATACCTGGCCGATCTGGCCAGCGGCCGCATCGATGCCGCCTTGAACGACCGGCTGCTGGTCGGCTACCTGCTGAAGAGCTCCAGCCTGCCGCTGAAAGCCGGCGCCACCTTCGGCGACATCGACAAGATCGGCATCCCGTTCCAGAAAGGCAATCCGAAATTCGAGGCCGCGCTGAACAAAGCGCTCGACGAGATCCTGAAAGACGGCAGTTTCAAGCAAGCGTCCTTCAAGTGGTTCGGTTTCGATGTTAGCAAAGCGCCATCAGCGCAGTGACAACGCATTGATAACGCATTGATAATTTTTGCGCTACACTCCTGACACCCACCATCCCCGCCCGCCGCGGGGATGTTTTTTTAACCTGGGAAGTCCGGATTTAACAGAGACCTTATGGAATTACTGGATTTGCTGCAGCAGGCGGCGCCGACCCTGTTCCAGGGCCTGGGCTACACCCTGGTGTTTGCGGTAGCGTCGATGCTGGGCGGGCTGCTGCTCGGTTTTCCTTTGGCGATTGCGCGGATCCTGCCGTCGCGCCTGGCGCGCTGGCCGGCCAGCATATATGTCAGCCTGATGCGCGGCACGCCGCTGCTGGTGCAGATCTTCGTGATTTATTACGGCCTGCCCAGCATCGGCATCAGTTTCTCGCCGCTGACCGCGGGCATCCTGGCCTTGAGCCTGAATGCCGGCGCCTATTTGTCGGAGAGCCTGCGCGGCGCCATTCTCGGCGTGCATGCAGGGCAATGGTCGGCCAGCTACAGCATCGGCCTGAACTATTGGCAGACGCTGCGCTACATCGTGATCCCGCAAGCGGTCCGGATTGCGGTGCCGTCGATGAGCAATACGCTGATCAGCCTGATCAAGGATACCTCGCTGGTATCGGTCATCACGGTGACAGAACTGATGCTGGCCACCAAGGAAATCATCGCGGTGACATTCCGTCCGCTGCCGCTATACCTGGCCGCCGCGGCGATCTACTGGTGCCTGAGCCTGTGTTTCGAGCGTTTGCAAAGCCGCCTGGAAAGCAAGCTGGGACAGGCCCACAAATCCAATTAAAAACGCAAATCAGAAACGCGACAGCAGATCGATCTGGCTGACCAGAGGCGTGGCGTCGCCAGGGTCGGCCCTATGGTAGCCGCCGTCGCTGTCCATGTCCCAGGCCGACGCATTGTCCTGTAAATGCACCAGCAGGCTCTCTTCGATCACGCGCCGCTTGAGCTTGCCGTCGAGGATAGGGAATGCGGTTTCGATGCGGCGGAACAGGTTGCGGTCCATCCAGTCGGCGCTGGACAGCATCACGTGCTCCTCGCCGTCGGCATAAAAATAGAAGACCCGGTGATGCTCAAGAAAGCGCCCGATGACCGAACGCACCTTGATGTTTTCCGACAAGCCCGGCACGCCGGGCTGCAAGGCGCATACGCCGCGGATCAGCAGCTGAATCTTGACGCCGGCCTGTGACGCCAGGTACAAGGCTTCGATCACCGTCGGCTCCAGCAAGGCATTCATCTTGGCGATGATGTAGCCTTGCTTGCCGGCCTTGGCGGCGTCGACTTCCTTCTGGATCGCATGCAGCACATTCGCGTGCAGGGTGAACGGCGATTGCCACAAGCGCTTGAGCGCTACCTGCTTGCCGAAACCGGTCAGCTGCTGGAACACGTTGTGCACGTCTTCGCAAATCTTGTCGTCGTTGGTCATCAAGCCGAAGTCGGTGTACAGGCGCGCGGTTTTCGGATGATAGTTGCCGGTGCCGAGATGCACGTAACGCTTCAACCTCATATGTTTGGCGTGGCGCTTGCGGCGCACGATCAGCAGCATCTTGGCATGCGTCTTGTAGCCGAACACGCCGTACACCACATGGGCGCCGACCGCTTCCAGCTTGGCCGCCCAGCCGATATTGGTTTCTTCGTCGAAACGCGCCATCAGCTCCAGCACCACCGTGACTTCCTTGCCGTTCTTGGCCGCCTGCATCAAGGCGCTCATCAGCGGCGAATCGTTGCCGGTACGGTAAATGGTTTGCTTGATAGCCAGCACATCGGGATCGATCGCCGCCTGCTGCAGCAACTCCAGCACCGGCTGGAAACTTTCGTAGGGATGATGCAGCAGCACGTCCTGCTGGTCGATGATGTCGAACACCGAAGCGCCGGTGACAAAGGCTTTCGGCAGCACCGGCGCATGCGGCGTGAATTTCAGGTCGGGCCGGTCGACCAGGTCCGGCAAAGGCATCAGGCGCACCAGGTTGACCGCGCCGTTGACCCGGTAGCAATCGCCAGGCGCCAATCCGTTCTGGTTGAGCAGGCGCTGCACCAGCGAAGCCGGCGTGCCGTCCGCCACTTCCAGGCGCACCGCATTGCCCAGCTGGCGCGTCGGCAGCTCGCCTTGCAGCGCCAGCCGCAGGTCGGTGACCTCGTCCTCGTCGACAAACAGGTCGCTGTTGCGCGTCACGCGGAACTGATAACAGCCGCCGATGGACAAGCCCGGAAACAGCTCACCGACAAAACGCTGCATGAAACTGCTGAGCAGCACAAAACCGTAGGCGTGCGCCGACAAATGCTCCGGCATCCGGACCAGGCGCGGCAGCACCCGCGGCGCCTGCACGATAGCCAGTTCGGTCTCGCGGCCGAAGGCGTCCTTGCCGCTCAGCTTGACCGCGAAATTCAGGCTCTTGTTGAGCACCCGCGGGAACGGATGGGCCGGATCGAGGCCGATAGGCGTCAGCACCGGCAACAGCTCGGTCTTGAAAAATTCATGCGCCCAGGCGGTCTGCTCTTCATTCCACTCGGATTCCTGGTAGAAAGCGATGCCCTCTGCGTTCAGCGCCGGCAGCAGCACATCGTTGAACAAGGCATACTGGCGCGCCACCAGTTTCTGGGCGCGCTCGCTGATGGTGCTGTACGCATGCTGCAGCGACATGCCGTCCGGCGTCACGCCATCCACCGCCACCCGGATCTGCTCCTGCAGGCCGGACATGCGAATCTCGGAAAACTCATCCAGGTTGCTGCTGGTGATACAGACAAAACGCAGCCGTTCCAGTAAAGGGACCGCAGGGTCTTCGGCTTGCGCCAGGACCCGCTCGTTAAAGGCAAGCACGCCGAGTTCGCGATTGAGCAATGGGAAAGTCATGGTCTGGTCAGAAAATGGTCGGAGGGAAGGACACGGGCGGATTTTTCAGCAATTACCAATATGGCAATCCTGATTGTAAGGATCGAATGTGACGCGGGAATGACAAGGAGAAAGCCAGGCAGACAGGCTCGGAGGCTGGCAGACGATCACCTTGCAGATGCGGCTGTCCCGGTGTTTCCGAGATGAAGCCGCAAATGCGAGGCGGTTTTCAGCTACGCAAAATCACGCCGTCAGAATTTCCACGCGATGTTTGCCTTGATGGCGTTATCCCTTACCTTGTCGCCGAACTGACCCGCATATCCCAGTCCCAGCGTTGCGCTCTTGCTGATGCTGACGTCGATCCCCGCTTCCACCAGCATGGCGTCGCGCGCTACCGGCACGCCCGTCACCGCGAATGACGCAGCGGCGTTGCTCTTGAACGCCAGCTCCGCGGTCGGCGTCACGCCGCCGAATGCGTGGCGCCAGCCGACCGTGCCGCGCGCCGTGACGCTTGAACCGGGCGCGCCGAGACGGGTTGCCGCCCTGACCCCCAGCGTGGAGAAGGTCACATCCTGGCTGTTGCTCTTGCCGCTCAGGGCTGCGGCGCCGCCGTTTTCACTGAAGCCGCCGGTATGCAGGTTGACATACGCCAGGCCGGCAAACGGCTCCAGCGCAACCTGGCCTGCCGCGATGGCGTAGCCCAGTTCGCCGAAAACCTGGGTGGTGTGGGCATCGTAGCTGGACTTGGCGCTGTCCGAGAAGCCTGGGAATACGATGGTGCGGTCGGTATCCAGCTTGTTCCAGGTATACGCCGTTCCCAGCCGTACGCCGAGTGCGCCGAACTGGGCGTCGCCGTATAGCGCCAGGTGGTAGCTGTCGACTGAACCCGAGCCGTTGGAGCGGCTGGTGTCGAACGAGGTGTGGCCGATACCGCCGGCGACGCCGGCCCGCCAGGTATCGTTCAGCGGCGTATCGACGCCGACGATGAAGCCGCCGCTGCTGCGATTCACATTGGCGACGCCGTTTTCTCCATCCAGGTTGCTCTTGGCGCCATACACCTGGCCCCAGACAACCCGTGCATTGCGCCGGTCGTCGCTGCACGCGTTATCGGCGCGCAGCTGGTCGTTCTGCCGGGTCGCGCTGTCTGCCGTGCAGGTGGCCGAGCCGCCGCCGGAAAGTGCCGACAAGGTGCCTGAACGCGCAGCCGAACCCTGGCGGGCACGGGCCGTGACCGCGTCCCTGATGTAGCGGCTGTCTTCCAGGAAGACGCTGCGCGCGCTGGCGTGAATCTCGCCGGACAGGCTGTCGAACGCCGCTTGCGCGGATGCCAGGCCAAGCGAGGTGATGGTGTCGTAAATCGTGTTGCCGCCGCCGAGGATGGTGACGGCGTTTGCCACGCTTTGCTGGTTCGGCGTGGCGGCCGCCTGCTGGAACGACACATTGTTGCGCAACAGCTGCAGGAATACATTATTGGCGCCGTAGCTCAGGCTGGGGGTCAGGAATACCAGGTTCGACGTCACCCCGGAAAATGCGCCGCTGACACCGCCGGCGGCGGTAAGAATCGTGTAGTTGTTGGTCGGCTTGTAGTCTCCGATCGCCGCCAGCACCTGCACCGTGCCGCCGCTTAATGTAGTGCTGCCGGCGACGCTGACCAGGTCGCTCTGTTGTGGCGTGACCTTTACCTGGTAAATCGATCCGGGCGCAAAGGCTGCATTGCCGGCGACAGTCAGGCTGCCGATAGGCTGGCCGGCGCCTGCAATAGCGGCGGTGCCGCCGCTATTGACCAGCAGTCCGCCGATGGTCCCCGGTCCCTGGACGGTTGCGCCGCTGTTCACCGTGACAGTCGAGTTGGCGATCGACCCGCTTACCGCCAGCGTGCCGCCATTCACTGTGGTTGGCCCGCTGTAAGTGCTGGCGCCGCTCAAATCCAGCACCCCCGCGCCCAGCTTGACTACGCTGCCGGTGCCGCTGATCACGCCGCCATAAGTGATATTGTCGGAGCGGTTGAACACCAGTGTGCCGTTGTCGACCATGTTGCCGACGATGCTGCCTGTGGTGCCGCCGTTCCCGACCTGCAATGTGCCGGCATTGATGGTGGTGCCGCCGGTGTAGGTGCTGGCGCCGGTCAGGGTTTCAGTACCGGTACCCTGCTTGATCAGACCACCCGTGCCGCCGATCGCGCCGCCGAAGGTCTGGTTGGTCGCATCGCCGAAGGTCAGTGTGTTGGCGCCCAAGGCCACTGTGCTGCCGGCTACGCCAGCCAGCGAACCGATGGTCTGGTTGCCGCCGGCGGAAATATCCAGGCTTGCGCCGGCGCCTGCAACGTTGACTGCCACGGTCGGCGCCAGGCTGCCGCCGGCGCCAATGGCCAGCGTGCCGGCATTGATCGTGGCGCCGCCGGTAAAGGTATTGGCGGCCGTCAGGGTTTCAGTCCCTGCACCCTGCTTGACCAAGCCGCCCGTGCCGCCGATGACGCCACCAAAAGTCTGATTAGTCGCATTGCCGAAGGTCAGTGTGTTGGCGCCCAAGGCTACCGTGCTGCCTGCCACGCCAGCCAGCGAACCGATGGTCTGGCTGCCACCCGCGGAAATATCCAGGCCGGCGCCAGCTGCGGCGACGTTGACTGCCACGCTCGGCGCCAAGCTGCCGCCGACGCCCAATGCCAGCGTGCCGGCATTGATGGTTGCGCCGCCGGTGAACGTATTGGCGCCGGTCAGGGTTTCAGTACCGGCACCTTGCTTGATCAAGCCGCCCGTGCCGCCGATTGCGCCGCCAAAGGTTTGGTTGGTGGCGTCGCCGAAGGTCAAGGTATTCGCGCCCAGGGCCACCGTACTGCCGGCTACGCCAGCCAGCGAGCCGATGGTCTGGTTGCCGCCGGCGGAAATATCCAGGCCGGCGCCAGCCGCTGCAACATTGACCGCCACGGTCGGCACCAGGCTTCCGCCTGCGCCCAGGGCCAGCGTACCGGCGTTGATCGTCGCACCGCCGGTAAATGTATTGGCGCCGGTCAGGGTTTCCGTACCGGTGCCTTGCTTGATCAAACCGCCCGTGCCGCCGATCGCGCCGCCGAAGGTCTGGTTGGTCGCATCGCCGAAGGTCAATGTGTTGGCGCCCAAGGCCACTGTGCTGCCGGCCACGCCAGCCAGCGAGCCGATAGTCTGGTTGCCGCCGGCGGAAATATCCAGGCTTGCGCCAGCGCCCGCAACGTTGACTGCCACGGTCGGCGCCAGGCTGCCGCCGGCGCCTAATGCCAGCGTGCCGGCGTTGATCGTGGCGCCGCCGGTAAAGGTATTGGCAGCCGTCAGGGTTTCAGTGCCTGTGCCCTGCTTGACCAAACCCCCTGCGCCGCCGATGATGCCACCAAAAGTCTGATTAGTCGCATTGCCGAAGGTCAGTGTGTTGGCGCCCAAGGCTACCGTGCTGCCTGCCACGCCAGCCAGCGAACCGATGGCCTGGTTGCCGCCTGCGGAAATGTCCAGGCCTGCGCCAGCTGCGGCGACGTTGACTGCTACGGTCGGCGCCAGGCTGCCGCCGGCGCCAATGGCCAGCGTGCCGGCATTGATCGTGGCGCCGCCGGTAAATATGTTTGCTCCAGTCAGGGTTTCCGTGCCGGCGCCTTGCTTGATCAAACCACCCGTGCCGCCGATGGCGCCGCCAAAGGTTTGATTAGTCGCATCGCCGAAGGTCAGCGTATTCGCCCCTAAGGCCACCGTGCCGCCGGCCACGCCAGCCAGCGAACCGATGGTCTGGTTGCCGCCTGCGGAAATATCGAAACCGGCGCCGGCGCCCGCAACGTTGACTGCCACGGTCGGCGCCAGGCTGCCGCCGGCGCCAATGGCCAGCGTGCCGGCGTTGATGGTGGCGCCGCCGGTGAACGTATTGGCGCCGGTCAGGGTTTCAGTGCCGGCGCCCTGCTTGATCAAGCCGCCCGCGCCGCCGATCACGCCGCCATAGGTTTGATTGGTGGCGTCGCCGAAGGTCAGGTTATTCGCGCCCAGAGCCACCGTGCTGCCTGCCACGCCAGCCAGCGAACCGATGGTCTGGTTGCCGCCGGCGGAAATATCGAAACCGGCGCCGGCGCCCGCAACGTTGACTGCCACCGTCGGCGCCAGGCTGCCGCCGGCGCCGATCGCCAGCGTGCCGGCATTGATCGTGGCGCCGCCGGTGAAGGTGTTGGCGCCGGTCAGCGTGGCAGTGGTGCTGCCATTTTTCACAAGGCCGCCGGCGCCGGAAATAACGCCGCTCAAGCCAAGGTTATTGCTGCCCGCCAGGGTCAGGTTCGCTCCGCTAGCCAGGCTGATGTTGTTGCCCAGCGTCAGTCCGATGCTGGTATCCAGTGTCGCATTGCCCCCCACGGCCAGGGCCCCGCTGCCGATAGCCGTCGCGTTCCCCAGGGTCAGTCCGCCGGCGTTGAGGTTGGTGTTGCCGCTATAGTTATTGGCGCCGGACAAGGTCAGCGTCCCGCTGTCGTTCTTGGTCAATCCCCCGGCGCCCGAAATGATGCCCGATATGGTCAGCCCGCTGGCGCCCTGGACCGTGAGTCCGCTGCCTTGCAGGTTGAAGGCATTGCCAAGGTCGAGCCCGCCGGCAGTGGCCTGGATCGCGCCGCCGTTCACCGAAACTGCACCGGTGCCGAAGGATGCCGAATTGTCGAACAGCGCGAGGCCGCCGTTCAGCGTCGCATCCTGGAATGTCTGCGCTCCGCTCAGCGTCCAGCTGCCACTGTTGAGCCCGAGGTGCTGGAAGTTGATATAGGTGCCGCTGGTAATGGTGCCCGAGCCGGTGCTGCCGCTGCCGGTGCCGGTTGCTGAATTTTGCAGGAGCAAGGTGTTGTTGCCGCCGGCGCCGCCGTCGATTGTCCCGGTTGCGGCAAACCCGAGGTTCAGGCCGGCCACGCTCAGCAGGTTGAGGCCCAGGCTGCCGCCTGAATCGACAATGGAGCCGGTCACCGCGGTAAAGGTATTGCTGCTGTTGGCGCCCATCGATACGCTGCCGCTGATGGTCCCGGAATTGATGAATGTATTGCCGGTGCCGGCAGTGCCCGAAGCCTCGAACGCAACCCGGCCGTTGATGGTGCCGGTGTTGACGAAGTTGACCTGGCCGCCGCCGTAGGCTGCGACCACCGGCGCATCGGATGCCAGCACCGAAACGCCTAGCAGCGGCGAGCTGCCGATGGAGCCGGTATTGGAGAGATTGCTGACGCCGCCGGTGCCGTTCTGCACCGCCAGCGCGACACCGTTCAAATTGCTCAGGCTCACCCCCAGCAAGCCGCTGGTGCCCTTCATGGTGCCGCTATTGTTAACGGTGACAGTGCTGGCCGCGGCATTGCCGATCACGGTGCCGGTCGATAACAGGCTGGCCGCTCCCAGCAGCGACGGATCTATGGTGCCTGCGTTATTCAGCGTGACATTGTTGCCGGTCAAATTCATGGCCGTGCCAAGCAGGCCCAGCAACACGCCGGCGCTGGCGCCGGTGTTCACGTTCACTGTCAGGTTATTGGCGGCGCTGCTGAACGAGGGCGCCAGCAGCGATGCGGCGCCGGCGCAGGTGACCGTGGCGCCGGCGGCCGGATTGGCCGGGGTGCAGTTGGCCCAGACTGCCGAACCGTTCAAGGCAAAAAAGCCGCTGGTCGCCAGTGCCAGCAGCGCCGGCAAACGCCTCAGCTGCGGAGCTGCGTCGTCGTGGCCGGACAGGCCGCTGGCGGCGCCGGCCGGAGCAGTCGACAGCAGCAGGTTGGAGGCTCCCTTGCCATTGGCCTTGGCAAGCTCCGATGTCACTACCAGCGCACCTTGTGTTTTGCTCCATACCAAACGATAGGTCTTGCTCATCACGTTCTCCGGAAAAATACAAAAAAACAGGCAAAAAGGAGCCCTCAACGCCGGGAACAGTCCGTGGCGAAGGAAATCGGCGTAAAAAACAGGGATGTAGTCTCAGTCTGGATTGAGACCAAGCATGCCTGGTGCAGCGTTGCCCGTTCGGCTAAGCACTGCCGGCGATGCTTTGGAGGCGGCTTATCCCCAGCGCATTGCAGCTGCAACAAAACTTTCTATGAGGCTGCACCTTGCCTGGATGACGAAGTACGCATGGGGAAAAGAGATATTTTCTGTGACCGGGTAAGTCCGTGTTGCCATGGCTGACTCCAATTGCTAGTCCAGGAACCTCTGGCTCAATTTCCGCGGCGGCGGCTACATCAGGAAAATGAGATGCAAGAAACTGACATGCTTGCCGCATCGTTGCAGGCGCATGATGCTGCGCGATGCTTCAGGCCAGGAACGACGCTGAATATCCGACATCAAACTTTCCATACAAAAATAATTCCATATGGAAATTAATTGTCATTTTAGACGTATTTCAAAGATATTGAATATCGAAGTAATGTTTATTTTGTTAGTTAACAATAGTTAACGTTTAATTTTTATTAATTAACATTTCAAGAATATTTTCTTACAATTTTGCATGGCAAATAAATGAGGCCCCGGCTCTTCGGTTCTACCTGATCCGAGACTGCAAGGCGCGGGCACGACGCAATAGTTGCCTATATACGACGACGTTCAGATAACACTAAATCCCGTTTATTTCCCGACCGGTCCGGATCAGGCACCGCCTTATTTTGTTAAATAAAAATATTTCTAGAATTAACAAAACAATGTTTCAAAAATACAACATTGCAGAGCTATCTTTAAATAAGCGATCGTCATAAGCGCTGGATACAAGACTAGATACAAGGCGAAAAAAACGGTTTGCAGAATGATGTTCTGCAAACCGTTTTGACGGCGAACGTTCCGCCCCGCCGCGGCGTTTGAAAACCGGCCTTGTGGCGGATCAGATCACTGTAGCCAATCCCAGGGTCAGCAACAGCGCCACTACCGAAATGATGGTCTCGGCCACGGTCCAGGTCTTGAAGGTTTCCGTCACGGTCATGTTGAAGTACTCCTTGACCAGCCAGAAACCGCCGTCGTTGACGTGCGACAGGATCAGCGAACCGGCGCCGGTGGCCAGCACCATCAGCTCCGGCCTGACTGTGACGCCGGCAGCGGTGACGATAGGCGCGACGATGCCGCAGGCGGTAGTCATCGCCACGGTGGCCGAACCGGTGGCAACCCGGATCAGCGCCGCCACGAACCAGCCCAGCAGCAACGGCGACAAATGCGCATTGTTGGCAAGTTCGACAATTGCCTTGGACACGCCGCCATCGATCAGGATCCGGCCGAAACCGGCACCGGCGCCAACGATCAGCGTGATGCCGGCGATAGGCGCCAGGCACTCGGTCGTAAATTTCAGGATCGCCGCACGATCAAAGCCGCGCGCCTTGCCGAAGGTATAAAAACTTACCAGTGTCGCAATCAGCAGCGCAATCACCGAGTTGCCGATCAGGCGCAGGAAATCGTTGGCAAAGGTTTTGGGAGTGAAAAACACGTCGGCCCAGCTACCGATCAGCATCAGCGCCACCGGCAACAGGATGGTCGCAATGGTGATGCCAAAACCCGGCAGTTCGCGGTTCTTGTCTTCTTCCACGAACTGGGCGATCAATGGATTGTCCGGATTCGGCACGACGAAGCGGCTGATCAGCTTGGCAAACAGCGGACCGGCGATGATCGCGGTAGGAACGCCGACGATCAGCGCATACATGATGGTGCGGCCGATATCAGCGTTGTAAGCGGTCACGGCGAACAGCGCGGCCGGATGCGGCGGGATCAGCCCGTGTACGACAGAAAGGCCGGCAACCATCGGGATCCCGACCATGATCATCGACGTCCCGGTACGCTTGGCGACGTTGAATGCGATCGGGATCAGCAGCACGAAACCGACTTCGAAGAACACCGGCAAACCGACAATCAGCGCCACCACCATCATGGCCCAGTGCACCCGCTTGGGGCCGAATACGCCGATCAAGGTGTTGGCCACGCGCTCGGCGCCGCCCGATTCGGCCATCATCTTGCCGAACATGGTGCCCAGCCCGACCACCAGCGCGATATGCCCCAAAGCGCCGCCGACACCGGTTTCGTAGGACTTGACGATGCTGGCCATCGGCATGCCGACCACCAGGCCCAAGATCACCGACACCACGATCAGCACGATGAACGGATTCATCTTTAACTTTGCGATCAGCACCACCAGTGCGATCACGGCAATCACTGCATAGAGCAGCAACATATTTCCCTGAACCATCTCCATCAAATCCTCCTAAAGTCCGATTTATTTTTTGACACCGCCACATGCCCGCTGCCGGCCTCGGCGCCGCACATCCATGACGGCGCCATTTTGCAACTATTCACTACCGGTTGCCAGTCTATTCGCCGGCCTGGACCCGGTTTATTTTTTATATGCGATGCAATCCACTTCCACCTTGCAATCGACCACCATGCTCGACTGCACGCAAGCGCGGGCCGGCGGGTTGGCGCCGAAATATTCCTTGAAGACCCGGTTGAACGACTGGAAATCGCGCGTATCGTCGAGCCAGACGCCGCAACGCACCACGTGTTCCGGGCCGTAGCCGGCTTCTTTCAGGATCGCCAGCACGTTCTGGATGGTCTTGTGCGACTGGGCGACGATGCCGCCGTCGATCACTTCGCCGTCCACCATCGCCACCTGGCCGGATACATACAGCCAGCCGTCGGCTTCCACTGCTCGCGCGAACGGCAAATGCTGGCCGCCGGTTCCCGAACCACCTTCAACACCATATCGTTTGATTGTCATGACTTCTCCTCGGTAAAAAACAAAATTCAACCAGCAAGACTGCCGCTGACGCCGGCCTGCCGCGCCAGGAAACGCCCCGCCCGCAACTCGGTCGGCGCTTTTTGCGCGCCGCCCAGGTAAGACAAGGCGCCATTCACCCATACCGCTTCGATGCCTTCGGCCGGCTGCATCGGATCGGCAAACGTGGCGGCGTCGCGCACGGTCTCGGCATCGAACAGCACCAGGTCGGCCCAATAACCTTCGCGCACCAGGCCGCGCTCGGCCAGGCCGAAACGCTCAGCCGACAAGCCGGTCATCTTGCGGATCGCCACGGCCAGCGGGAACAGCTTCTGCTCGCGGCTGTAATAACCCAGCACACGCGGGAATGCGCCCCACAGGCGCGGATGCGGCAAGGGATCGTTAGGCAGGCCGTCCGAGCCGACCACGCTGGCCGGATGGCTCAGGATGCGGTTGACGTCGTCGTCCTGCATGCAGTGATAGACGGCGCCGGCCGGCTGCAAGCGGCGCGCCGCCGCCATCAGGTCGACCTGCCATTCGGCGGCGATCTCGGCCAGCAGCTTGCCGCCCATGGCCGGTTCGGGCTCGGACCAGGTCACCATGATGTCGATGGTGTCGGTCACCTGTTTCAGGTCCAGGGTGGATGAGCTGGCGGTATAGGGGTAGCAGTCGCAGCCGACCGGCTGGTAGCGCTGGGCCTGCTCCAGCGCCTCCAGCACTTCGGCGCTGCGGCCCCAGTTTTCGACGCCGGCGCATTTCAGGTGTGAAATCACCACCGGCACCCTGGCGTGCTTGCCTATGCGGAATGCTTCATCCATGGCTTCCAGGATGTCGGCGAATTCGCTGCGCAAATGGGTCGCGTAAATCGCGCCTGCCTCGGCCAGCGGTTCCGCCAGCGCCAGCACTTCGGCGGTCGGCGCATTGATTGCATTGCCGTAGGCCAGGCCGGTGCTGAGCCCGAGCGCGCCATGCGCCAGCGCTTCGCGCAGCTGCGCGCACATGGCGGCGATTTCCGTTTCGGTGGCAGCGCGGTCCAGCCGGTCCATCTGGTTGCTGCGCAAGGCGGTATGGCCGATCAGCGCGGCGACATTGATCGCCGGCCGGGCCTCGGTCACGGCTGCGACATAGGATGCAAAAGTCGGATAGCTGAAAGCGCTGGCTTCGCCCAGCAGGTTCATCGGATCCGGCGGTTCCGCCTTGAGGCTGACCGGCGCGGCGCTGATGCCGCAATTGCCGACCACCACGGTAGTGACGCCCTGCGACAGTTTCGGCAGCATGCTCGGCGTGCGGATCACGTTGGTATCGTCGTGCGTGTGGACATCGATGAAGCCGGGACTCAGGACCTTGCCGCTGCCGTCCACCACCTGCCCGGCCTGCCAGCCGGCAAGCGCGCCGGCGCGGGCTTCGCTGTGCGGTTCGATATGCAGGATGCGGCCGCCGGCCAGCGCGACGTCGGCGACGTAGGCCGGGCTGCCGCTGCCGTCGATCACCGATACGTTGCGGATCAGGGTGTCGCAGCTTAGATCGCCGCCTGGCGCAGGCAATGCATTTGAATGTGAATCAGTGCTCATCTCAATCTCCCAACGGTTCGCGATTGCCGCCGCCGCGATGTGTATCCAGTGTGAATTTCAGGCGCCGCAGCAACTCCTGGCTGCGATCTTTTTGCAGCAATGCCAACTCTGTCATCAGCACGTCCAGCGCCATCATCATGGCGTAGCGCGACGATGAAGGCTTGAAAATGAAATCGGTTTCCAGCGACTTCAGCGGCAGCAGCACATCGGCCATTGCCGCCAGCGGCGAACCGAGGGCGGTGATCGCCACCAGCCGCACCCCGTACTCCTTGGCGATGGCGCAACTGGCGTTGAGTTCGGGCACGTTGCCGGTCGTCGACAGGGCCAGGATGACGTCGTCCTTGTCAAGCGTCGCCGCCACCATTTTCTGCAGCATGGCGTCGTGGTAGGTGGCCACCGGGCGCCCCAGGCGCACCAGCCGATAGCGCGCCTCATCCGACAGCATAGTCGAGCCGCCGCCCATGCCAAAGGCGTAAATCATGCGCGCCCGCAACAGCGCCTGCGCTGCCTGCAGCAAGTTGTCCTGGCTCAGCAAGCTGCGGTTGACCTCCAGCGATTTGTGGATATCGGCATAGACAATGTCGACGATTTGCGGAAGTTGGTTTTCAGCAATGGAATTTTCCACCCGCAAAAACCGTTGGCCGATCGCCGCCGCCTGGGCCAGGCGCATCTTCAGTTCGCGCACGTCGCGGCAGCCGATGGCCTTGGCAAAACGCGTCACGCTGGCTTCGCTGACGCCGGCCTGCCTGGCCAGGGTCTGGATGCTGGCGCTTGCCGCAAACGGCAGGTCGCCCAGGATTGCCTGCGCCACTTTTTGCTCAGCCAGGCGCAGCTGGCTGCTGCGTTCGGCGATGCGCGAGACAATATCGAATAATTGGGTCATCGGCTTAGGTCATCCGCTGCTGATCCAGCAACACAGGTGGAATGGCAATAAAAGCGCAGCATCCCGGCAACGGACACGGCAGGAAGAAAACGGAATGTTACTTTGTAACATATTTTTAATATAGTAAATTCAAGGATATGATTACGTCAAATGAATTCTGAAGGAGGAGATTTGATGACGAATGTTATTAACTATCACGGCGACTATCACAGCGATTACGAGAATCCGGTAATCGATCCCTTGAACAAAGGCTTGGGTGCATTCGAGCAGGGATTGCCTGCCGCCGAGGTCAAGGCGCGCAACTGGAACCTGCTGCGGGAAGACCTGAGCCTGCCTGCCGCCGTGCTGTCCGACGAGCGCATGACGCACAACTTGCAGTGGATGCAGCAGTTCGTAGCGGAATACGGCGTCAAGCTCGCGCCGCACGGCAAAACCACGATGGCGCCAAAACTGTTTGCGCGCCAGCTGGCCGGAGGCGCATGGGGCATAACCCTGGCGACCGCCCACCAGACCCGGGTCGCCTACCGGCACGGCGTGCGGCGCGTGATCATGGCCAACCAGCTGGTCGGCAAGCAGAACATGGCGCTCATTTCCGATTTGCTGGCTGACCCGTCCTTTGAATTCTGCTGCCTGGTCGATTCAGCCGACGGCGTCGACCAGCTAGGCGCGTTCTTCCAGGCGCGCAAGCAAAAGCTGCATGTGCTGCTGGAACTGGGGCCGGACGGCGGCCGCACCGGCATCCGCAATCCGCAGCAGCAGGCGGCGGTGCTGGCGGCGCTGGCGCGCTGGCCTGAGAGCATCGTGCTGGCCGGCGTCGAAGTCTACGAAGGCGTGCTGAAAGAAGAAGCGGATATCCGCGCTTTCCTGCAGCATGCGGTGGCCTGCACCAAACAGCTGGCCAAGGATGGCCGCTTTGCCGCCCGCACCGGCGGCGCGGCGCGGCCGGTCATCCTGACCGGCGCCGGCTCGGCCTGGTACGACGTGGTCGCAGAAGAATTCGCCAAGACCGAGATCGGCCTGCCGCTGGATGTAGTGCTGCGCCCCGGCTGCTACCTGACCCACGACGTCGGCATCTATCGTGCGGCGCAGGCGCAGATCCAGACCCGCAATCCTATCGCGCGCAAAATGCGCACCGAGCTGCAGCCGGCCCTGCAGCTGTGGGCGTATGTGCAATCGATTCCCGAAACCGGCAAGGCCATCATTGCACTCGGCAAGCGCGACGCCGCATTCGACGCCGGCCTGCCGTCGCCGGCGCTGCACTATCGTCCCGGCAGCCCGGCGCCGGCGGCCACCCCGGCGCACTGGCAGCTGACCGGCATGATGGACCAGCATGCGTATCTGCAGATCGCTGAAGGCGACGACATCAAGGTCGGCGACATGATCGGCTTCGACATCTCCCATCCTTGCCTGACCTTCGACAAGTGGCGCCAGATAGCGGTGCTCGATGCGCAGCACCAGGTGGTGGACGTGATCCAGACCTTCTTTTAATTTTTATGCCGGCACACGCAATGACTACAGATATCCTGGCCTATGGCGAAGCCATGGTGGAGTTCAACCAGCGGCAGCACGATGCGCGCATGTACTTGCAGGGCTTCGGCGGCGACACTTCGAACTTCTGCATCGCCGCGGCCCGCCAGGGTGCGCGCAGCGGTTATATCAGCGCGCTCGGCAACGATCATTTCGGCCAGAAACTGCGCGACCTGTGGCTGGCCGAACAGGTAGACGCCAGCCATGTCGCCAGCGATCCGCACGCCGCCACCGGCGTATATTTTGTTTCGCATGACCAGGACGGCCATCACTTCGACTACCTGCGCGCCGGCTCGGCCGCCAGCCGCTATGCCAGCGCACAGCTGCCGCTGGCGGCGATCGCTGCGGCCAAGGTGCTGCATTTGTCGGGCATCAGCCTGGCGATCAGCGAATCGGCTTGCGACGCCGGCCTGGCGGCGATGGCGCATGCGCGCAAGCATGGCGTACGCACCTCGCTCGACACCAACCTGCGGCTGAAACTCTGGCCGCTGGAACGGGCCCGCGAAAAAATGCGCGAGGCGTTTGCGCTGTGCGACATCTGCCTGCCCAGCTGGGATGACGTCAGCGCCCTCACCGGCCTTGACGACCGCGATGCGATTGTCGACGCCCTGCTGTCCTACGGCATCGGCCTGGTCGCCTTCAAGCTTGGCGCCGAAGGCTGTTATGTCGCCACCGCCGGCGAACGGCGCCTGGTGCCGGCTTACGGCGTGGAAGCCGTCGACGCAACCGGCGCCGGCGATTGTTTCGGCGGCGCTTTCATCGCGCGCCTGACGGCCGGCGACGATCCCTTCCGCGCCGCCCGCTACGCCAATGTCTGCGCCGCCCTGTCGACGACAGGTTATGGCGCGGT
This sequence comes from Collimonas sp. GW821-FHT07E08, assembly GCF_059418905.1. NCBI lineage: Bacteria > Pseudomonadati > Pseudomonadota > Betaproteobacteria > Burkholderiales > Oxalobacteraceae > Collimonas > Collimonas sp. GW821-FHT07E08. The sequence goes on along the minus strand of NZ_JBWKQR010000002.1, from coordinate 315,060 downwards.
TGCGCCGATTCCGCGCGCAGCGCAGGTAGAAGAAATACTGGGTTCAAATTAGTTTACGGGCTGCTGCTTTGCCGCCGGCAGCCTGCCGACATCGCGGCGTTTTTCAAGGCTTCCAGCATGTTCCATGCTGCGCGCGGAACCGCCATCGTATCGACGCAAGGCAACATCCTTGTCAGCGAAAGCGGCTTGGCTGTCGACACGCATTTCACGGTCAGCGAAGGCGAATGCCATGTGGTGCAGCGCAGCGGCTGGGTGCGGCTGCAGGCAAGCGGCAGCGCGCCCTGTACGGCAGCCGTCGGCGCCGGCGCGGCTGCCGTTCCCTTGTGGCGACGCTGGTGGCAGCGAATGTTTATTCCGGCTGCCCTCAAGGGGTGAGGCAAGTCCGCCGCCAGTTTGGCAAAGCACTTGTTGCGGACGGCTGATCTGGCTTATCCTGTAGGCATGAGTATCACGCGTGAAGATCTTGAACAGGACCGCCTGCGGACCATCCTGGATAACACCCCGATTGCTTCCGCCCTGCTGTCCGAAGCAGCGCTGGAGGCGTCCTGGCGCGCCGCGCTGGCGTCCCTGCCCGATCCCGAAGGCGATGTCTGGCTGTTCGGCTACGGTTCCCTGATCTGGAATCCGATGGTGGAATACAGCGAGCGCGTGCCGGCCATGCTGTACGGCTATCATCGCGGCTTTTACCTGTATTCGCGCATCAACCGCGGCACTTGGGATAATCCCGGCCTGGTGCTGGGACTGGACCGCGGCGGCTCCTGCCAAGGCATCGCTTTCCGCATCCCCGCCATCAGCATCGAAACCGAACTGAAAATGCTATGGCGCCGCGAAATGATGACAGGCGCTTACCTGCCGCGCTGGCTGCCGATGCAGCTCAAGGGCAAGAACGGCCCGCGCGTCAAGGCGCTGGCGTTCGTCATGAACCGCCAGCATGAAAGCTATACCGGCCGCCTGCCGGACCTGAAAGTGGTTTCGCACCTGCGCGACGCCTGCGGACTCTACGGGCCGGCCAGGGATTATTTGCGGCATACCCTGGAAGGGCTGCTCAAGGAAGGATTCCGCGATCCATACCTGGCGCGGCTGTGGGCGCAACTGGAATCCGATCGAAGTTCATCAGGCAATTCCAAGCGCTAAGGCCAGCACTCCGTAGTTCGTTAAATAGGGTCAGAGTCGAATTATTGTTGTTCAATAATTCGACTCTGACCCTATTTAACTGCTGCTAGAGCTGCGGGTTCAGCTTCTCCGATTTCGAATGCAGCTTGTTGAGCGCTGACAGGTAGGCTTTGGCCGACGCCACCACGATATCCAGGTCGGCGCCGACGCCGTTGACGATGCGGCCGGCCTTGGACAAGCGCATGGTCACTTCGCCCTGCGACTGGGTGCCGGTGGTAATCGCATTGACCGAGAACAGCAGCAGCTCGGCACCGCTGGCCACCTTGGTTTCGATGGCATTGACGATGGCGTCCACCGGTCCGTTGCCCTCCCCTTCGCAGCGCGACTCCTTGCCGTCGATCGAAAACACCACGCTGGCGCTAGGCTTTTCGCCAGTCTCCGAATGCTGCGATAACGACACGAAACGATAAAACTCCTTGTCGTGCGAATGCTGCTCGTCCGAAACCAGTGCGATGATGTCTTCGTCGAATATCTCCGACTTGCGGTCCGCCAGTTCCTTGAAGCGCGCAAAAGCCGCATTCACTTCCGTCTCCGAATCCAGCGCAATGCCCAGCTCTTCCAGCCGCTGCTTGAATGCATTGCGTCCCGACAGCTTGCCCAGCACGATCTTGTTGGCGCTCCAGCCGACATCTTCGGCGCGCATGATTTCATAGGTGTCGCGCGCCTTCAGCACGCCGTCCTGATGGATCCCGGAGGCATGGGCAAAAGCATTGGCGCCCACCACCGACTTGTTCGGCTGCACGGCAAACCCGGTGATCTGCGACACCAGCTTGGACGCCGGCACGATCTGCGTGGTGTCGATGCCGATGTCCAGGTTGAAGTAATCGCGCCGGGTCTTGACCGCCATGACGATCTCTTCCAGCGCCGTATTGCCGGCCCGTTCGCCGAGTCCGTTGATGGTGCATTCGACCTGGCGCGCGCCGCCTATCATCACGCCCGCCAGCGAATTGGCGACCGCCATGCCGAGGTCGTTGTGGCAGTGCACCGACCAGATCGCCTTGTCCGAATTCGGAATCCGCTCGCGCAGGGTTTTCAGCATATGGCCGTACAGTTCCGGCACGCCGTAGCCGACGGTGTCGGCGAAGTTGATGGTGGTCGCGCCTTCCGCGATCACTGCCTCCAGCACCCGGCACAGGAAATCCATGTCGGAGCGGCTGCCGTCTTCCGGGCTGAATTCGACATCGTCGGTGAATTTGCGGGCATAGCGCACCGCCAGCTTGGCTTGCTCGAACACCTGGTCGGGCGTCATGCGCAGCTTCTTTTCCATATGCAGCGGCGAGGTCGCCAGGAAGGTATGGATACGTTTGCGTTCGGCCGGCTGCAGCGCTTCGGCAGCGCGCGCGATGTCCTTGTCGTTGGCGCGCGACAGGGAACAGACGGTGGAATCCTTGATGATGCCGGCGATTGCCTTGATCGCCTCGAAATCGCCGGGAGAAGCAGCAGCAAACCCGGCTTCGATCACGTCGACTTTCATCCGTTCCAGCTGCTTGGCGATACGGATTTTTTCATCTTTGGTCATCGAGGCGCCGGGCGATTGTTCGCCATCGCGCAAGGTGGTGTCGAATATGATCAGTTTTTCGGGCGAGTTGGCGGCCATGCTGTGCTCCTGATTGGTCTTGTAAACCATCAATTTTAAAGACTTTGAGGGAATCCGGTATAAAAATCACAAAGCGACGGCCGTAAAAAAACCGCCCGGGGCTTACCGGGCGGCTCTGTTCAGGTTGAATCCGAATTACTGTGGCGGAATACGCAGCATCTGGCCCGGATAAATCAGGTCAGGGCTTTTCAGCATCGGCTTGTTGGCTTCAAAAATTGCATTGTATTTGTTTGCATCGCCGTAGTACTGCTTGGAGATCTTCGACAGATTGTCGCCGCTGACCACGGTATACCATTGCGATTCATCGGCTGGCGTAGCCACGGTCAGGTTGTCGTTGACGCCGGCGACGTCCTTGACATTGCCGCAGCAAAGGATGATTTTCTCGCGGGTCGCCTGGTCCGGCGCCTCGCCGCTGGCGGTCACCGTCGACGACGCTGCGTCAAAGGCGATCGTCAGGCCGCTGGTGTCGATGCCTTGCGTGCCGACATAGGTCTTGATCGCATCTGCTGCCTTGTTTTGCAGATCTTCAACATCGGGAGCTGCAGCGATTTCCTCTGGCTTCTTCGTACCCAGCAGTTTTTCGCCAGCTTCTTTAAAAAAAGAAAGTAAACCCATTTTTTTCTCCAGTAGTAGTTGAAAAAGGATGATGCCACTAGCCTCGCTACCGTGCCGCTTGCAACCCAAGGTTTAACAACATTTAACCTTACTAATGTTTCACAGGCATTACCTTAGTCCTTATCGTCATGCTCTAGTTCCGTCTGCACGATGCTGACCGGCTTGCCCTTGAACCAGCGCCAGAAATACACGCCAAAGCCGGACAGGCCATACAGCACGAACAGGCCGAACAGCACCTTCGACGGATCGCTGAAAATCGCCACCAGCGCCAGCACCACCAGGAAGGCCGCGATGAACGGCATCGGTTTGCGCAGGTTGATGTCTTTAAAGCTATAAAAGGGGACATTGCTGACCATGGTCAGGCCGGCGTACAGGGTAATCGCCCAGGCTGCCCAGCTCAGCGATGCGCCGCGAAAACCGAGATCGTCCATCAGCCAGACAAAACCGGCCACCAGGGCCGCTGCCGCAGGGCTGGGCAAGCCCTGAAAATAGCGTTTGTCGACCACTGCGATGTTGGTGTTGAAGCGCGCCAGGCGCAAGGCGCCGCCGGCGCAATACACGAAAGCCGCCAGCCAGCCCAGCTTGCCCATGCCGCGCAAGGACCACTCATACACTACCAGCGCCGGCGCGGCGCCGAACGACACCATGTCGGACAGGCTGTCGTATTGCGCGCCGAACTCGCTCTGGGTATTGGTCAGGCGCGCCACGCGGCCGTCCAGGCTGTCCAGCACCATCGCCACGAAGATGGCGATCGAAGCCTGGTCGAAACGCAGGTTCATCGCCATCACGATCGCATAAAAACCGCAGAACAGCGCCGCCGTGGTGAAAGCGTTCGGCAGCAGGTAGATGCCGCGCCGGCGCCGCACCGGCGGCTGGTCCCCTGCGTCCTGGTCCAGGTATTCGCTGCGTTCGGTGTTCTTGTTCGGGCGCAGCGCCTTGGGGAACTGCGCGATGTTGTTCTTCGCTTTACGGCGCTTGAATGTGGCCATGTAAGTTCCGTTTCAATCGACTCTGATTACCAGCAACACTGCTTAAAATTCGGCCAGGATGGTCTCGGTGGCGGATACCTTGTCGCCCACTGCAACCTTGGGCGTGGCCGTCAGCGGCAGGTAGACATCGACCCGTGAACCGAAACGGATAAAGCCGTAGCGCTGGCCGCGCGCCAGCACGTCGGCCACTTTGACGTAGCACAGGATGCGGCGCGCAATCAGGCCGGCGACCTGTACGCAAGTCACGGTCTGGCCGTTGGCGGCGGTGATGACCAGGGCGTTGCGCTCGTTTTCGATCGAAGCCTTGTCGAGGTCGGCGTTGACGAACTTGCCCGGGAAATACTCCACCTTCTCAATCTTGCCGTCGACCGGCGCGCGATTCGAATGGACATTGAATACGTTCATGAAGACGCTGATTTTCAGGGCTTCGCGATTAGCGTAAGGATCCATGGTTTTTTCCACCACGACGATGCGGCCGTCGGCCGGCGACAGCACTGCGGCAGGATTCTGTGGAATCACACGGGCCGGATCGCGGAAAAACTGCAATACGAACAAGGCAATAATCCAGAATGGCAGCGACCATGCAGGAGAGAAAAACGTGATCAGCAGCGCGACCGCAAAGGCGATGCCCAAAAACGGCCAGCCCTCGCGGGCAATAATAGGATGGGGGTAATTATTCAACTGCACTCCGGATTATCTGGGTAAATGATGGAAATTTGAAAGCGTGGCTATTCTAGTCGAGCGGGAAATAAATGTAACCTGCCGCTTTATTGCTTGCCGGGGGCGCACAGCCAGTTCTGCCAGCCGCCATGCCGCTTCTTGATTAACTAACGCTGGCAAGTCGGTGATATGAGGCCGCCTGCATGATATCAGGGGCCTGGATGTTCATCGAAAGAAACAGCGCCTTGGCATTGTATAAAAAGACCAAGCTTTTCGCTCGGTTTTATTGGGCTGGATAAACACAATCGGGGAAATATTTTCAATATGACAATGGTTATACGGGATATCGCGGAAAAAAAGAAGCTGAAGCGAGCGCTCCAGCTTCCCTTTCTTATTTCTGCTGTTCTTCTTCAGCTGCCTTGGCCTTGTCTTGGGCTTGCTGCAACTGCTGTTCAACCCCTTTTGCCTTTTCCAGCGCATCGGCCTGGGCCTTGAAGACTTGCGGCGTCGGCGCCGACGGCTTGCAAGCGGCCAGCGCCAATGTCATGCCCAGGGCCAGGCTAAAGACGGCCAGGCGGCTCATTTGAAGCGGACTTTGCCAACCACGCGCATGTTCAGGGTGGTTTCGCCCGGCTCGAAACTGGGTTCTTCCACCTGGGCCGAGTCATTCATGGCTGCTGCGCGCATCATCATCGCTTTCGGCGCCGCTGCTTCCTGCGCATAGTTGCCGGATCCTTCGAAATCCACCGTGTCGAGCACGGCGTCCGAAACATTGCGGCCCATGGCGCGGGCGATGGAAGCGATGCGCTCGGTCAGGTTCTGGTAGGTGGCGGCGATCCGCTGGTCATCCAGCTTTTTGCTGGTGGCGTCGCTCAGGCCGAAATACAGGCCGTTGAGGCCCAGGATGCTTTGCACCGCGGCGACCGTTTTCGGCAGGTTGTTGAGATTGGTGGTGGTGGCATCGAGGTACTGGCCGACGCGCCAGCCGGTTGGCTGGCGCGGCTTGTTGGCATTGCCGCGCGGCTGCGGCTGGTCTTCCGGATAGACCGGGTAGGTGTAGTAACCGCGTGTCTGCAAGACCGCCTGCGGGTCCTGGCGCTTGAGGATATCGGTGCCCTGCTTCATCTTCAGGTTGACGCGGGAAGCTGCCGCCGCCTTGTCCTTGTCCTGCTCTTCAACGTTGAAGGTAATCCTTACCTGGTCATTGGCGTGCTTGACTTCACCGTAGGCCGGCACCACTACCAGGGTACCGCTGGTCGGCGCCTGGGCGTGCGCGGCGAAACCCGTTGCAGCCAACAGTGACGACAGCATCAATTTGCGTGATCGCGACATATTCTTCTCCAAGAAAAAATGGAGCGCTACCGGAAGTGCGCCCCAACGACTATCAATTACAGACCAACTTTCGATTGTGTTCTGTCGAATTAGTTCGCTGACAATATTGCCTGTTGTTGGTGGCAAACGCAAGATCGCAAAAAGCCGCGCCGCGGCCTTATTTTTTCGGTGGATCCTGGTGCACATTGCGGCCCATGCGGCCTTTGAATTCCGCCAGCGTGCTGAACGGATCGGCGCCGGCTGCGGCGGCATCGTATTGATAGGGCTCCAGCTTCTCGCCGCAGTGTTTGCAAAACAGGGAATCGGCTTCATGCCCTTCGGTCAGGCAATGGCTGCAGGTGCGGGTAGTCGGCGTGCCCTTCATCATGGTCATCGCCAGTTCCACGCCGACGATCCCGGTCGGCAAGGCGATGATGCCGTAGCCCAGCAGCATGGCGCAGGAAGTAATCAGCTGGCCCATCGGCGTTTTCGGATGGATGTCGCCATAGCCGGTGGTGGTGAGCGTCACGATCGACCAGTACATGCCGACCGGGATGCTGGTAAAGCCGTTTTCCGGCCCTTCGATCACGTACATGATGGTGCCCAGGATCACGCTCATGATCAGCACCACGCCGAGGAACACCAGGATCTTGTGGCGGCTGTTGCGCAGCGCCTGCAGCAGGATCTGCGATTCGTCGAAATAGCGCGGCAGCTTCATCACGCGGAATACGCGCAGCATGCGCAGCAGGCGGACATCGATCAGGAAATGGAATTCCGGCAGCAGGATCGCCAGGTAGGTCGGCAGGATCGATATCAGGTCGATGATGCCGAACAGGCTGAGGGCATAGCGCAAGGGGCGCTTGACGCACAGCAGGCGCACCACGTATTCGATGGTGAACAAGATGGTGAACAGCCATTCGAGAATATTCAGCGCAAGCAAATCGCGCGAACGCACGGCGCCGACGCTGTCGATGATCACGGTCGCCACGCTGAGCACGATGATGATCAGCAAGGCGGTATCGAAGCGGCGCCCGGCGGCGGTGTCGGCCTCAAAAATAATCGTGTACAGGCGCTCCCGCCAGCCGCGGTCGGGCTTGCCGAATTTGCTGCCGATTGTGTTAGTTGCCATATTGCCCAGGAAAATTACGCGATTGGTGATGCCACAATCTAAACAATGTACGGTTGCGGGTCAATTGCTTCCGCTCCGACGCCTGAAATGAAAAAGGACGGCAATGCCGTCCTTTTTTTGGGGCCAATCGACTTATGATTAGTTCTTCGACTGGTCAACCATCTTGTTCTTTTTGATCCAAGGCATCATGCCACGCAGCTGCTCACCGACTTGCTCGATCTGATGTTCTGCAGTGATGCGGCGACGGGAAATCAGGGTCGGTGCGCCGGCCTTGTTTTCCAGGATGAAGCTCTTCGCGTATTCGCCGGTCTGGATGTCTTTCAGGCACTGGCGCATGGCGTTCTTGGTATCTTCGGTAACGATGCGCGGGCCGGTAACGTATTCGCCGTATTCAGCGTTGTTGGAGATCGAGTAGTTCATGTTGGCGATGCCGCCTTCATAGATCAGGTCGACGATCAGCTTCAGTTCGTGCAGGCACTCGAAGTAAGCCATTTCAGGCGCGTAGCCGGCTTCCACCAGGGTTTCAAAACCAGCCTTGATCAGTTCCACCGCACCACCGCACAGCACGGCTTGTTCGCCGAACAGGTCGGTCTCGGTTTCTTCGCGGAAGTTGGTTTCAATGATGCCGGCACGGCCGCCGCCGTTGGCGGTTGCATACGACAAGGCGATGTCGCGGGCGCTGCCGGACTTGTCTTGATAGACGGCGATCAGGTGCGGTACGCCGCCGCCCTGGGTGTAGGTCGCACGCACAGTGTGGCCAGGCGCCTTGGGAGCGATCATGATCACGTCCAGGTCGGCGCGCGGCACGACTTGGCCGTAGTGCACGTTGAAGCCGTGGGCGAATGCCAGCGTAGCGCCTTGCTTGGCGAACGGCGCGACGTTTTCCGCATAAACCTGGGCGATGTTTTCGTCCGGCAGCAAGATCATGATGACGTCAGCGGCTTTCACCGCATCGTTCACTTCAGCCACGTTCAGGCCGGCGTTCTTTGCCTTGTCCCACGATGCGCCGCCCTTGCGCAGGCCGACTGTGACCTTGACGCCGGAATCGTTCAGGTTTTGTGCATGGGCATGGCCCTGCGAACCGTAACCGATGATGGCAACGTTCTTGCCTTTGATCAGGGAGAGGTCGCTGTCTTTGTCGTAGAAAACTTTCATTTTGGATCCTATATATGTAATTTGATGTGAATTTTGCTGTAAAACGCGCTGGACGCTCCAGCGCGATGACTGCTTATTTAAATGTTATTTAAACTTTGAGGATGCGCTCGCCGCGACCGATGCCCGAGCCGCCGGTACGGACGGTTTCCAGGATCGCCGCGCGGTCGATCGAATCGATGAACGCATCCAGCTTGCCCTTGTTGCCTGTCAGTTCCAGGGTATAGGACTTGTCGGTGACGTCGATGATGCGGCCGCGGAAAATGTCCGCGGTGCGCTTCATTTCTTCACGTTCCTTGCCGACTGCGCGCACCTTGATCAGCATCAGTTCGCGTTCGATATGTGCGCCTTCGGTCAGGTCGACCACTTTGACGACTTCAATCAGACGGTTCAGGTGCTTGGTGATCTGTTCGATCACGTCATCCGAACCGCTTGTCACGATGGTCATGCGTGACAAGGTGGCATCTTCGGTCGGTGCGACCGTCAATGTCTCGATGTTGTAGCCACGGGCGGAAAACAGGCCGACCACGCGCGACAGGGCGCCCGCTTCATTTTCCAGCAGTACAGAAACGATGTGTCGCATGATTACAGATCCTCCGAACCGAGCAGCATTTCAGTCAAGCCCTTGCCCGCCTTGACCATAGGCCAGACGTTTTCGGTTTGATCCGTAATGAAATTCATGAATACCAGGCGATCCTTCAAGCCGAACGCCTCTTTCAGCGCGCCGTCGACGTCGCCCGGCTTTTCGATCTTCATGCCGACGTGGCCGAAGGATTCCGCCAGCTTGGTGAAATCCGGCAGCGAATCCATGTAGGACTCGGAATAGCGCGAACCGTAATCGATCTGCTGCCATTGCCGGACCATGCCGAGGAAACGGTTGTTGAGCAGGATGATCTTCGGCGTCAGGTGATATTGCTTGCAGGTAGCCAGTTCCTGGATGCACATCTGGATCGATGCTTCGCCGGTGATGCAGGCCACGGTCGAACCCGGGTTGGCCATCTGCACGCCCATCGCATACGGCAAGCCGACACCCATGGTGCCGAGGCCGCCGGAATTGATCCAGCGGCGCGGCTTGTCGAAGCCGTAGTACTGCGCCGCCCACATCTGGTGCTGGCCGACATCGGAGGTGATGAACGCGTCGCCGTCGGTGATCTGCCACACCTTCTGCACCACGGACTGCGGTTTGATCACTTCGTTGGAATCGGCAAACTTGAGGCACTCGCGGCCGCGCCAGTCGTTGATCTGCTTCCACCAGTTGGACAAGGCCGGCGCATTCGGCCGGGTCTCGGCGGCATCCAGCTGCGCCAGCAGTTCCTGCAGCACATCCTTGACGTTGCCGACGATAGGGATATCGACCTTGACGCGCTTCGAAATCGACGACGGATCGATATCGATATGGATGATCTTGCGCGAGACCGAGGTGAAATTCTTCGGATTGCCGATCACGCGGTCGTCAAAGCGGGCGCCGATGGCGATCAGCACATCGCTGTTCTGCATCGCCATGTTGGCTTCATAAGTGCCATGCATGCCGGGCATGCCGACAAACTTGTCGCTGGACGACTTGTAGCCGCCGAGGCCCATCAAGGTGGTGGTGCATGGGTAGCCCAGGCGGTCCACCAGCTTGTTCAGCTCAGGCGAGGCATTCGCCAGGATCACGCCGCCGCCGGCGTAGATCATCGGCCGTTCCGCGCTCAGCAGCAGTTGCACCGCCTTGCGGATCTGGCCCGAGTGGCCTTTGTCGACAGGTTTGTAGGAACGCATTTCGACTTCCTTCGGATAGTCGAAAACGTGGCGGTGCATGGAGATGTCTTTAGGGATATCCACCAATACCGGGCCGGGACGGCCGGTTCTGGCGATAAAGAAAGCTTTCTTGATGGTCGACGCCAGGTCCTTGACATCCTTGACCAGGAAGTTGTGCTTGACGCACGGACGGGTGATGCCGACCGTATCGCATTCCTGGAACGCATCCTCGCCGATCGCATACGACGGCACCTGGCCCGAAATCACCACCATCGGGATCGAGTCCATGTAGGCCGTGGCCAGGCCGGTCACCGCATTGGTGACGCCGGGGCCGGACGTGACGATGGCCACGCCAACCTTGTTCGAACTGCGGGAATAGGCATCGGCTGCGTGAATCGCAGCTTGCTCATGACGTACCAGGATATGCTGGAATTTTTCTTGCTGGAATATGGCGTCGTAGATGTACAGCACTGCGCCGCCGGGATAACCGAACACGTGTTCGACACCCTCTTCCGCCAGGCAGCGCACGAGAATTTCCGCGCCGGTAACAGGCAGGTTTGTATCTTTGTTCATGATGACTAGATCCTTTCAAGGTCCATTGGAAATTGATCGGATGCTCTTTCCTGACGAAATGGCGCAGCGTACCAGTGCCACGGCGTCCCTTTTTTGTGCGATCACGTCATTCCGTTGCGTAGCCGTAGATACGATTCAAAATGGCGCTAAACGCTACTCGTTCGGCCGAAAATTCTGATTACGCCGTTGCCTGTTTCTCGCGCTTGTGGCACGGGTTGGAGCAAACAGCTTACAAATGTGAAGCATGCCTGTCCGTTGAACAACATCTTGAGTCGTCAGCGAAAAGGCTGGCACTCCAGGGTTCTGAAGTGGATAGCTACCATAATGCGTAGTTTCATTCCGGTCAAGCCAAATTACATGAAATCCGAGTTAAATCGTGTCTTTTGCAGTAGATTTGCCCACAAACCCCGCCTTTTTTGCTAGCATTCGGCCAGTCTGGAAATTAATCGTAAGCCATCGTTATGAAGGCAAGGCGAACCGCGATTTCCAGGCACAGGCCAAGGGCGGCTAGCGTAAACCAGTCAACACGGGGCCTCCCTGCCTGTGACTGTGTTCCGGCCGCATAACAGAATTTTGAGAATCTTGAATCAGCAGTAGTGTATGACCCAATCCGCCGCGATGCATGGCCACCGATAAAGAACTTTCCGATTTCCTTGAAAACGTAGAACGCCGGGCTTTCAAGCAGGCGGTCTACGCCGTCCGCAAAGACGAATCCGCGCTGGACATCGTCCAGGACGCGATGATCAAGCTGGCGGAAAAATACGGCGACAAACCTGCAGCTGAGCTGCCGATGCTGTTCCAGCGTATCTTGCAGAACACGATCCACGACTATTTCCGCAGGGAAAAAGTACGCAACACCTGGGTCAGCCTGTTTTCCAGCATGGGGCGCAACAACGCCAATGACGAGGATTACGACGTCCTCGAAACCTTCGAGTCGGATGAAGATTCGCAAGCGACCGAATCCAGCGCCAACAAGCTGGAACGTGAGCAAATTCTCAACATCATCGACGAAGAAGTACAGAAGCTGCCGGCGCGTCAACGAGAAGCCTTCCTGATGCGTTATTGGGAGGACATGGATGTTGCCGAGACCGCGGCCGCAATGGGATGCTCGGAAGGCAGCGTGAAAACGCACTGCTCTCGCGCAACGCACGCTCTGGCGCTATCGCTCAAGGCCAAAGGAATCAGTTTATGAACCACAAACAAATCAATTTCGCTTTCAAGGTGCGGCACGCACTGAATGAAAACCTGGACAATTTGCCGGCCCCTGCCGCCGACCGCCTGGCGGCTGCCCGCAAGGCGGCCATGGCACGCAAGAAAAAAGATGCGCCGACCCGCGTGCTGGCGCGCCAAGGCGTGCTGGCGGGCCACGCCGGCAGCTTTTTCGGCAACCGCCTGTCCTGGCTGACGCGGCTCGGCGTCGCTGCGCCTATCCTGGTCGGCATGGTGCTGCTGTCGGGCCTGTACCAATATGAACAGCAACACCGGATCGCCGCCACCGCCGACATCGACGCTGCCGTGCTGTCGGACGAATTGCCGCCGTCGGCCTACCTGGATAGCGGCTTTAGCGCCTATCTCGCCCAACAGCAGCAAGACCAATGACGCCAACCTCCTCTTCCAAGCCAGGCATGCTGAGCAGCCGCCGCAAGCGCCTGATCGGCGCCGCCTGCGCGCTGCTGGTGAGCGGCGGCGCGGCGCTGGCGGTGCTGGGGCCGTTCACGTCGACCCAGGCAGCTGCACAGCCTGCAGCTGCGCAGCCGGCTGCGGCCAGCGTCAAGCCGGCGCCGCTCCCCCCTCCAAAAATGACCAAGGTGGTGGGCATCACCGCGCCTAACTGGAATGAATTGAGCGCTGTCCAGCAGCATGTGCTGGAGCCGCTGGCAGGCGACTGGAACAAGCTGAAGCCGGCTACCCGCAAGAAATGGCTGGAAATCAGCAACCGCTACGCCAGCATGACGCCGGCTGAGCAGGAGAGGCTGCAGGCGAGGATGCGCGGCTGGGTAACATTGACTCCTGAACAACGCCGTATCGCGCGCGAGAATTATGCCCGCGCCAACAAGCTCGATACCGAACAACGGGCCTTGCGCTGGCAGCAGTACCAGCAATTGTCGGAACAGCAAAAGAAAGAGCTGGCCGAACAAGCCGCGCCGAACCACAAGCGGGTAACTACCATGCCGGCGGCCAAACTGAATAAACCTAAGCCTGCCGCGCCAGCCAGCCTGACGCCGGCGGCCGGCCAGGAACAGACTGCCGTGGTCGCTCCTGCGGCGGCGACGGCGCCAGGCCCCGGCCCGGTACTGGCGCCAACCGCGAAATAAGAATTTTGGATCCTTCCGCTACCAGCGCGCCCCCCAGCCAGCAGCAAACGCCATCGCTGAAACGCCGTTTCGGCAGCATCATGTATGAATCCATGCTGCTGTTCGGCATCCTGTTCATTTCCGGCTGGATTTTTTCCACCTTGCTGCAGCAGCGCCACGCGCTGTACCTGCGGCACGCCCAGCAAGCCTGGCTGTTCCTTGTGCTGACCCTGTATTTCGTCTGGTGCTGGAGCCACGGCGGACAAACGCTGGCCATGAAAACCTGGCGTATCCAGCTGGTCAACCGCGACGGCAGCGCAGTCAAGGCCGGCCGCGCCGCCATCCGCTTCCTGCTCAGCTGGTGCTGGTTCCTGCCCGGGCTGGCGCTGGCGTGGGCGTTAGGCGCGCATACCTGGATGCTGGTCTGGATCCCGGCCGCGAATTTCCTGCTGTGGGCGATGACCGTTTACCTCGATCCGCAGCGCCAGTTCCTGCACGACCGCATCGCCGGCACCAAGCTGGTCAACATGGCGGAAATCGCCAAACGTCCCGGCAAGCACAAGTGGTATCACTAGGGCCTAGGCCGGATGGCCGTTTAGGCCCTGCTCTATCTCCTGCAACAAGACCTGCAATTCTGCTTCGGAAAAACCTGCCGCCCTCCTCGCCTCCAGATTGAACGGTCCGCGCAGCTGCGGCGCCTTGTGCTGCACGGCCAGGGCGGCGAATGTCGCCAGCGGCTCCAGTCCGCGCGCCTGGCACAGCCAGCCATACCAGCGGTTGCCGATCGCCACATGGCCGATCTCGTCGCGCAGGATGATGTCTATGATGGCCGCCGCCTCTTCGTCGCCGGCCTGCGCCAGCTTGGCGCGGGTGCGCGGCGAGGCATCCAGGCCACGCGCTTCCATCAGGCGCGGCACCAGCGCCATCCTGGCCAGGATGTCATGGCTGGTCTTCTCGGTCAGCTCCCACAAGCTGTTATGCGCCGCGAAATCGCCGTAGGCAAACCCGAGGCTGCGCAAATGCCTTGCCAGCAGGCTAAAGTGATAAGCTTCTTCCTTGGCCACGCGCAGCCAGTCGGCATAATAATCGCGCGGCATGCCGGCAAAGCGCCAGATCGCATCGAGCGCCAGGTTGATGGCGTTGAATTCGATATGCGCCAGGGCATGGATCATGGCGGCGCGCCCTTCCACAGTAGCCATGGAGCGATGCTTGACCTCGCGCGGCGGGACCAGCAGCGGCTGCGGCGGACGCCCCGGTATGCCCAGGCCCGGACGCAATTCACACCCGCTGTCCAGCGCCATGGCGGCATTCTCCCAGGCCGTCGCCATCGCCTCGACGCCGGCGACCTTGGCAGCGACATCAGCCTCGCACAAACAGTGCAAGGCAGCCCTACGCAAGTCGGATGGCGCGGCAAAGAGTGAATGGTTCATGTTGACAGCGGTAAAATGGCGCTACGGTTGAAAAATCGCAACTTGGACCTATCTACAGGGATTGAATCAGGGCCATGCCCGGCAACCAGCATTTTACGGAAATTTATGGCCATCTACCAATTGGGCGAACATGCCCCCGATATTGACCCTTCTGCGTATATTGCGCCTTCCGCCAACCTGATCGGCAAGGTCAGGATTGAAGCCGGCGCCAGCGTCTGGTTCGGCGTCAACATCCGCGGCGACAACGAGCTGATCACGGTCGGCCAGGGCAGCAACGTGCAGGAGAGCTGTACATTGCATACCGACATGGGTTTTCCGCTGACGCTGGGCAAGAACGTGACGGTCGGCCACCAGGCAATGTTGCATGGATGCACGATTGGCGACGGCGCCTTGATCGGGATCCAGGCGGTGATCCTGAACGGCGCCAAGATCGGCAAGAACTGCCTGGTCGGCGCCGGTGCGCTGGTCACCGAAGGCAAGGAATTCCCGGACAACTCGCTGATCATCGGCAGCCCGGCCAAAGCCGTGCGCACCCTGAGCGAGCAGGACGTGGCGGCGCTGGCCGGCAACGCCAGGCACTACATGGAACGCGGACAAGAGTACAAGAACGGCCTGAAGCAAATCGGGTAACAATCGTGTGACAAGCAGCAGTAATCAAGCAATAAATCAGCGGATAAAAAATATGGACGTAATAAAGATGACGAATGCAGGCGATGCACATGGCGATTCACTGCAAAAATTCATGGTGGAGAATGCCGCCGTGCGCGGCGAGCTGGTGGAGTTGTCTTCCACCTGGCAGCAGGTGCTGGCGCACCGCCACTACCCGGCACCGGTAAAGACCTTGCTGGGCGAGATGATGGCGGCAGCGGCCTTGCTGTCGGCCAACCTGAAATTCAACGGCGTCATCGTCATGCAGATCCATGGCGACGGCCCGATCCGGCTGCTGGTGGTCGAATGCGATTCGCAGCTGCAGATGCGCGCCACCGCCAAGCTGGCGCCAGACGCGGTGATCGATCCCGACGCCAGCATGCCGCAGCTGGTCAACCTGAACGGCCAGGGCCGCTTTGCCATTACGCTCGACCCGCAAGACAAGATGCCGGGCCAGCAGGCTTACCAAGGCATCGTGCCGCTGGACGGAGAGAATGTCGCGACCGTCATTGAAAACTACATGCTGCGTTCGGAACAGCTCGACACCAAGCTGTGGCTGGCCGCCGACGACAAGGTCGCACGCGGCCTGCTGCTGCAGAAACTGCCGAATCACGGCGGCATCGACGTCCCGGTCGACGATGAGCTGGAAACATGGAACCGCTTCCTGGCGCTGGGCGGCACCTTGCGTCCTGAAGAAATGCTGTCGACCGACATCCAGACTTTGCTGCGCCGCTTGTTCTGGGAAGAAACCATCCGTGTTTTCGAACCGCAGCAGCCTAGCTTCCAGTGCAACTGCTCACGCGAAAAAGTCGGCAACATGCTGAAGATGCTGGGCCAGCCCGAAATCGAAGAAGCGCTCGCCGACCTCGGCAAGCTGGCGGTAGACTGCGATTTCTGCGGCCAGCATTATGAGTTCGACAAAGTCGATTGCGCGCACCTGTTTGCCAGCGCGGCGCCGGTTGAAGCGCTGCTGCCCACCGGCAGCAGCAAACATTAAGAATCAAGTGGGGACCGGGGCGCTGCAACTGCATGGGCGCCCTGCCGGTTGAGGGATATCAGCGTTCCGGTTTCTTTTCCGTCGGCACGGCGACCGCTACGGTCTTTTCTACCGCCGTCAATGCGGCATTGGGCGGCGCCGGCGCATCGGCCGGATTGCCGTTCGGATCGAGGATCTGGATAAAGATCTCGTCCTGCTTGATCATGCCCAGTTCGGTGCGCGCCCGTTCTTCGACCGCACCGGTGCCTTCTTTCAAATCGTGCACTTCCGAATCCAGCTTGGCGTTGCGGGCTTTCAGTTCGTCGATCTTGTCATGCGCCGCATGCACCTGCTGGTCCATGTCCCAGACGCGCAGCCAGCCGCCCTTGCCTAGCCACAGTGGGTACTGGACCAGTATCAGCAAGGCAGTCAGGAAAATGGCAATCAGACGCATCGTTTCGGGCTTGGTTCTACTGTCTTATATGTAAATCGGGGCGGACACTGATGCCCACCCCGGCTTGATTACTTCAGATTGTAAAACGCGCCACGTCCAGGATAACTGGCGATGTCGCCCAGGTCCTCTTCAATGCGCAGCAGCTGGTTGTATTTTGCCATGCGGTCCGAACGCGACATCGAGCCGGTCTTGATCTGCAAGGCGTTCATGCCAACCGCGATATCCGCAATGGTCGAATCTTCGGTCTCGCCCGAACGGTGCGAGATCACCGCGGTGTAGCCGGCGCGCTTGGCCATTTCGATCGCAGCGAAAGTTTCGGTCAGGGTGCCGATCTGGTTGATCTTGATCAGGATCGAGTTGGCGATGTCTTTCTCGATGCCTTCCTTCAGGATCTTGGTGTTGGTGACGAACAGGTCGTCGCCCACCAGCTGGATCTTCTTGCCGAGGGTTTCAGTCAGCAGTTTCCAGCCATCCCAGTCGTTTTCCGCCATGCCGTCTTCGATGCTGATGATCGGGTACTTGTCGCACCACGACGCCAGCAGGCCGGTGAACTGAGCGCCGGTCAGGGTCATGTTTTCGCCGGCCAGCACATAGCTGCCGTCTTTGTAGAATTCGCTGGCGGCGCAATCCAGGCCGAGGGCGATCTGGGTGCCTGGCTCGTAGCCTGCGGCTTCGATCGCCTGGATGATCAGCTTCAGTGCTTCTTCGTGGCTGGCCAGGTTCGGCGCAAAGCCGCCTTCATCGCCGACCGCGGTCGACAAGCCCTTGTCGTGCAGGATTTTCTTCAGCGCGTGGAACACTTCGGCGCCGTAACGCAGCGCTTCGCGGAAGCTCGGTGCGCCAACCGGGATGATCATGAATTCCTGGATATCCAGGTTGTTGTCGGCATGTTCGCCGCCGTTGATGACGTTCATCATCGGCACCGGCATCTGCATCGCGCCGCTGCCGCCGAAATAACGGTACAGCGGCAGGCCGGCTTCCTCAGCTGCGGCCTTGGCCACCGCCATCGATACCGCCAGCATGGCGTTGGCGCCCAGGCGGCCTTTGTTTTCGGTGCCGTCGAGATCGATCAGGGTGCGGTCCAGGAACGCTTGTTCGCTGGCATCCAGGCCCATGATGGCTTCGGAAATTTCAGTGTTGATATGCTCGCAGGCTTTCAAAACGCCCTTGCCGCCGTAACGGCTCTTGTCGCCGTCGCGCAGTTCGATCGCTTCACGCGAACCGGTGGACGCGCCGGACGGCACGGCCGCACGGCCCATGACGCCGGATTCCAGCAGGACGTCGCATTCGACTGTCGGATTACCGCGCGAATCAATGATTTCGCGGCCAATGATGTCAACGATTGCACTCATGTATTTCCCTATCAAATAAAAATATGCGCGATATTAAAACCATTTGCGGGACCAGACTTCACGCACCGCCACTTGCTTGTATAGCGGCAGCGATATATTCCATCCCTCAAGCAATCAACCGAAATTGCTTTCGATAAAGCCATTCTTCTTGACGACCCGGTCCAGGTCTATCATGGTCGACAACAATTCTTTGATACGGTTCAGCGGCACCGCATTCGGTCCGTCCGATTTGGCTTCGGCAGGATTCGGATGGGTTTCCATGAACACGCCGGCCACGCCCACCGCGATAGCAGCGCGCGCCAGCACCGGCACGAATTCGCGCTGGCCGCCTGATGTGCTGCCCTGGCCGCCTGGCAGCTGCACGGAGTGGGTGGCGTCGAACACCACCGGGCAGCCGGTTTCGCGCATGATCGCCAGCGAACGCATGTCGGACACCAGGTTGTTGTAGCCAAACGAAGCGCCGCGCTCGCAGGCCATGAAATTGTCTTCAGGCAGGCCGGCTTCGCGGGCGGCGGAGCGCGCCTTGGCGATGACATTGATCATGTCGTGCGGCGCCAGGAACTGGCCCTTCTTGATATTCACCGGCTTGCCCGACTGGGCGCAAGCGTTGATGAAATCGGTCTGGCGGCACAGGAAGGCGGGTGTCTGCAAGACATCGACCACCGCCGACACCGGCTCGATTTCATAGATTTCATGGATATCGGTCAGCACCGGCACGCCGATTTGCGCTTTGACTTCAGCCAGGATCTCCAGCCCTTTTTCCATGCCGAGGCCGCGGAAAGAAGAACCGGAAGAACGGTTCGCCTTGTCGAAAGACGATTTGTAGATGAAGTTGATGCCCAGTTCGCTGGTGATCTCTTTCAGTTTCCCGGCAGTGTCGAGCGCCATCTGGCGCGATTCGATCACGCACGGACCGGCGATCAGGAAAAACGGCTGATCCAGGCCGATGTCAAAGCCACAAAGTTTCATGTTCTTTCCTTACGCTGCAGTTGCAGTATTAGCTTGCTTGTGCGCCAGCGCAGCCTTGATGAACGAAATAAACAAGGGATGGCCATCGCGCGGAGTCGATTTGAATTCCGGGTGATACTGGACGCCGACATACCAAGGATGGGCATTCTCGCCGGTGCGCGGCAATTCCATGATTTCACACAGGTCTTCAGTCGGGGTGCGGGCCGACACCACCAGGCCGGCCGCTTCGATCCGGTCCAGGTAATGGTTGTTGGCTTCGTAGCGATGACGATGGCGTTCGGTCACGGTCGGGCCGTAGACTTCGGCGGCCAGGGTGTCCGGCTTGACATCGCAGGTCTGCGCGCCCAGGCGCATGGTGCCGCCCAGGTCGGAATTGACGTCGCGCAGCTCTACCTTGCCGTCGTGATTCTGCCATTCGGTGATCAGGGCCACTACCGGCTGGTCGGTCTGCGCATCGAATTCGGTTGAATTGGCGTGCGGCAGGCCGGCCTTGTTACGCGCATATTCGAGCAGTGCGACTTGCATGCCGAGGCAAATACCCAGGTAAGGGATCTTGTTTTCGCGGGCGAAACGCGCCGCCGCGATCTTGCCTTCGACGCCGCGCTTGCCGAAACCGCCCGGCACCAGGATCGCATCGTACTTGGCCAATGCACCGGTGCCGCTGGCTTCGATTTCTTCGGAATCCAGGTATTCGATATTGACCCGGCTGCCGGTATGGATGCCGGCGTGGCGCAATGCCTCGGTCAGCGACTTGTACGATTCGGTCAGGTCGACATATTTGCCGACCATGCCGATGGTGACTTCGTAGGTTGGATTTTCCAGTGCGTGCACCAGCTTGGTCCAGACCGAGAGGTCGGCAGGCTTGGGCGACAGGCCCAGCTTTTCGCAGACGATCGCATCCAGCCCCTGGTCGTGCAGCATCTGCGGAATCTTGTAGATGGTGTCGGCATCCCACACCGAAATCACGGCATCGCCCTGGACGTTGGAGAACAGGGAAATCTTGGCCCGTTCGTCATCCGGGATCGGACGGTCGGCGCGGCACAGCAAGGCGTCCGGCGAAATACCGATCTCGCGCAGTTTCTGCACGCTGTGCTGGGTCGGCTTGGTCTTCAGCTCGCCGGCCGAGACCAGGTAAGGCACCAGCGTCAGGTGGACGAAGGCCGCCGCCTTGCGGCCTGCGCGCAGGCTCAGCTGGCGCGCCGCTTCAAGGAAAGGCAAGGATTCGATATCGCCGACGGTGCCGCCGATTTCCACCAGCGCCACGTCGAAACCTTCGGCGCCGCGATAGATGTAATCCTGGATCTCGTTGGTGATATGCGGAATAACCTGCACCGTCTTGCCCAGGTACTCGCCGCGGCGTTCCTTGCGGATCACCGATTCGTAGATCTGGCCGGTAGTGAAGTTATTCACCTTCTTCATCTTGGCCGTAATGAAGCGCTCATAGTGGCCGAGGTCGAGGTCGGTCTCTGCGCCATCGTCGGTCACAAACACTTCGCCGTGCTGGAACGGGCTCATGGTGCCTGGATCGACGTTGATGTACGGATCAAGTTTAAGAAGGGTGACTTTAAGGCCGCGCGATTCCAAAATCGCGGCGAGAGAGGCGGCTGCAATCCCTTTACCAAGGGAAGAGACAACGCCGCCGGTAACAAATACAAACTTAGTCATTACGGAAGGTGCCGAACGGCACATGCGGGAAATTCGAATTATACATCAAACAGGCGCCGCGGCAGCCGCCGGCGATCTGAAAAATAACGCCTTTTTGCCGGCCGCCCCGCGATCGCCCGACCGGCGGCCAGGCCCGGTGCCTGCGTGGAATTGCGCTTCATGTGATAATTCGCGGCTTCCGCCCCGCCCAATCAATGCTTTCCTCATTCTATTGTCGCCCGTGCCTATCTCGCCATTATTTCAAACAAGTGTTGCGCCAAAGCCGCGCCGCCTCGCTGCATGAGCCGGCTGTTCGGCGACCTGCCCGAGGATGACGGCCTGCCCGGAGCGGCGCGCCGGGTAGCGATCATCGTCATGATCCTCGGCACCAGCATGACCGTGCTGGACGGCTCCATTGTCAATGTCGCGCTGCCCATGATCGCGCGCAGCCTGCAGGTCGACCCGGCCGCCGCGGTCTGGATCGCCAACGCTTACATACTTGCCGGCGCCATGACCATGGTCACGTTCGCCTCGCTGGGCGAAGTGCTGGGCTTTCGCCGTGTATATATGAGCGGCATCCTGGTGTTCACCCTGGCCTCGCTGGGCTGCGCCCTGTCGCCCTCGCTGGCGATGCTGAACGGCATGCGATTCTTGCAAGGCGTCGGCGGCGCTGCCGCCATGAGCATCGGGCCGGCGCTCTACCGCAATATCTTCCCGACCCGCCTGCTGGGCGCGGCGCTTGGCATCAACTCCCTGGTGGTGGCCTCCTCCACCGCTGCCGGGCCGGCCATCGGCGGCCTGATGCTGTCGGTGCTGAGCTGGCAATGGCTGTTTGCGGTAAACGTGCCGATCGGCATCCTCACCCTGCTGCTGGCGCGCCGTGTGCTGCCGCGCGATCCGGGCCGCGGCGGCCGCTTCGATGCGCTCGGCGCCCTGCTCTCGGCGCTGGCCTTGGGCGCCATCGTCATGGCGGTCGACGGCCTGTCGCGCCATGACAGCTGGAGCCAGGAGTTGCTGCTTGGCGGGATCGCCCTGGCGTCGGTGGTTTTGTTTATCATTAGACAACGAGGTTATTCCGCACCGCTGCTGCCGCTTGACATTTTTGCATCGCAACGCTTTTCGATGGCGGTCGCCACTTCGCTCTGCTCTTTTGTCGGGCAAGGGATTGCCTTTATTGCACTACCGTTCCTGTTCCAGGGCGCATACGGCTTCAGCCCGCTGCTGTCGGCCGCCCTGTTCACACCGTGGCCGGTGGCGATCGCCATCACCGCGCCGATCGCCGGGCGCCTGGCCGACCGCTATTCAGCCTCGCTGCTGTCGACCTGCGGCCTGCTGGTGCTGACGCTGGGCCTGGTGCTGCTGGCCTGCCTCGGTGCGCACGCATCGGTGCCGGACATCCTGTGGCGCGCCTTCGTCTGCGGGCTCGGCTTCGGTTTTTTCCAGAGCCCCAACAATCGCGAAATGCTGAGCAACGCGCCGCGCGCGCGCAGCGGCACCGCTTCCGGCGTGCTGGCGATTGCCCGTACCTTCGGCCAGTCGCTGGGCGCCGCACTGGTCGCGGTAGTGCTGGCGGCGACCAGCATCGCCCAGGCCGCGGCCGACACCGCCCAGATCGACGCCAGCGCAGTCCATATGTCCTTATGGCTGGCGGCCAGCGCGACCTTGCTTGCTACCATCATCAGCGCATTGCGCATCAAACACGGGCGAAACTGACAGAATTGTCATATTAGCGACAGCCTCCCGTACCGCAGCAAGCTTTAAAGTATTCCCAAATACTGTCCGATGCTGCGCTTGTTGTTGACCTGCACATCGGATATTTCATCCGATGTGCCGAACGTGTCAGCTCAGGACTCATGAATTTTCCCCCTCCCCCAAGAACTTTCTCAGCCACCGTCATGGCTGCCGCGGTTGCGTTCGCGCTGGCCGGCTGCGCAGTCGGCCCCGATTACGTGCGCCCTGCCATGGATGTGCCCGCCGCCTATAAAGAGACCGGCCCGTGGAAACAGGCGCAGCCGCAACAGATAGACAGCGGCAACTGGTGGGAAGTCTATGGCGACGCCACCCTGAACGGCCTGATACAGCAAGCCAACCAGGCCAACCAGAACATCCGCGCGGCAGAGGCCCAATATCGCCAGGCGCGTGCCGCCGGCGACGCGGCGCGCGCCGGCTTCTGGCCGACGGCGGGCGTCAGCGCCGGGGTAGACCGTTCGCGCAGCAACACCAATGGCGTCAAGATCGGCAACAGCTACAACGCCGGCCTGCAAGGCAGCTGGGAGCCCGACATCTGGGGCAGCGTGCGGCGCTCGGTGGAAGCCGGCGATGCCGGCAGCCAGGCCAGCGCGGCCGACCTGGCTGCCGCCCGCCTCAGCATCCAGGCGACCCTGGCCCAAGACTACCTGCAACTGCGCATCACCGACCTGCTGAAAGATTTGTACGCGCGCACCACGGCTGCCTACGCCCGTTCGCTGCAGCTGACCCAGAGCCAGTACGCCGCCGGCGTGGCGCTGCGCTCCGACGTGGCGCTGGCCGAAAGCCAGCTGAAAACCGCGGAAGCGCAAGCCATTGACCTGCAGGCGCAGCGCAGCCAGCTGGAGCATGCAATCGCGATCCTGACCGGCAAGGTGCCTTCCGGATTCAACCTGGCGGCATTGCCGGCCGACACGCAAATGCTGAGCAAGATGCAGGCAGGCTTGCCGCCGGTCCCGGCCGGCCTCCCATCCGACCTGCTGGAACGCCGCCCCGACATCGCCAGCGCCGAACGCCGTGCGGCGGCAGCGAACGCCAATATCGGCGTCGCCAAGTCAGCCTTTTTCCCGGCGCTGACCCTGAGCGCCAGCGGCGGCTTCAATAGCGCCAGCCTGGCCCAGTGGTTCGATACGCCAAGCCGGGTCTGGTCGCTCGGCGCAGCGCTGGCCGAAACCATTTTCGACGGCGGCCTGCGGCGCGCGCATAGCGACCAGGCCATCGCCGCCTACGACGCCGCGGTAGCGCAATACAAGCAAACCGTGCTGGGCGGCTTCCAGGAAGTGGAAGACAACCTGGCCACGCTCAATGTCCTGGACCAGGAAGCGATCGCCCAGAAGCAGGCGGTGCAGGCTTCGCAGCTGGCGGAACGGCTGGCGCTGAGCCAGTATCGCGCCGGCACCGCGACTTACCTGACCGTGGTCACCGCGCAAACCCTTGCCCTGAGCAACGAGCGCACCCTGGTGCAGCTGCTGGGACGCCAGCTGCTGGCGAGCGTAGCGCTGATCAAGGCCGTCGGCGGCGGCTGGGATGCCAGCCGGCTGAACGGCGACCAGGCGCAAAACGATGCGCAGCACACAAACAAAACGACAGATTAATTCCGCGAGCCGATAAACATGACCCCCACACTTTCCAAACCGCGTTCGACGCTGCTGATCACCGCCGCGATACTGGTCCTGATCGGCGCCGCCGGCTGGACCATGGTCCACAAGGCCGACGCCCAGACGGCGCCGAAGGCTGCCGCCGGCCCGATCTCGGTCAACACCGCCAGCGTCTCGCAACAGGATGTGCCGATGTACCTGAGCGGAGTCGGCACCGTTACCTCGAATGCCAGCGTCACCGTCAAGGCGCGCATCGACGGCCAGCTCGACAAGGTCGGTTTTATCGAAGGCCAGGATGTCAAGGCCGGCCAGCTGCTGGCGCAGATCGACCCGCGCACCCTGCAGGCGCAGCTGGACCAGGCCGTCGCGCAAAAAGCCAAGGACCAGGCGCAGCTGGCCAACTCCAGGCTGGACCTGCAGCGCTACACCACCCTGGTGCAGCAGGACGCCGCGACACAACAGACGCTGGATGCCACGCGGGCGCAGGTCACGCAGCTGCAGGCCGCCGTGCAAGCCGATGAAGCGCAGATCAACTACGCCAAGGTGCAGCTCAGCTTTACCCGCATCCTGGCGCCGATCAGCGGCCGGGTCGGCGCGCGCCTGGTCGATCCGGGCAATATCGTCCATGCCGCGGACACCAACGGCCTGGTGGTCATCAACCAGATCGATCCGATCGCGGTGGTGTTCACCCTGCCGGAAGAAACCTTCCAGAGCATCAACAGCGCCTTGCGCGGCAGCCAGAAACCGCTCAGCGTGTTGACCTATGCGCGCAACAGCAGCGCCCTGCTGGCCCAGGGAAACCTGGCGCTGCTCAACAACCAGATCGACACCAGCACCGGCACGGTGCAGCTGAAAGGCATTTTCCAGAATCCTTCGCATGTGCTGTGGCCAGGCCAGTATGTCAATGTCAGGCTGGTCCTGGGCGACCGCAAGCAGGCGCTGACGGTGCCGGCAGCGGCAGTGCAGCGCAGCCAGGACGGCACCTATGCGTACGTCGTCAACGCCGACAGCACGGTGAAAATACAGGCGATCCAGGTCGCCAACATCCAGGACGGCCTGGCCGTGATCGACAAGGGACTGGATGCGGGACAGCGAGTGGTGGTCGACGGCCAGTACAAGCTGAAACCCGGCGCCAAGATCATGGAAGCCGGCGCGGCTGCTAGCCCTGCTCCCGCAGCCACGGCAGAAAAAGCAAGCAAGGCAAGCAAATGAGCATCTCCGCAGCCTTCATCAAACGGCCGATCGGCACCACGCTGCTCGCCATCGCGATTTTCCTGATCGGCGCCGCGGTGTGGCCGCTGCTGCCGGTGGCGCCGCTGCCGCAGGTCGACTTCCCGACCATCCAGGTCTCCGCCAACCTGCCCGGCGGCAATCCGGAAACCATGGCGTCGAGCGTGGCGCAGCCGCTGGAACGGCAGTTTTCCCTGATCGCCGGCCTGTCGCAAATGACTTCGACCAGCTCGCTCGGTTCTACCCAGATCACGCTGCAGTTCGACCTCAACCGCAGCATCGACGCCGCGGCGCTCGACGTGCAGGCGGCGATCACCGCCGCCAGCGGCCAGCTGCCGGCCAACCTGCCGAGTCCGCCGACCTTCCGCAAGGTGAACCCGGCCGACTCGCCGATCCTGGTGATGTCGGTGCAGTCGGACGCGCTGCCGCTGATCCAGGTGAATGACTACGCCGACAATATCCTGGCGCAGCAGATCTCGCAGATTCCCGGCGTCGGCCTGGTGAATATCGGCGGCGTGCAAAAACCATCGGTCCGGATCCAGGTCGATCCGACCAAGCTGACGGCGATAGGCATCAGCCTGGAAGATATCCGGGGCGTGATCGCCAACCTCACCGTCAACCAGCCCAAGGGCACGGTGGACGGCGCCAAGCAAAGCTTTACCGTGTACACCAACGACCAGCTGCTGAGCGCTGAACCGTGGAACGACATGGTGCTGGCATACAAGAATGGGGCGCCGATCAGGGTGCGCGATGTCGGCGTCGCCGTCGATGCCGCGGAAAACCTGAAGGTCGCCGGCTGGGCCTACGCCGGCGCCGCCGCGCCGGCCGGCAACACGATAACCAACGGCCGTTCGATCGTGCTGGCGATCACCAAGCAGCCGGGCGCCAACGTGATCGAAACCGTGGACCGCATCAAGGCTGCCTTGCCGCGCCTGCGGGCGGCAATCCCGCCGACGGTGCAGGTCAACACCCTGATCGACCGCACCCAGACCATCCGCGCTTCGGTCGCCGACGTGGAATTCACGCTGGTGCTGACCATCGCCCTGGTGGTGCTGGTGATTTTCCTGTTCCTGCGCAACGTCCCGGCCACCCTGATCCCGAGCGTGACGGTGCCGCTGGCGCTGCTCGGCACTGCCGGCGTCATGTACCTGCTCGGCTTCAGCCTCGACAACCTGTCGCTGATGGCGCTCACCATCGCGGTCGGCTTCGTGGTCGACGATGCGATCGTGATGCTGGAGAATATCTACCGCTACGTCGAAGAAGGCATGTCGCCGATGGAAGCGGCTTACAAGGGAGCGAGCGAAATCGGCTTTACGATTATTTCGATTTCGGTTTCGCTGGTGGCGGTGTTCATCCCGCTGCTGCTGATGGGCGGCATCGTCGGCCGCCTGTTCCGCGAATTTGCAATCACCGTGACGCTGACGATTGCAGTCTCGGTGGTGATTTCGCTGACCTTGACGCCGATGCTCTGCTCGCGCTTCCTTAAGTCCCATACGGCCGAATCGCATGGCCGCATGTACCAGATGTTCGAACGCGGTTTCGACGCCATGCTGAACGGCTACAAACGCGGCCTGAATGTGGTGCTGCGCCATCAATTCATCACCCTGATGGTGTTCTTCGCCACCATGGCTGCCACCGTGGTGCTGTTCATCATCATCCCGAAGGGCTTCTTCCCGCAACAGGATACCGGCTTCGTCTACGGCTTTGCCGAATCGGCGCAGGACTCCTCTTTCGTTTCGATGAACAAGCGCATGCTGGCGCTGGCTGACGTAGTCCGCAAGGACCCCGACGTCACCGGCTTCGGCATGAGCGGTGGCGGCAGCACCTTCAACACCGGCAATTTTTTCATCAGCCTGAAACCGAAGGACGAAGGACGCACCGCCAGCGCCGATGAAATCATCACGCGCCTGCGGCCGCAGCTGGCCAAGGTGCAAGGGGTCAACCTGTTCCTGCAGGCAGGCCAGGATATCAACGTCGGCGGCCGCCTGTCGCGCACCCAGTACCAGTACACGGTGACCGACTCCAACCTGGATGAACTGAACGTCTGGGCGCCGAAACTGCTGAACCGTTTCCGCCAGCTGCCGCAACTGACCGACCTCGCCTCCGACCAGCAAAACGCCGCGGCCGCCGCCAACCTGACCATCGACCGCGCGCGCGCTTCCAGCTTCGGCATTACGCCGGCGCTGATCGACTCGACCATCTACGACGCCATCGGCCAGCGCCAGGTTGCCCAGTACTTCACCCAGATCAACAGCTACCACGTGATCCTGGAAGTAACGCCCAAGCTGCAGGAAGATCCGGAACTGTTCAACAAGCTCTACTTGACCTCGCCGGTGACTGGCCAGCAAGTCCCGCTGTCGACCTTTGTCACCATCGACACCAGCAAGACTTCGTACCTGTCGATCAGCCACCAAGGCCAGTTCCCGGCGGTGACGATTTCCTTCAACCTGGCGCCGAACGTGGCGCTGGGCGAAGCGGTCGAGGCTATCCAGAAGGCGCAGAGCGAGATGGGCGTGCCAACCACCCTGACCGGCGCTTTCCAGGGTACGGCCAAGGCGTTCGGCGATTCGCTGTCGTCGCAGCCTTACCTGATTGCGGCGGCGCTGGTTGCGGTGTATATCGTGCTTGGACTGCTGTATGAAAGTTATATCCATCCGCTGACGATCTTGTCGACCTTGCCGTCGGCCGGCGTCGGCGCCCTGCTGATCCTGATGATGGGCGGTTACGACCTGAGCGTGATCGCCCTGATCGGCATCATCCTGCTGATCGGCATCGTCAAGAAGAACGGCATCATGATGATCGACTTTGCGCTGACGGCGGAACGGCAGCACGGCATGAAGCCCGAAGAAGCGATTTACCAGGCTTGCCTGCTGCGCTTCCGGCCGATCATGATGACCACCATGTGCGCCCTGCTGAGCGGCTTGCCGCTGATGCTTGGCCACGGCGCCGGTTCCGAACTGCGGCGGCCGCTGGGTTATGCCATGGTGGGCGGCCTGGTGCTGTCGCAGGCGCTGACCTTGTTCACGACACCGGTGGTTTACCTGTACCTGGACCGCGCCCATTACTGGTACATGCGGCGCAAGGAAGCGCGCCAGGCGCGCAAAGCGGCCCGCAAGGCTGCAGCATGATAAATTCAAGGTAATGCGTCAAATATAATGCAGGCAATGAAATATCCTCCTGCATATCGGCACAGCGCCGGCATGCAGGAAATTAGCCAGGAGACAGGCTACACATGAAAATCCTGATCGTCGAAGACGAACTGAAGACGGCCGATTACCTGTGCAAGGGCCTGACAGAACAAGGTTGCGCCGTCGACGTTGCGCACAATGGAACCGATGGCCAGCACCTGGCGCTGGAGCACGACTACGACGTCATCGTGCTCGACGTCATGCTGCCCGGCATAGACGGTTTTACGGTCCTGCACGCCTTGCGCGCCATCAAGCAGACCCCGGTCATCATGCTGACCGCGCGCGACCGCGTGGAAGACCGCATCAAAGGCTTGCAAGGCGGCGCCGACGATTACCTGGTGAAACCGTTTTCCTTCCTCGAACTGCTGGCGCGGCTGCAGGCGCTGACCCGGCGCGGACGCGCTTTCGAGCCGGCGCAGCTGCGGATTGCCGACCTGCAGATCGACCTGATCAGCCGCAAGGCGTATCGCGCCAATGTCCGCATCGACCTCACCGCCAAGGAATTCTCGCTGCTGGCGGTGCTGGCGCGGCGCCAGGGTGAAATCCTGTCCAAGACGGCAATCGCCGAGCTGGTCTGGGACATGAATTTCGACAGCAACACCAACGTCGTCGAAGTCGCCATCAAGCGTTTGCGCGCCAAGATCGACACGCCGTTCAGCCCCAAGCTGCTGCATACGATACGCGGCATGGGTTATGTGCTGGAACCGCGCGCCCCTCAGGAGAGCAGCGAATGAAACGTTCCATCACCGTACGCCTGGTGGCGATGTTCGCGCTGGCGGCGCTGCTGATTTTTTCACTGATCGGCAGCGCGCTGTATGGCGTTCTGCAACGCGAGCTGGCGCGCCACCAGCAAGACGAACTCAACACGCGTTTCCTCGATACCCGCTACATGATCGGCCACAACGGCGATCCGGTTCGCTGGCCGCGGGTGCAAGCCAAGCTGGATACCCTGACGCCGGCCGACGGCAGCATCCGTTACTGGGTGCTGAGCGACGATCCCCGTTTCCAGTACGGCAAAGGCTTGGCTGACGTCGAGCAGCTGGACCGCAATCCGAACGGCATGGGCATCATGACGCTGCACGGCCGCGAATATCCGCTGCACACCATGGTAGGCGCCATCGAGCCGTTCCAGGAACGGCCTGCGGTGCGCCTGATCGTAGCGGTCGACGCCGCGCCTTACATGCACACCTTGCATGCCTTCATGATCGCGCTGGTCGGCCTGTCCCTGCTGGGCGTGCTGCTGGTCATGCTGCTTGGCTACTGGATTGCGCAGGTCGGCTTGCGGCCGTTAAAACAATTGTCCAGCGCTGCGCAATCGCTGGGTCCCAGGACCTTGTCGCAACGCTTGCAGATTTCGCCGCTGCCGGGCGAGCTGTCGGACCTGACGATTGCCTTCAACGGCGTGCTGGAGCGCATGGAAGGCGCTTACAACCAGCTGGAAGCCTTCAATGCCGATGTCGCCCATGAGCTGCGCACGCCGCTGGCCAACCTGATCGGTGAAACCCAGGTGGCGCTGTCGCGGCAACGCACCGCGCCGCAGTTCGAGGAAGTGCTGCAATCGAACCTGGAGGAGCTCGAGCGCCTGCGCTCCATCATCAACGACATGCTGTTCCTGGCGCGCGCCGACCAGGGCGAGGCCGCCACCAGCCTGGTGCGCACTTCGATTGCGCAGGAAATCGGCAAGACCGTGGAGTTTTTTGAGTTTCTTCTGGACGATTCGAAAATGACGGTGAAAGTGGCCGGCGACGTGAACGCTGAAGCCTCCATCGAGACCTCGCTGTTCAAGCGCGCGATGAGCAACCTGCTGCATAACGCGATCCAGCATTCCAATCCCGGCGCCGCCATTGCGGTGACAATCACGCAGCAGCCCGAGGTGATCAGGATTGCCGTGTCGAACCCGGGCAAGCCGATCGCCGACAGCCACCTGCCGCGCCTGTTCGATCGTTTTTACCGGGTCGACGCCGCCCGCAACGACAAGGACCAGAGCCAGCTGCACGGCCACGGCCTGGGATTGGCGATCGTCAAGGCAATCGCCAAGATGCATGGCGGCGGCGTGTTTGCCGACAGCACGGACGGTACGACAACGATAGGCTTCAGCATTCCTGCCGGCGCAGCGATGCTGCCTTGACAAGCTTGCCGGCTTGTATGGATGGTGACGCTCGCCGTAAATAAACGGCAGCCGCGAAGACGAACGTGGGGGAGCAATACGGAAATAACTAGAGGATAGAGGCGAGCCTTGTCTGCGGCACTTGCAGGAAATGGCTGTGGCTGCTTCGTTCCCGACCTGACCAGGTTGACCACGCCACAATGCGCAGGGGCCCGCCGGGGTGAATTGTACCGCATTGCGGCATTGCTGGCAGGGCTTTTTACATCCCCGCGGCCATTTTCTGCCTGCACCGCCGGCAAACCCCGCCGTGCAAGCCTCGCTTTATATGCCCAGTTCCTGCCAGATCTGGTCGACACGCGTCTTCACCTCATCCGACATGCTGATGGTGCGGCCCCACTCGCGGCTGGTTTCACCCGGCCACTTGTTGGTGGCGTCGATCCCCATCTTGCTGCCCAGGCCGCTGACCGGGGAGGCGAAATCGAGATAATCGATTGGCGTGTTGTCCACTATCGTGGTGTCGCGAATCGGATCGACCCGGGTGGTGATCGCCCAGATCACTTCATTCCAGTCGCGGATGTTGACGTCTTCATCGACCACCACGATGAACTTGGTATACATGAACTGGCGCAAGAAGCTCCAGACGCCGAACATCACCCGCTTGGCATGGCCGGCATACGCCTTCTTCATCTGCACCACCGCCATGCGGTAGCTGCAGCCTTCCGGCGGCAGGTAGAAATCGGTGATTTCGGAAAACTGCTTTTGCAGCAAGGGGATGAACACTTCGTTCAGCGCCACGCCGAGCACCGCCGGCTCGTCCGGCGGCTTGCCTGTATACGTGGAGTGATAAATCGGCGACTTGCGCATCGTGATGCGGTCGATGGTAAATACCGGGAACCAGTCCTGCTCGTTGTAATAGCCGGTATGGTCGCCGTACGGTCCTTCCAGCGCCATTTCATAACCGGACGGATGGGACGGGTCGGGATTGATATGCCCTTCCAGCACGATCTCGGCCGACGCCGGCACCCGCAGCTCGCTGCCGATGGCCTTGACCAGCTCGGTACGGCTGCCGCGCAGCAGGCCGGCGAACTGGTATTCGGACAGGCTGTCCGGCACCGGCGTCACCGCACCTAATATAGTAGCGGGGTCGGCGCCGAGCGCTACCGCCACCGGATACGGCTTGCCGCCGGTAGCGATCGCGTGCTCGCGGAAATCCAGCGCGCCGCCGCGATGCGCCAGCCAGCGCATGATCACCTTGTTGCGGCCAAGGACCTGCTGGCGGTAGATGCCAAGGTTCTGGCGCTTCTTGTGCGGTCCTTTGGTAATCACCAGGCCCCAGGTAATCAGCGGCGCGACGTCGCCCGGCCAGCAGTGCTGGATCGGCAGCCGCGCAAGGTCGACGTCGTTGCCTTCCCAGACGATGTCCTGGCACGGCGCCGAACGATGCTCCTTGGGCGCCATGTCCCACAATGATTTGACCAGGGTGCCGAGGCCGAGGATGTCTTTAAAACCTTTCGGCGGCTCCGGCTCTTTCAGCATCGCCAGCACATGGCCGATGCGCCGCAATTCGCTGACGTCGTCGGCTCCCATGCCAAGCGCAACGCGGCGCGGCGTGCCGAACAAATTGCCTAGCACAGGTATCGAATGTCCGACCGGATTTTCAAAAAGGAGCGCCGGGCCGCCTGCCCGCAAAGTGCGATCGCAGATTTCCGTCATCTCCAAATAGGGTGAAATCGGCGTCGAAACGCGTTTTAGCTCACCAATCTGTTCCAATTTGACAATAAAATCACGTAAATCTGAATATTTCATGGGTTTTACAATTTAAATGAATGTTAATTCAGCAATTAAGCCATTTTGGCCAAGTGCTTGATTTTATTGGCTTGCGGCGGCAAACCGACGCATTCTTTAGACATAAAAGTTATTGATTTTGTTTTTCATAGTATTGACTTGATATAAAACGCCTCCTACAATGCGCCCAGCTTGAAGCAGTCGCATCGCCCAAAAAGCGATTTTCATGTCGACTCTCAATACTCACGGGATCGGGGTCCCACATGACATTTTAAGGAGTGTTTTCAAAAGGCGTCAGCCTTCTCCCCCGGACAAGTTGTTTGCCTGTAGCCGGCGCGCTCTACTGCGGCCGATCGATCCAAAGCTACATAAGCGCAAGCAACAACGACGCAACGGCACACCGCAGATCATATGCGATGCCTTGCGATATTGATTACGGTGCACGCAGCATTCGGTAGATTCGCTCCAGCTTTAACCAGCCATATCAGGGAGCCTGCATGCGCCGCGACGATTCAGGAGGTTCAATTGTTAGCAAGATCTACCAGAGCATTACCCGGTTGGGCGACGCTCGACCAAGCAAAGAAATTCGGCATGCAATCCGTTAACGGCGTGTTTTACGCCCGCGACACCGTCGGCGGCCTCATCGCCACTACCCGCATCACCGTACTGTTCAGCGCCATGCTGGCCATCATCGGCTTCACCACCATGCTGGTGAAACCAGACCTGGCATACAAGATTCAAAACCTGCCGCTGTTCGCCAGCAGCACCGCACCTAAAGCAGCGCCGCTGGCTGCGGCTGCACCGGTGCTTTCGAGCCAGGCCGATACCGCCGCCCCCAAGGTGGCGAACCTGACTGCGCCGACGACCGGCAACAATCATGTGCTGCACATGGACAGCTTGACGAACAAGGCCGTCAAGCCGATCGACAGCTCGCGCCAGCAGCAATGGGTCACCAGCTGGCTGTCCAAGCGTTATCGGGTGGCAGGCGACGCCACCAACGTGTTCGTGACCACGGCCTACAAGACAGCGCGGGAAACCAAGCTCGACCCGTTGCTGATCCTGGCCGTGATGGCGATCGAATCCGGCCTGAATCCGTTTGCCGAAAGCCCGGTGGGTGCGCAAGGCCTGATGCAAGTCATGTCGAAAGTGCATGAAGACAAGTTTGAAAGCATGGGCGGCATCAAGGCAGCCCTGAATCCGACGGCCAACATCAAGGTCGGCTCCATGATCCTCAAGGATTATGTGACCCAGGGCGGTTCGGTCGAAGCCGGCTTGAAACGTTATGTCGGCGCTGCGGCATTCGCCAATGACGGCGGTTACGGCTACAAGGTACTGGCTGAATATCGCCGCCTGCAAGATGTCGCCATCGGCAAGAACGTACCGTCGACCGGTTCGACAGCGCCGATCGCAGCACCGAAACCGCGCGCAATCCAGACCACGGCGTCGCCAAGCGGCGCCAGCCCGACACCGGCTGAAGCCGCTGTGACCGTGCCGGATGCGATTGAGCATCGGATCCAGCAGTCGGACAATCAGTTCAACTCGCTGCCGATGACCTGATCGTCCCTTCCGCCTGCAATAAAAAAAAAAGAGCCTATGGCTCTTTTTTTTCGTTCCGGCAAACCGGCCGGGGTTGCGGACAACCCCGGCCTTAGCAGTTATTCACCCAGATAGGCTGCCTTGACCTTAGGATCGTCCAGCATGTCCTTGGCGTTGCCGCTCATGGTCACCAGTCCGGAATCCATCACATAAGCCCGGTGCGCCGCTTCCAGCGCCAGCTTGGCGTTCTGCTCGACCAGCAGGATCGTGATGCCCTGCGCGGAAACGGTGCGGATCACTTCGAAGATCTTTTCCACCATGATCGGCGACAAACCCATTGACGGCTCATCCAGCAACAGCAGCTTGGGATGGCTCATCAGGGCACGAGCCATGGCCAGCATCTGCTGCTCGCCGCCGGACAAGGTGCCGGCCATCTGCGCGGCGCGCTCTTTCAGGCGCGGGAATACGCCAAACCACTTGTCGATGTCAGCCGCAATGCCGGCCTTGTCGTCACGGGTATAAGCGCCCATCAACAGGTTTTCCTGGATGCTCATGCGCGTAAACACGCCGCGGCCTTCAGGCACCATGGCCAGCTTTTGCTTGACCAGGTTAAACGACGTCAAGCCCTTGGTGTGCTCGCCCAGGTAGTGCATCTCGCCTTCGACTTTACACTGCGGCAAGGTACCGGTGATAGCTTTCAGCGTAGTGGTCTTGCCGGCGCCGTTGGCGCCGATCAGCGTCACCAGTTCGCCTTCGTTGACCTCCAGGTTGATGCCCTTGACGGCCTGGATGCCGCCATAAGCGACTTTCAGGTTACTGACTTTGAGGATATTGGTTGCCATTAGTGACCACCTCCCAGATAGGCTTCAATCACGGCCGGGTTCTTCTGGATTTCAGCCGGCAATCCTTCGGCAATCGGCTTGCCGTAGTCCAGCACGGTCAGGCGGTCGCACAAGCCCATCATCAGCTTGACATCATGTTCGATCAGCAAAATGGTCTTTCCTTCATTCTTGATTTTCACCAGCAGCTCGCGCAGCGCCAGTTTCTCTGTAGCGTTCATGCCGGCGGCAGGCTCGTCCAGCGCCAGCAGCTGCGGATCGGTCGCCAGCGCGCGGGCAATTTCCAGGCGGCGCTGGTCACCGTACGACAGGTGGCGCGCAGTACGATCGCCAAAACGGCCGATGCCGACGAAATCCAGCAGCTCCTGGGAACGCTTGCGGATCGCCAACTCTTCCAGACGTGCTGCCTTGTGGCGGAACACCGCGCCGAACACGCCCTGGTGGGTACGCACATGACAACCCACCATGACATTTTCCAGCACGGTCATCTCGCCGAACAGGCGGATGTTCTGGAAGGTGCGTGCGATGCCGGCCTTGGCCACTTCATGCGGCGCCGACGGCGAATAGGGCTTGCCGGCCAGCTCGAAGGAGCCGGTGTCGGCTTGGTACAGGCCGGTAATTACGTTGAAAAAAGTCGTCTTGCCGGCGCCGTTCGGCCCGATCAGGCCGTAGATCTGCCCTTTCAGGATCTGGATGTTGACTTCCGACAGGGCTTGCAAGCCGCCAAATCGCTTATTGACGCCGGAGATGCTCAGAATTGTAGGTGCGCTCATGTGATCTCCTTATGCCTCTACCACGCCGGTCGCCAGCGTAGGTTTGTCGATATCGGCATCCGGCCGGTCCTCGTGCTTGGGCGCAGGCCACAAACCAGCAGGGCGAGTCAACATGATGACCACCATCGCCAGGCCGTACAGCAGCTGGCGCAAGACTTCGGCGTCGATCAGCACCTTGCCGAACACCGCCATCTGCATCGGCTCCACGGTGTGCCGCAGCACTTCCGGCAAGGCCGCCAGCAGGATGCCGCCGAGCACCACGCCCGGGATATGGCCCATGCCGCCCAGCACCACCATCGCCAGCACCGCAATCGACTCAGTCAAGGAGAACGATTCAGGCGAGACAAAACCCTGGAACGAGGCGAACATGGCGCCGGCCACGCCGCCGAACGAGGCGCCCATGGAAAACGCCAGCAGCTTCATGTTGCGGGTATTGATGCCCATCGCCTTGGCGGCGATTTCATCTTCGCGTATCGCCACCCAGGCGCGGCCCAGCCGCGAATTCTGCAGGCGGATCGAGATGAAGATGATCGCCATGCACAGGATCAGGAACAGGAAGTAGTAGGCATTGACCGACGGCATGCCGAAACCGCCGACATACACCATGGCGCTGGAACCGCGTTCGCCGGCCAGCGAAACGCCGAAGATGCGGATCGGGTCGATCAGGTTGATCCCTTGCGGGCCGTTGGTGATATTCACCGGCGCGTTCAGGTTGTTCATGAAGATGCGGATGATTTCACCGAAGCCGAGGGTGACGATGGCCAGGTAGTCGCCGCGCAGCTTGAGCGTCGGCGCGCCGAGGATGGCGCCGAACAGGCCTGCCAGGCCAGCGCCCAGCGGCACGATCACCCACAGCGACAGGTGAATGCCGTTCTGGACAATCTCGGGACCGCAGACCATCACCAGGAAATTGCCGATGGCCGGATAGGTGTTGACGAAAGATTCCAGGACCGAAGCAAACTGCGGAGATGCCAGCAAGCCGGTCATGTAGGCGCCGATCGCATAGAAAGCGATGTAGCCCAGATCCAGCAGGCCGGCGAAGCCGACGACGATGTTGAGACCTAGCGCCAGCATGATGTAGAGCAGCGCGAAGTCCATGATGCGGACCCAGGAATTGCCGAAATTCAAGGCAATGAACGGGAAGATCGCGAACAGGATCACAAGGGCGACCAGGCTGGTGTAAGCCTTGGTCGGGTTCTTTTTGGTGTCGAAGAAATTAGCCATATGTCCCCCTCCGGTCAAGCACGGTCAGCAACACGTTCGCCCATGATGCCGGACGGACGCAAGGTCAAGACGATAATCAGGACGATGAAGGCAAAAATGTCCTGGTAGTTGCTGCCGAAGAAATTGCCCGTCAGGTCGCCGATGTAGCCGGCGCCCAGGCTTTCGATCAGGCCCAGCAGGATACCGCCCAGCATGGCGCCGTAGATATTGCCGATACCGCCCAGCACCGCGGCGGAGAATGCTTTCAAGCCAGGCACGAAGCCCATGGCGAACTGCGCCGATGAATAGTTGGCGCCCCACATCACGCCGGCGACTGCCGCCAGCGCGGCGCCGATGGCGAAGGTCATCACGATGACGCGGTTGGAATCAACCCCCATCAAGCCGGCAACCCGCGGATTCTCGGCAGTGGCGCGCATGGCGCGGCCCATCTTGGTTTTCTCGACCAGCATCACCAGGCCGAACATCGAGGCGGCGGCCAGCACCAGCAGCATGATCTGGGTCGGCGAGATCAGGGCGCCGAAGATATGCACAGGATCGGAAGGCATGACTTGCGGCACCGCCAGCGGGCTGCGGCCCCAGATCATCATGGCGAACGTCTGCAGCAGGATGGAAACGCCGATCGCCGTGATCAGCGGCGCCAGGCGCGGCGCATTGCGCAGCGGCCGGTAGGCGACCCGTTCGATGATCAGGCTGATGATGACGCAGACCGGGATGGCGCCGATGATGGCGATCGCCAGCTGGACAATCCCGGGCAGGCCCGGCGCCACGTGCTGCAGCAGCTTGAGGATGGACAGTCCGACCATGGCCCCGATCATCAGGATGTCGCCATGGGCGAAGTTGATCAGGTTCAGCACCCCGTACACCATCGTGTAACCGAGGGCAATCAACGCATACATGCTTCCCAGCACCAAGCCGTTGATAACTTGTTGGATAAAGATATCCATAATTTCCTTGTTCTATGTGTTTTGGGTCAAATCGGTCAGAACACTATTGCGACCATAGGCAGCACAGCAAAAATCATTCCCGATACAAAAACGGCACCCTGGATAAAGTCCTAGTGCCGTTGGGAGACGCCCTTCCCCTCATCTGCAACGATGGCTGGAAGGGTAATTTGGCATCGCGTGAATAGCCGGAATAAGAAAAAAGGATGGGGTATGCATATTCGTTTGTCTCCTATACGTCTTTCTGCAAAAACGTTTTTTGTCTTAGAGCGCCTTGCCGCGGCGGCAATGCACCATTACTGTGCGGATTATAGCTAACGTTGAGCGATAATCAACTCTGACAGTACTGCAATATTAACCTGCTGCCCGCGGTTCGCACAGGTTTTTACATTCAAACCGCAGCGCCGCAATGATAGCTAGGAAAACAAAAAACTATCGATGGAAAAGTGGAGTTTCTTCGAAATATAATTTCGCGCCAGAATAGGGCGGCAAGGCCGCTGGACGCGGCTCTTGCCAGGAATTTCAGGCAGACATGAAACAGAAGTAACGCAGAAGTGAAATAGTATTACTGATAATTGTCACTAAGTAACGACAGGCCTGTTGCCTGCGGCGCCATCTTCCCGCCTAAACCCTCGCCAATCCCTTGGGCATGGGGAAAGTGACATTCTCTTCGGCGCCGTCCAGCGTACGCACGTTCTTGGCGCCGCAGGCCTTCAGGCGGTCTATCACGGCCTGCACCAGGATTTCCGGCGCCGACGCGCCGGCGGTGACGCCGATCCGGTTTTTCCCTTGCAGCCAGGCCTGGTCGATCTGTTCGGCGTTGTCCACCATGTAGGCGACAGTGCCCTTCTTCTCCGCCACTTCGCGCAGGCGGTTGGAATTCGAGCTGTTCGGGCTGCCGACCACGATCACCACGTCGACCTGCGGCGCCATGAACTTGACCGCCTGCTGGCGGTTGGTGGTGGCGTAGCAGATATCGCCCTTTTTCGGCTCGGTAATGCTGGGGAATTTCTGCTTCAGCGCCGCGATCACGTCTGCGGTGTCGTCGACCGACAAGGTAGTCTGCGACACATAGGCCAGCATGTCGGGATTGCCTACCTGCAGCCGCTCGACGTCGGCTACGGTCTCGACCAGGTGCATGCCGTCATTGGTCTGGCCCATGGTGCCCTCTACCTCGGGATGGCCTTCATGGCCGATCATGACGATTTCGCGGCCTTCGCGGCGCATCTTGGCGACTTCCATATGGACCTTGGTCACCAGCGGGCAAGTCGCATCGAACACTTTCAAGCCGCGCACTTCGGCCTCTTCCTGCACCGCCTTGGAGACGCCATGGGCAGAAAAAATCACGGTGTTGCCGGCCGGGACGTCGGCCAGCTCCTCAATGAAAATGGCGCCCTTGTTGCGCAGGTCCGCCACTACATAAGCATTGTGGACAATTTCGTGACGCACATAAATCGGTGCGCCAAACTGCTCCAGCGCGCGCTCGACAATTTCGATCGCGCGGTCGACGCCGGCGCAGAAACCGCGCGGCTGCGCCAATAAAATCTCTTTATCCATATTCATATCCATGTTCATGCGCTTCAGCCGCACACTACAAAATGCCGATGATTTTCACTTCGAACTTGAGCGACTGCCCGGCCAGGGGATGGTTGAAATCGAACAAGGCCCCCTGCTCGTCAATCTCGCGCAGCACGCCGGCAAACTGGCCGCCGCCCGGCGCCGCGAATTCCACCAGGTCACCGATACGATACTCCTCTCCCAGCTGGGAGTTCTGGCGCAGCGTAGCGCGCGAGACACGCTGGATCAGCTCGGGGTTGCGCGGTCCGAAAGCCTGCTCCGGCGGCAGATCGAAAGTTTGATGCGTGCCTTCCGGCAAACCCAGCAGGCAAGCTTCCAGGAAAGGCGCCAGCTGGCCCATGCCGAACTGCAGGGTGGCAGGCGACTCCTTGAAAGTGGTGACGATATCTTCGCCATCTTGCGAGGCGAGACGATAGTGCAAGGTCAGGTAGGATGCTTCGGTAACGACTGGGAGAGACAAATTAGACATAAATTAGGCAAAAGCACCATTAACAAAAAAATAACTGCCGATCAGAAGATGATATTGTAAGCCACCTTGGACCATATGACGCGGCCGATACCGGCCCTACCCCGATTACACCATGGCAATTACTGACTGGCCTGCGGATCAGAGGCCGCGCGAACGCTTGATCAAGCTTGGCCCGCAAGCGCTCTCCGACGCGGAGCTGCTGGCGGTATTCCTGCGGGTTGGCGCCGCCGGCAAAAGCGCGGTCGACCTGGGACGCGAAATGACCAGCCATTTCGGCTCCCTGAATCGCCTGTTTTCCGCCCCGCTCAAGGATTTCTGCGCGATCAACGGCCTCGGCCCGGCCAAATTTGCCCAGCTGCAAGCGATACTCGAGCTGGGCAGGCGCTCGCTGGTGGAAGAACTGCAGGCCGGCAGCAGCTTCGACGCCCCTGCCGCCGTCAAGCAGTACCTGCAGCTGCTGCTGACCAACAAGCCCTATGAATCATTCCTGGTGCTGTTCCTGGACGTGAAGAACCGCCTGATCTGCGCCGAAGAACTATTCCGCGGCACGCTGACCCACGCCAGCGTCTATCCGCGCGAGGTGGTCAAGGCCGCGCTGCGGCACAATGCCGCCAGCGTCATGCTGGCGCATAACCATCCATCCGGCACGCTGGAGCCAAGCGCCGCCGATTGCCGCCTGACGCAAACCCTGAAGCAGGCGCTGGACCTGATCAGCGTCAGGGTGCTGGATCATTTCATCGTGGCCGGTACGCAAGTGCACTCTTTCGCCGAGCATGGCCAGCTGTAAATCCCCGGATTTCAAATTGTTAAATCCACGAGCGCGCAGAAGACACAATTGTTTTTCGCAAGTCATTGAAAAATCTCATTTTTTTATATATACTCTCCTTTTTTCCAGTTTCGGAAATCTTTTAGGAGTAAAAACATGGCACGTGTCTGCCAAGTCACCGGGAAGGGGCCGATGGTCGGCAACAACGTTTCCCATGCAAACAACAAGACGAAACGTCGCTTTTTGCCTAACTTGCAAAATCGCCGCATTTTCGTTGAGTCTGAAAATCGCTGGGTCTCCCTGCGCTTGTCCAACGCCGGCTTGCGCGTGATCGACAAAATCGGCATCGATGCCGTGTTGACCGATTTGCGCGCTCGTGGCGAAAAAGTCTAACTAGCAGAATAAAGGAAGAATCATGGCGAAATCAGGCCGCGACAAAATCAAGCTGGAATCGACCGCAGGTACAGGTCATTTCTACACCACCACAAAAAACAAGCGTACGACGCCGGAAAAAATGTCGATCATGAAGTTCGACCCGAAGGTTCGTAAGCACGTTGAATACAAAGAGACCAAGATCAAGTAATTGATCCTGCTCTGCAAAAAGCCCCGCAAGACTCTGTCCTGCGGGGCTTTTTTACGTCCCTACGCTGCCGCAGGCATCCAGGCCGGATGCGGCAATGCCTCCCGCAAAATACGTCAGGCGAAAAAAAACGGCCCGATTTGCATGGACCGTTTTCTTGGCAGGATCGGGACGCCTCAATACATCAGCGCCCTGTCCCGCGGCTCAGGAATAACTGCGCAGGCGCAGCGAGAAATCCTGCAGCGACTTGATGCCCGACGCTTCGGCACGTGCGCACCAGTCTTGCAGCTGATGCAGCAACTGATCGCGCGTGAAGTGTGAACGCTCCCATATCGCACCCAGCTCAACCCGCATCTCGTGCATGGTTTGCAGCGCTTTGCTATGCAGGAACAACTCAGTCAATTGCTGCTTCTGCGGCGCTTCCAGCTTGGTCGGTTCGCGTTGCAGCAGCTTCTTCGACGACTTCAGGAAAACGGCGCCCTGCTTGGCTTTGTCTGTCAGCTGGCCGCGCTCTTCATGCCAGGCGCTCTTCAACGATTTGGCGTACTTGGCCATGACGTCGTAGCGGTTGGCGATCACCGATTGCAGCGTGTCCAGGTCCGGCACCAGCTTGGCGTGGTTGAATTTTGGCGCAGGCGCGATTTTCTTGACCTTGGCCAGGCCGCAGATTTCCAGCATGCGGATATACATCCAGCCGATGTCGAACTCGTACCACTTCGACGACAACTTGGCGGAAGTGCCGAAGGTGTGGTGATTGTTGTGCAGCTCTTCGCCGCCGATGATGATGCCGAACGGGATGATGTTGGTCGCCGCATCGTTGCAATCGTAGTTGCGATAGCCCCAGTAGTGGCCGATGCCGTTGATGATGCCGGCAGCGGTAATCGGGATCCAGACCATTTGCACGGCCCAGACGCTGACGCCGATGACGCCGAACAGCATGATGTCGATAAACAGCATGGCCACGATGCCCAGGGCGCTGTGCTTGGTATACAGGTTTCTCTCGATCCAGTCGTCCGGTGTGCCATGGCCGAATTTTTCCATGGTTTCCAGGTTCTTGGATTCTGCACGGTACAGCTCCGCGCCTTCCCAGAATACTTTCTTGATGCCGCGCGTTACCGGGCTATGCGGATCTTCCTCGGTATCGCACTTTGCATGATGCTTGCGGTGGATCGAAGCCCATTCCTTGGTCACCATGCCGGTCGTCAGCCACAGCCAGAAACGGAAGAAATGA
Source organism: Collimonas sp. GW821-FHT07E08 (assembly GCF_059418905.1). Classification (NCBI taxonomy): domain Bacteria; kingdom Pseudomonadati; phylum Pseudomonadota; class Betaproteobacteria; order Burkholderiales; family Oxalobacteraceae; genus Collimonas; species Collimonas sp. GW821-FHT07E08. The sequence goes on along the minus strand of NZ_JBWKQR010000002.1, from coordinate 272,763 downwards.
CTTGGAATCGCGTGCAGGTCGAGCGCGCGGTGAGCCTGGCAACGGTGCAGGAAAATAGTCACTGCAGCAATCGTGATATGCGTCACGACCAGCGTGAACACGACGACCTGCCAGGCGCTCGCGCCTGTTACGCCATTCGATAAGAAATCGAGTATTGCATTGAACACTATGTGTACTCCATGTGTAGATGGGTAGATGATGCCACTGCTTATTTTACAGTGAGATACGGGTAAGTTGACGGGTAGTTACCGAACAGTTACCCGAATTTCGAGTGCAATTGTACCCTTATTATTAGATGTTTTTAGGTTTTGGCGCGCCACGCAGGCGATCTGATGGCAAATCTTGTTGTGAATCGGCGTCGAAATTGCCTTTGTGCAACTCCGTCTCTTGCATCATCCTGATATCTCGTTTCACTTGTGCAACCTTAATGTGACGGGCTTGCAACACGCGCCAGATAGCACGGTTAACATCAGACAACACATTCAGCCGGCCGTTCTCCGGATCCGTGATCCAGAATCCGACCTCTAGCTCTAACCCGTCCGGACCGATCTTCAGCAGCAAGGCCTGCGGCAAGATTTCGTGCGACACACGGTCAACCTCGACCACAACCTGCTCCAGCAGCAGCAATACGCTTTCGACATCGTCCTGATGCTCGATCGTCACATGCGTCGCCAGGCGCAGCACGCGGTTGGTCAGCGAATAATTCTGCACCGAATTGATCATGAAGACTTCATTCGGCACCACCGTATCGATCCCGTCCAGCCCCTGCAGCACAGTGTAGCGGCTGTTGATCTGGACCACCTTGCCGTAAAATGTGCTGACCCCGACCATATCGCCGATCGCCAGGCTGCGCTCCAGCAAAATCACGAAGCCCGACACATAGCTGCTGGCGATTTTCTGTAAACCAAGCCCCAGCGCCACACCCAGCGCACCGCCGAATACCGACAGCACCGTCAGGTCGATGCCCACCAGCGACAGGCTGAGCAATACGGCAATCAGGATCAGGACAGCGCGCGCCATGCGCGCCACCACCGTGCGCACCGAGGAATGCACGGTGTTGACGCGCATCAGGCGCTCTTCCAGCGCCGCGCCGGCCCACAAGGCAATCACCAGCGTCACCAGCACCGAGACCAGCGCTTGCATGATCGCCAGCAGCGACACCTTGTAGCGACCGATAGGCAGCACCGTGCTGTCCAGGTAATCGAACAGGTCCGGCCACCAGCCGGTGATGTACAGCAGCAAGCCGATCCAGACCAGCACGCCGAAACTCTTTTCAAACAGCAGCAGGAAGGTGCCGACGCCGCTGTTGCGCGCGAAAACCCGGCGCAAGACATAAAACACGAAACGCATCAGCGCCAGCGAAGCCACCAATGGGATCACCAGCCGCATGATATCCACCGGCTGATGCCATTTCTGCAGCGCCAGTTTGACCAGTATCAGCAAAAGCAAGGTAATGATGGGAGTCAAGACCTTGGCAAAACTGCCGAGCCCGATCTGCATCGCCGCCGGCTGCACCGTACTGACGCTGAAAGTGCGCCGCAGCAGGCGAGCCAGCAGCCAGCCCAGGCCTACGCACAACAGCAGCAAGCCGACCTGCGCCGGCAAACCCGGCGCACGCAAGCTGTTCAGCAGGTCGTTGAGTAGTTCGGTAAAGATATCTGGCATTATTTTGCGTACAGCGTAACGTCCTGGCGGTTACGTCATCAGTCGAGCCGCTTGCTTATTTGCGCACGAACACCGCGGCAAAGAAACCGTCGGTCTGGTGCTGGTGCGGCAACAGTTTGAGATAGTCGCCCATCTCCAGTTCAATCTTTTGCTCGGCCAGCACATCTTTCATCGGCACCAGCGAGAAATCTTCGTGGCTGGCCAGGAACTGCGCCGCGATCGCGTCGTTTTCCTCATCCAGCAAGCTGCAGGTGCCGTACACCAGGCGGCCGCCAGACTTGACCAGGCGCGCAGCGCTGGACAGGATCGCGATCTGCTTGGCATTCATCTCGACAATCGCTTCCGGCGTCTGCCGCCATTTGACGTCGGGATTGCGGCGCAGCGTGCCGAGGCCGCTGCACGGCGCATCGACCAGCACCCGGTCGATCTTGCCGGCCAGGCGCTTTACCTTGCCGTCGTTCTCGTGCGCGATCAATACCGGATGGATGTTGGACAGGCCGCTGCGCGCCATGCGCGGCTTGAGTTTCGCCAGGCGTTTCTCGGAAACGTCGAAAGCATACAGGCGACCGGTGTTGCGCATCGTCGCGCCCAGGGCCAGCGTCTTGCCGCCGGCACCGGCGCAGAAATCGACGACCATCTCGCCGCGCTTGGCGCCGACGATCTGCGCCAGCAGCTGGCTGCCTTCATCCTGCACCTCGATCGCGCCGCTCTTGAACAGCGGCAGGTTTTGCAAAGTCGGCTTCTTGATGACGCGCAAGCCAAGCGGCGCATAAGGGGTCGGCTCGCACAAGATCGGCGCTTCAGCCAAGGCGGCAATGACGTCTTCCCGGTTAGCCTTGAGCGAATTCACACGCAGGTCAAGCGGCGCCGGCTGGTTCATCGCATGCGCCAACTGCAAGGTAGCGGCTTCGCCGTCGCGCGCCACCAGTTTGTCGAACAGCCATTGCGGCAAATTCGAACGCATCAGCGGCGGCATCAGGTTACGGTCGATCTCGGCGACCCGTGTCAGCCATTCGGTTTCTTCTTCAGACAAGCCGCCCAGCGACTCGATGCTGACCGCGTCGGCCAGGCCCAGCAGGGTCATGCGGCGCATGGTCGGGCCGTTGCCGGATTCGGCGAAACTGGCGTAGATCGCCTTGTTGCGCAGCAGGCCGTAGACCGCTTCGGCAATCACGCCGCGCTCGCGCGAACCGAGCTTCGGATGATCGCGGAAATAGCGCGACAAAGTGCCGTCGGCGGGGCCGGTAAAACGCAAAATTTCGCGCAAGACTTCTTCGGTGTGACCGATGATCGCGGGAGGCAATCTCATAATGAATCTTTCATAAAAATCTTTTTAATCTGTTGGTCGCGCTCGGGCTTGCCAAACGCCGGTATTAGCGTTCGTGCGGAGCCGCACTGTTATGCACTCGTCCATCTTCGATGCTCAGCCGATTTTCGACAAACCAGCGCACTGCGCGCGGATATAGCTGATGCTCTTCGACCAGCACGCGCTGCTCCAGCAGCTGTTCGGTATCGTCTTCCAGCACCGGCACCACGGCCTGCGCCACGATCGGGCCATGGTCCAGCGTCGGCGTGACAAAATGCACGGTCGCGCCATGCACCTTGACGCCGGCCTGCAGCGCTTGCCTGTGGGTCGCCATTCCCGGGAAACTCGGCAGCAAAGAGGGATGGATATTCAGCATGCGGCCGGCATAATGTTCCACCAGCGGCGCAGTCAGGATACGCATGAAACCCGCCAGCACCACCAGGTCCGGGGCAAATCCGTCAATCACGACGCGTAAGGCGGCGTCGAACTGTTCACGATCAGGATAGTCTTTATTCGCAACCACTGCCGTTGGAATGCCTTGGGCAGCGGCAAATTTCAAACCCTCGGCATCTGCCCGGTTGCTGATGACAGCGGCGATTCTGGCAGGCCATTGTTCGGTTTGAGCGGCGCGGACGATGGCTTGCATGTTGCTGCCACGCCCGGAAATCAGGATAACAATGCTTCTCATGGCGCGCATTGTACCCGTTGCAATGCTGTTTTTGATTAAAAACAGCGGTAAATTTTGATTAAGACAGTGTTACTGGAATGAATAAAAAACGCGGAAAGCTACTTTTTTGTCGGCCCAGAAATCGGCGCTGTCGCGGAATACGTCGAGCAGGGTTTCCCGCGCTTCCTTGTCGAACTTGGGGGTATTCGGCAGTTGTTCGATCACCACAATGAAACCCGGCTGCGGGCCGGCTTTGTGTGCCAGGTCGGTCAGGCAATCGGCCAGGGCGTCGAAATTCTTGCCGAAATGCTTGGGAAAATGGAAGGCGTGGGCAATATTTGCCAGCACTTGCTGTTTAGTCGTTGCTTCCGCGCAATACGCATACAGGAAATGCTGCCCGAGGCGGTTGGCCTCCGCCTGCAGGTCGGTCACACGGAAGGCGCGGATGGACTGCACTACATTTGGCGGTACGGTTTTAAACAAACTCATTTTTCCCTCAGCTAGAGCAATGATGATGGATTGCTGTTGTTTTTGTATCTCAGTCACTCTTGGATGCGTCTGAAAGTTTGATAATGATTATCAGTGTAGTAATACTCGCCTGAAGTCTGTGGATTGCCGCCGGCGATGATCCGGCGTGCGCCGCGGTTGCGGGCACGCGGCGTTTTCACCGTGAATTCGTGGTAATACCCGCGCCGCTGCCTGGGCAGCATCCCTTCATAATTGCCGAATACCACGCCATCCTTGGCGTACGGGAACGGTCCGCCCTGCTTAATCAGTATCAATGTCGCTTGCGCTTCCTGCGGCAACTGGCCTACCGAAACCACATCCTGCGGCGGGGATTCCCTTGCAAATACTTGAAAAGACAGCAGCAAGCCAAGCAACAGCAAGATTCCGTTACGCAATATAGCCGCGGCGAAATCGGAACTTAGACCAGGGAAATGGCGCCGGGTTGCGTGGCTTTTCATAAATTTAATATTTTATGGTTCTGATACCGTAGGGTAACGTGTTGATGAAAACGAATCAACCCGTATCCTTGTCACGGCTGCAAGTGTTGCAATATTTGACAATATTTACCGATCACAAGTTCTCCGCCGCTTGCCTGGCAGCCGGGCTCGGACCAAAAAAATCGGCCACTTCGTCGCGCCGCGCCAGCGTATCTTTCTGGCCCATGCGTATCAGTTCACGTGTATATCCCGATTCGAACAACAGATAAGAGGCGAGACCGCCGCCGTGCGCGTCCTTGGCGCCAAGGCCGCCGAGCAAGGTGCGGATCGGCAATGGCAAGCTGCCGAAATGTTTGGTGGCAATATCATCGATCTGTTCCGACGGTGAAATGATCAGCATTTCCACAGGTTTCAGCGGCGTGCGCTGGCGTTGCTCGTCCGTCAGGAAGGAAAGCGTGTGATTGATGCGCTCCAGCCGTTCGATATCCACCGCCAGCCCATCCAGGAAAATGCTGGACAAGGCATGGCTGGCGATCTGCGCCAGGCTGGGGTAACGGGCAAACACGGGCGCATCGGTGGGCGCTTCCTTGCGGCGCCCTGCGCCCACCACCAGCACCTTGCTGGCGCCCAGGTGGATCGCCGGAGAAATCGGCGCCAGCTGGCGCATCGAACCGTCGCCGAAATATTCGCGGCGGCCGTCGCAATAAATCGGGATCGCCGGAAAAATGAAAGGAATCGCCGACGACGCCAGCAAATGTCCGACATTGATCTGGTCCCTGACCGCCCGCCGCTGGCTGCGGGTCCAGCCCTGGATTTCGACGGCGCTCTGGTAAAAGGTAATGTGCTGGCCGCCGCTGTATGAGGATGCGGTGATCGCCAGCGCCAGCAGGTGGCCGTTGACCAGCGCCGCATCGAGCCGCTCCAGGTCCAGCAGCCGGTGCAGCAAGGTAATCAGCGGCGTATTGTCGAGCAGGGAATTGGGCGGATGCGCATGCCATTTGCGCAGCAGCCAGCCGAACGACAGCAGGGACAGCCAGCGCGCCCCCGAGCGCAGCACGCCAAGCGAATCGGCGCGGTATACCTGTTCAACCGTGAAGTGTTCCCAGACATCCATCAGCTTTTGCACGCCCAGGCCGAAGTTCTCGACCCGGCAAGCCAGCGCCGTGGCGTTGATGGCGCCGGCGGACGTGCCGCAAATGATATCGAAGGGATTCTGTTCCGGCGCCCAGCCCTGCTCGCGCAAGATGGACGCCACCGCATCCATCACGCCAACCTGGTAAGCCGCGCGGGCGCCGCCGCCGGTCAGGATAAGGCCCGTTTTTTGTTTTGTCTCCATGGATATGAAGAGTAACAGGGAGAAGAAATTTGTGTAGGGCCCGACTGAAGATAAAAGGGAGCGGCAGGCTGCACCTGCCGCTCCCCAGCCCTCGCCAAATGGCTAGCGGACGCTGACTTCGACCCGCCGCGCCTGAGCGTTATCGCCGCTGCCGGTGGTCACTTGCGGTTTTTCCAGCACGATGGCGTCTTCGGCCACGCCTGCGATCAGCAGGATCGCTTTCACGCTCTTGGCGCGCTCCTTGGAAATTTCCTCGTTCTTGGCCGGGTCGCCGGTGGTGTCGTGGAAGCCGCTGACCACGACTTTGGAACCGGCCTTGGCTTTCGCCGCATCCACCACGACGGCCAATTTTTCAGCGGTATCGGCCGGGGCTTCCGCCTTGCCGGATTCAAAGTAGATAACAGTCGCCGGCGAAGAAGCCGGGGCCGGGGCCGCGCCGTTGTCGACGATCACTGCCGTCGCCGGGGCGGTTACCGGCACAGGCACCAGCACCACCGGCGCGCCTGCCGCCGCCTGCTGCATGCCCGAAGCCGGCAGCAGCGGCACCAGCAGCAAGGCCACGATATTGATGATCTTGATCAGGGGATTGACCGCCGGGCCCGCCGTATCCTTGTAAGGATCGCCGACCGTGTCGCCGGTCACCGCCGCCTTGTGCGCTTCCGAGCCCTTGCCGCCATGGTTGCCATCCTCGATGTATTTCTTGGCATTGTCCCAGGCGCCGCCGCCGGTGGTCATCGAAATCGCCACGAACAGGCCGGTGACGATGGTCCCCATCAGCAAACCGCCCAAGGCTGCCGGTCCCAGTATCAGGCCGACCAGGATCGGCACCACCACCGGCAGCAGCGACGGGATGATCATTTCCTTGATGGCCGATGAAGTCAGCATGTCGACCGCCTTGTCGTACTCCGGTTTGCCGCTGCCGTCCATGATGCCCTTGATGTCGCGGAACTGGCGCCGCACTTCGATCACTACCGCGCCGGCTGCGCGCCCCACCGCTTCCATCGCCATCGCCCCGAACAGGTAGGGAATCAGGCCGCCGATGAACAGGCCGACAATCACCAGCGGATTCGACAAATCGAATACCGTGCTTTTCCCCACCGAGTCGAGCGCATGGGTGTAATCGGCGAACAGCACCAGCGCCGCCAGGCCCGCCGAGCCGATGGCGTAACCCTTGGTGACCGCCTTGGTGGTGTTGCCGACCGCGTCCAGCGGATCGGTAATCGCCCGCACCGAATCAGGCAAGCCCGACATCTCGGCGATGCCGCCGGCGTTGTCGGTAATCGGGCCATAGGCGTCCAGCGCGACAATGATGCCGGCCATCGACAGCATGGCGGTAGCGGCAATCGCAATGCCGTACAGGCCGCCCAGCCAGTAAGAAGCCAGGATGGCGATGCACACCGCCAGCACCGGATATGCAGTCGATTTCATCGAGACCCCAAGACCGGCGATGATGTTGGTGCCGTGGCCGGTGGTGGAGGCTTGCGCAATGTGGCGCACCGGCTTGAAATCGGTGCCGGTGTAATACTCGGTGATATACACCATCAGGCCGGTCAGCACGATGCCGATCAGGGCCGAGCCCATCATCGGCACCCGCATCGGTTCCGGCAGGATCAGCCAGGTCACCACAACAAAGCCGATCAGGCTCAGGATCGCCGCCCACCACAGGCCGGTATACAAGGCCGACATGATTTTCTTGCCCGGCTTGGCCTTGACCATGGAACAGCCGACGATGGAAGCCAGGATAGACACCCCGCCCAGAGCCAGCGGATACAGCACGGCTTGCAGTTCGGCGCCATGGATCAGCAGGGAACCCAGCAGCATGGTGGCGATCAGCGTCACCACATAGGTTTCGAACAGGTCGGCCGCCATGCCGGCGCAGTCGCCGACATTGTCGCCGACGTTATCGGCGATCACCGCGGGATTGCGCGGATCGTCCTCCGGGATGCCGGCTTCCACCTTGCCTACCAGGTCGGCGCCGACATCGGCTCCTTTGGTAAAGATGCCGCCGCCGAGACGCGCGAAAATCGAAATCAGGGAAGCGCCGAACGCCAGTCCGATCAAAGGCCAGATGATGTCGTGCAGGGAAAGTCCGGAGGGTCCGGCGAACGCCAGCAGCCACAAGAAGAACAAGGCCACGCCCAGCAGCCCCAGCCCGACCACCAGCATGCCGGTGATGGCGCCGCCGCGGAAAGCGACGTCCAGCGCCGGCCCCATGCCCTTGGTGGCGGCCTGCGCGGTGCGCACATTGGCGCGCACCGAGACATTCATGCCGATGAAGCCGCAGGCTCCCGACAGCACCGCGCCGATCAGGAAACCGGCCGCGGTCACCAGGCCCAGTCCAGGCAGTATCGCGATAATGATGAACAGCACCACGCCGACGATGGCGATGGTGCGGTACTGGCGCGCCAGGTAGGCCGCTGCTCCCTGCTGGATCGCCGCGGCAATTTCCTGCATGCGCGCATTTCCGGGATCCTGTTTCAGGATCCAGTTGCGCGAGACCAGCCCATAGACAACGGCAATGATGCCGCAAGCGACGGCAAACCATAGACTTGATGCCATGTTGACTCCTCCAGTTTTTTTGTACGGCGTCACGACAAAGTAAAACAACTACACCATTTCACCTGCAACCATGTATCCCAATGGGTGGACTGCCGGTCAATACTGCGTAATGCATTTCTTCTCGCTGCCCTGTTGTTCTTGGAGAGTTAGGCGGGCTGGTTTGCTGCTGTGCTGTTGATCGGTCCTGACGAATGATCCCTGGTGAATTCTAAATTATTTTGTTGATCAAAAGAAAAAGCGGACCGAAGTCCGCTTTTGTTTATGCTTCCAACGCCGCAAACGCGCTGTCGCGTATTTGTTCAACCGGACCGACGCCGGCGATCTTGCGGTACTTGGGAGCGCCCGGCAACCCGGCCTTGGCCCAGTCGCCGTAATAGTTGACCAGCACCTCGGTCTGTTCGTGATAAACCGACAGGCGCTTCTTGACGGTTTCTTCCTTGTCGTCGTCTCGCTGGATCAGGTCTTCGCCGGTGACGTCGTCCTTGCCTTCGACCTTGGGCGGATTGAACTTGGCATGGTAGGTGCGGCCGGACGACAAATGCACGCGGCGGCCGCTCATGCGTTCAATGATGGCGCTGTCGGGAACGTCGATTTCCAGCACATAGTCGATCTTCACGCCGGCGTCCTTCATGGCGTCAGCCTGCGGAATGGTGCGCGGAAAACCGTCGAACAGATAGCCGTTGGCGCAATCCGGCTGCTTCAGCCGGTCCTTGACCAGGCCGATGATGATGTCGTCGGAAACCAGGCCGCCTGCATCCATCACCTTCTTCGCTTCGACGCCGAGCGGAGTGCCGGCCTTGACTGCTGCGCGCAACATGTCGCCCGTGGAAATCTGCGGAATGTTGAATTTCTCTTTAATGAAAGTCGCTTGCGTGCCTTTACCGGCACCAGGCGCTCCTAAAAGGATGAGGCGCATGTTAAAGTCCTAAGGTGAGTTTGTGAATTGATTGTGGCGACGGCGCGCCCAATGGTTGCTGGGTTTGCTGCGACGTCTCCGATATGCTTTTATTTGTACCACGCTATCTTTGCATGAAACTTACCATACAATTTTACCAAACAGCCAGTCCGCGGCACTATTTCTGTTGGTTCAACGATAATTTCCCGCCCGCTGCGTGATGCCTTTGCGCTCTTTTTGCACGCTGTCAAGCGCTGAAAAAACGTCTTACCCGCTCCAGGTCTTCCGGCGTATCCACACCCACTGCAGGCGCCGCCGGCGCAATGTGCACTGCAATCGGATAGCCGTGCCACAGCACCCGCAACTGCTCCAGCGCCTCGACCTGTTCCAGCGGCGACACCGCCAGGGTCGGATAGGTTTGCAAAAAACCATTGCTGTATGCGTACAGGCCGATATGGCGCAGCGGCAGGTAGCCTGACGGCAAATCCTGGCGCGATTGCGCAAAACCGTCGCGGTGCCAGGGAATCGTCGCCCGTGAAAAATACAGTGCGCGCCCGGCCTGGTTCAATACCACCTTGACCACATTCGGATTGAAGGCATCCGCCGCCGAGTCGATCGCGTGCGCCGCGGTCGCCATCGGCACCTCGCCGGTGATCTGCGCCGCGGTGGCGGCGATCAGTTCCGGCTCGATCATCGGTTCGTCGCCCTGCACGTTCACCACCACGGCGTCGGCCGCCAGTCCCAGCGCCGCTGCCACTTCGGCAATGCGGTCGGTGCCGGACGGATGGTCGGCGCGCGTCAGGCGTGCGGCGATGCCATGCTGGGCGCAGACCGCCAGGATTTCGGCATGGTCGGTCGCCACGATGACCTGCGCCGCGCCGGACAGCGCGGCGCGCTCGGCGGTGCGCACGATCATCGGCTTGCCGCCGATGTCGGCCAGCGGCTTGTTAGGCAGCCGGGTAGACGCCAGCCGCGCCGGAATGATGACGGTGAAAGGCTTGCTCGAACTCACGATAAACGCCGCTTATGCCGCAGGAGTTGCAGCCGGCGCAGCCGGGCTGTTGAGGTCGCGCGCCTGGTCGGCCCACATGATAGGGATGCCGTCGCGCACCGGATAAGCCAGCTTGTCGGCGTTGCAAATCAGTTCCTGGGCTTTTTTATCGTAATGCAGCGGACCTTTGCAGATCGGGCAAACCAGGATGTCAAGCAGTCGAATGTCCACGGAGTTTCTCCAGAATTTGGTGCGACAGCGCAGCATCGATCTGCGCCGTCACGGGAACGACCCAGATGCGCGGATCGTTCCTGATGGTTTCTATTTGCCGACATTTTACTGCATCCTTTTCAGTTATCAGGATGATCTCGGCCTGGAGCGCGGCAAACGGGTTGCCGGAAAAGTCATGATGATCGGGCAAGGCGAGCGCCTCGAACTTCAATCCAGCCGCGCTCAGCAGCGAAAAAAACCGCTGCGGATTGCCGATGCCGGCGGCGGCGGCAAGCCGCAAGGCCGGGTCCTGCAGGCTGGCCAGCGGCCGGGTCCGGCCCGGATCGCCAAGCTGCTCGGCCTGCTCGCCCACCAGCTGCATGCGGATGGCGGAAGCCGGCATGGAGGCCGGGATGGTTGCCGCATTCACCACGGTAAAGTCGCGGCGGCGGCTTGCCGGCTCGCGCAGCGGCCCGGCCGGCAGCAGCCAGCCGTTGCCGGCGCCGCGCGCATCGAACAGCACGATTTCGATGTCGCGCTGCAAGCGATAGTGCTGCAGACCGTCGTCCGACAGGATCAGGTTGACTTCAGGATGCGCCTGCAACAGCGCTTCGGCGGCAGCTACCCGGTTGCGGCCGATCACCACCGGGCATTGCGCGCGAGCGGCTATCAGCAAAGGCTCGTCGCCAACTTCGGCAGCCAGCGACGCTGGGGTCACATGTCGTACCGCGGCCTGGCCGTCGCCGGACTGCGCGGCATAACCGCGCGAAATCACGCCCGGCACATAACCAGCCTGGCGCAGCGCTTGCACCAGCCAGATCGTCAACGGCGTCTTGCCGGTGCCGCCGACAAAGATGTTGCCGACCACGATCACCGGCACCGGCAAACGCGTGCTGGCTTGCCAGCCGGCGGCGTACCAACGGCGCCGCAGCGCCGCCGCCAGGCCGAACAGCAGCGACAGCGGCCACAGCAGGCATGCCAGCAAACCGCGCCGCTGCCAGGCGGCGCTCAGGACCGATTCCAGCGAAGGCCTATTTGTGCCCACTAGTCTGGGCGGCAAACGTGATCTTGTCGAAACCGGCCAGGCGCGCCGCTTCCAGCACATTGATCACGGTCTGATGGGTCGCCATGGCGTCGGCGTTGATGATCACCACCGGGTCGCCCTTGGACTTGCCGTCGGCCTGCACCGCGTTCTTCAGGTCGAGCGCCAGCGATGCCGCATCCTTCGACGAGACCTGGACATTGTTGACCGCATACTGCCCTTGCGGATTGACGGCGACGTTGATTTCCTGCGGCTGCACCATCGCCTTGTCGGCGTCGGCCGTCGGCAAGGTGATCTGCAGCGCGGTGAACTTGCTGTAGCTGGTGGTGACCATCAGGAAAATGACGATCACCAGCAAGACGTCGATAAACGGAATCAGGTTGATTTCAGGGTCGTCGCGGCCCTTGCCTTTGCGAAAATTCATTTGCGCGCGCCATGAACGGTATCGACAAATTTCACAGCCTGCTGCTCCATGTCAACGATGAAGCTGTCTACCAGCGCGCGGAAATGGCGATAGAAAATCAGCGCCGGCATGGCGATCGCCAGGCCGAAGCCGGTGTTGTACAGGGCCACCGAAATGCCGTGGCCCAGCTGCGCCGGATCGGCGCCGGCGCCATTGGTCGCGCCAAAAATCTCGATCATGCCGACCACGGTGCCGAACAGGCCCATCAGCGGCGCCAGCGAGGCAATCGTACCGAGCGTGGTGAGGAATCGTTCCAGTTCATGCGCGGTAGCCTGGCCGGCTTCCTCGATCGATTCTTTCATCAGGTCGCGCGGCGCATCGACGTTGCGCAGGCCGGCAGCCAGCACCCGGCCCAGCGGCGAGTTGGTTTCCAGGTTGGTCAGGACTTCGGTGTTGATCTTGCCGTTGTGATAAACCCGTATCACTTCCTGCAGCAGCTGCGGCGGCAGGATGCGCGGCCGGCGCAGGTAAACCAGACGTTCGATAATCAATGCGGTGGCAATGATGGAGGCAATCAGCAACAGCCAGATCGGCCAGCCCGCAGCTTGAATAATGGCAAACAAAAGAAACTCCTTGGTGAAATCGCATTCAATATCGGCAAATGCAGATGAGGGGTTCATCAGCATGGATGCAGAATGTAACTTGTTGAAGGCTTGTGAGCAAGGGCGAGCGGCGTTGCGGAGCGGAAATTTTTTCACTTAATTTCAGAGCGGCCGGGCAACGCTCCAAGTTCCGCACATATTATGTGAACAAGACTGTGGACAAGTCCAAAACCGTACATCGAAGTCCATGATTTCAAAGGACTTTTTTGTGCTGCATCAAAAACGTGCAGATTTCATCCGTCCACTCTGGCAAAACGGCCGGCCTCGGCCAGGAAATGTTGCACGGCAGGCAGCGTGTCCGCTTGCCTGCAGATCAGCGTTAACGGCGCGCTGAATCCGCCGCCGCTTTCAAGCACACGGCAATACGCCACCTGGTCGGTGTGGAAACAGTTCATGGATGCCGGCACGACGGAAATGCCGACGCCGGCGGCTACCAGGCAGATATTGGTCAGCATGCGGTCGACTTCGACCGCGATGCTGGGCGAGAATCCGGCGCGTACGCAGGCATCGATAAAACTGGAATACATGCCTGTAGCGCCCGGGTTGCGGACCAGGATGAACTGCTCGTCGCGCAACGACTTCAGGGAAATCACCGGCATGCCTTTTTTCGGCCGCTTTTGCAAAAGCGCATGGCCGACTGGCAGCACCAGCAGCATTTCTTCGTCCAGCAGGCGATGGAACGCCAGCCCGGGTGGACGGCTAACCGGCATGCGCAGGAACCCGAGATCGAGTTTTCCCGAAGCGACCGCGTTCGTCAGTTCGGCCGCATTGCCTTCGCTGAATTTGACGGCGACGCCAGGTTTTGCCGCGCGGTGCGCCCGCAGGATTTCTGGAATCAAGGGATGCGCCGCAGCCGAACTGGTGAACCCTACCGAAATGATGCCTTCGATCCCGTTTGCCGCACGCGCCGCGCGCTGCGTGCCTTGGGCGACATTTGCCAGGATCGATTTCGCCTCGTGCAAAAACACCTCGCCGCCGATGCTCAGGTCGACGCCTTTCGGATGCCGGTGGAACAGCGCAAATCCCAGTTCGTTCTCCAGCATGCGGATCTGCTGGCTGAGCGGAGGTTGCTGCATGCTCAGCCGTTTCGCCGCACGCGTGAAATTCCTCTCTTCGGCAACGACCACAAAATAACGCAAGTGTCTCAATTCCATGCTGGCCTCAATGTAATACATCGATACATACAAAGTATGGAGATGCCGTTTTTATTATATTTTACATTGGCCTACCGCCCTCTTATGATCAGTGGCGTAACCACATCGGCAATTTCAACGGGACTTTTGACATGGACAACATCAAACGGCGGACCTTGTTAGGAATGGGCGCCATGGGAGCATCGGCGCTGGTCGCTCCACGCTATCTTTACGCGGCATCCTCATCCGCGGAACAGCAGGAGATTCCGCTCTGGTCCAGGCCGCCCGGAGGAAACGGTCCCGAAGGGCCGGAACAGACCAATGCCAAAGGATCGGTCACCAACGTCTCGCGCCCGCGCCTGGTGGTCTATCGTCCCGAGCGGCCTGACGGCAGCGCGGTACTGGTGATTGCCGGCGGCGGCTATGGGCATATCGAGCGAGGCAGCGAAAGCATCCCGGCAGCCCAATGGCTGCAATCGCTTGGCGTCACCGTATTCGAACTGGTCTATCGCTTGCCCGGCGAAGGCTGGTCAAACATCGCACCGTTCCAGGATGGCCAGCGAGCCATGCGGCTGATCAAGGCGCTGGCGCCAAAGTATGGGCTGGCGGCCAATCGCATCGGCATCCTCGGTTTTTCCGCCGGCGGACATCTGGCGGGAACCACGGCAGCGGAACCGGACGCCCGGCGTTACGCGGCCATCGACGCCGCCGACCAGTTTTCCGCCCGCCCCGATTTCGCCGGCTTGATCTATCCCGTGCTTACTTTCATGCCGCCCTACGACAACACGCGCTCGCGCCGTGAAATCGTCGGCAAGCACCCGGACCTTGCCGCCAGCGAAGAATTTTCGGTGGAACGGCATGTCGGCAGCGGCATGCCGCCAACTTTCCTGGCGCAAGCCGCGGACGATCCGATTGCGCCGATCCAGAACAGCCTGCTGATGTTCAACGCGCTCAAGGCCGCGCAGATCCCGGCCGAAATGCATGTGTTCCAGGATGGCGGACATGGCTGGGGACTGGGGAAACCGGGCAGCCAGCCGCATGCCTGGCCGCGCCTGTTCGAGTCCTGGCTGGCGCACAACGGCTGGATAAAAGCAGCCTGAAACAGCGCCCGGCGCTTGCCATCCGAAGTTCCACACATATTATGTGAACAAGATTGTGGACAAGTACTTAGTTCGAAACTTAAGCCGATGATTTGAAAGGATTTTTTCGTGCTGCACGAAAAACGTGCAGGATCTTCGGGCGCCATCTCGGCAAAGTTCTCCACAGATTTTGGGGATAACTTTGTGCACAAGCCCACTGGATTCACGCGAAGTCCTTGATTGGAAACGCCTTTTCACTATTGTTGGTGATAGGTGCAAATGCAGCTTAAACAGCCGTTTACAGATAGCGGCGACGATTTTCCTGCATCTTTCCCGGTGGTTTTGCCACAGCCGCGGCGACGGATATCCACAAGCCGCGGCTGATCCACAGTTACCCACAGAATTTGTGGATAAGCTTGTGCGCAAGCACACTGCAATCTGGACAAGCCCTTGATTTGTTTCGCTTTTCCATTGATGTTCAGCGACCGTGCTTTACAATGGCAACGCTCCAGCCAATCAAGAACCCCGGAAAGCCCGTATGAATTTCTCCAGCGACACCGACAACCGTTCCAGCGGACCGCCAGTACTGACGGTTTCTGCCTTGAATCAAGCCGTGGCGCGTTTGCTGGAACGCAGCTTCCCGCTGGCCTGGGTCGCGGGCGAAATATCGAATTTCAAAAGTTACGCTTCCGGCCACTGGTACTTCACGCTGAAAGACGATGCGGCGCAAGTGCGCGGCGTGATGTTCAAGGGCCGCGCCCAGCATGCCGGCTTCACCCCGCGCGACGGCGACAAGGTGGAAGTGCGGGCGCTGGTGACGCTGTATGCGGCGCGCGGCGACTACCAGCTCAACGTCGAAGCGATCCGGCGCGCCGGCGTCGGCAACCTGTACGAAGCGTTCTTGCGCCTGAAAGAAAAACTGAATGCGGAAGGCTTGTTCGATCCGGCCCGCAAGCGGCCGCTGCCGCAATTCGCCCGCACCATCGGCATCGTCACCAGCCTGCAGGCCGCTGCGCTGCGCGACATCCTGAGCGCGCTGGCGCGCCGTGCGCCGCATGTGCGCGTGATCCTTTATCCGACACCGGTGCAAGGCGACGGCGCGGCGGAGAAAATCGCGCGCGCCATCAATACCGCCGCCGCACGCGCCGAGTGCGAACTGCTGTTGGTGTGCCGCGGCGGCGGCAGCATCGAAGACTTGTGGTCGTTCAATGATGAAGCGGTGGCGCGCGCCATCGTCGCCGCGCCCATGCCGGTGATTTCCGGCGTCGGCCACGAAACCGATTTCACCATCGCCGATTTTGCCGCCGACCTGCGCGCCGCCACCCCGACTGCCGCCGCCGAACTGGCGACGGTGCCGCGCACCGACTGGCTGGCGACATTGGAAACCCATGCCGACGACCTGACCCGCGCCTTGCGCCGGCGGCTGGCCGAAACCAGCCAGACGCTGGACTGGCTGAGCCGGCGCCTGAGCAGTCCGGCCACCACTATCGCCCACGAACGCGTCAAGCTGCAAAGCCTGCAAGCCAGGCTGCTGCACGCCACCCGCATCCCGCTGACGCAATCGCGCCATGCACTGTTGAATCTGCACACCCGCTTGGCTGCGCACATACCCAGCACGGTTGCATCCCGCACTGCGCTGCTGGAGCAGAGCCGTCGCCTCAACGGCGCGATGGCTGCGCAAAACCGCGATCGCCGCCAGGCATTGGCAGCGCTCAGCGCCCAGCTGGAACTGCTGAATCCGCAGCGCACTCTGGAGCGCGGCTACGCCATCGTCTCCGACGCCAAAGGCCAGGTCATCCGGACACCGCGGGCGCTGCAGCCGCGCCACGTGATTACCGTGCAGCTGGCTGAAGGCAGCGCCCAGGTCGGCATAGACAGCGTGCAGGCGACGCTTGATTGAGGACATGTTTCTTTGCGGCGCAAGTCACATTGCAGATTGAATAAAAGCGCGAGCATGCTGCATGGAATAGCTAAGCGCTTTACAATAGCCCTCTCCGGGAAACTGTTCACGAGATAGATGTATAGGCAACAGCTTCCTTGTAATCCCAATAAAACTATAGAAAGGACGCACCATGGCACACACACTCCCGCCTCTCCCGTACGATCTGGACGCACTGGCTCCGCACATCTCCAAGGAAACCCTGGAATTCCACTATGGTAAGCATCACCAGACCTATGTGACCAACCTGAACAACCTGGTTCCAGGCACAGAATTCGAAAACGCTACTCTGGAAGAGATCGTCAAGAAATCTTCCGGCGGCATTTTCAACAATGCAGCGCAAATCTGGAATCACACTTTCTACTGGCACAGCCTGTCGCCGCAAAGCAAAGGCGGCGGCGGCGCGCCAACCGGCGCACTGGCGGATGCGATCAACGCCAAGTGGGGTTCGTTCGACAAGTTCAAGGAAGAACTGACCAAGACTGCAGTCGGCACTTTCGGCTCCGGCTGGGCATGGCTGGTGAAGAACGCTGACGGTTCGCTCGGCCTGGTGTCGACTTCCAACGCAGCCACTCCGCTGACCACCGACGCCAAGCCGTTGATCACCGTCGACGTCTGGGAACACGCTTATTACATCGACTACCGCAACGCCCGTCCAAAATACCTGGAAGCATTCTGGGCATTGGCGAATTGGGAATTTGCTTCGAAGAATTTCGCATAAGACAAATTTGTCATGGCCGGTAAGGAATAAAATCTTATCGGCGCCGCAAATGAAAATAGCGCCGGCTTTATTGCCCGCGCTATTTTTTTATGGGCAAGCCAGATTTGCCTAAACCTGTTCAGGCTTGGCGATGGCCCGCCACAACATCCTGAACAGCGCATTGGCCTGTAAGGCCAGCGGCTCTTTTTCGCCACGCATGGTGTGCATGTGCACCAGCCTTTCCAGGATGCCGATGAAATAATCGAGCAGGATCTTTTCATCCACTTCGTCGGTCAGCACGCCTTGCGCCCTGCCGTCGGCCAGGGTTTTCATCAGGACTTCCATCATTTCCGGCTGGCGGAAAGTGCGGTCGCGCCCCCATGCGCTGATCTGCAGCGAACTCATGATCAGCTGGCTGACCTTGGGATTACGATCGAAAAAATCCAGCACTACCCAGAACACCTTGCGCAGCTTGTCCTGGCAACTCTCGATGCCTTGCAGGTGATCGAGCATGCGCGACGCCAGGGTGCTCAGCCAGGCCTCGAGACAGGCGAACAGCAGCGCTTCCTTGCTGCCGTAGTATTTATAGATAGTCTGCAGGGAGACACTGGCGGCGCTGGCGATTTCTCCATAGGCGACACTGCGGAATTCGCGTTCTGAAAACAGATCCAGCACGGCGTTTTCTATCCTTTGCCTGATCAAGGGCTTGAGCAGCGCGCGGTCCAATACGATTTTCTGTTTCTCAGAGGCCATGGTTTGATCGTGGTTTTGCCATATGTGTAATTGAAATTACTATCGCGCTCCAGACAATTCCTGTCCTGGTTTAGAGTAGATTACCAATTGACGCTGGCCATTGCTTTAACTACAGTGGCTATTCAGCATGGATCGGACGTCAAGCGAGACAGCGATCGAAGTGTAATTATAATTACTAAAACATACAAGCGCATACAAGCGCATACAAGCACATGCAAGCAAATACCAGCCGGAGACGCTATGACTGAAGCCTATATTTTCGATTCCGTACGGACCCCGCGCGGCAAGGGCAAGAAAGACGGCAGCCTGCACCAGGTCACGCCGGTCAACCTGCTGGCCCAGCTGCTGCAGGCGCTGCAGCAGCGCAACCGCCTCGATACCTCGCAGGTCGACGATGTCGTGCTCGGCTGCGTGACGCCGGTCGGCGAACAAGGCGCCGACATCGCCCGCACCGCGGTGCTGTATGCCGGCTGGGACCAGTCGGTGCCGGGCGTGACGCAATCGCGCTTTTGCGCTTCGGGCCTGGAATCGGTCAACCTGGCGGCGATGAAAGTCATGTCCGGCCAGGAGCAGCTGGTAGTGGCCGGCGGCGTTGAAAGCATGTCGCGCTGGGCCATGGGTTCGGACGGCGGCGCCTGGTTCATGGATCCGCGGGTCAACCAGATCACCGGCTTCGCGCCGCAAGGCATAGGCGCCGACCTGATCGCGACGCTGGAAAATTTCTCGCGCAGCGATGTCGACAGCTTTGCGGTGCAGTCGCAGCAGAAAGCCGCGCGTGCCCGCGCCGAAGGCCGCTTCGGCAAGTCGCTGGTCGCAGTCAAGGACCTCAATGGCCTGGTGCTGCTGGACCATGACGAATACATCCGCGCCCAGACCACCATGGAAAACCTGGCAGCCCTGAACCCGTCCTTCGAACAGATCGGCCAGATGGGTTTCGATGCGACCGCGCTGCGCAAATACACTACCGTCGAAAAAATCAATCATGTGCACCATGCCGGCAATTCCTCCGGCATCGTCGACGGCGCTGCGCTGGTGCTGGTCGGCAGCAAGGAGATGGGCCAGAAGCTGGGACTGAAGCCGCGCGCCCGGATTGTCGCCGCCGCCGTCACCGGCTCGGAGCCGACCATCATGCTGACCGGCATCGCCCCTGCCGCGCGCAAGGCGCTGGCCAAGGCCAGGATGTCAGCCAAGGATATCGACCTGTTTGAAATCAATGAAGCGTTTGCCGCGGTCGTGATGCGCGCCATCCGCGACCTCGACATCGATCCGGAACGTGTCAACGTCAATGGCGGCTCGATCGCCATGGGCCATCCGCTGGGGGCAACCGGCGCCATGATCCTCGGCACCGCGCTCGACGAACTGGAGCGCAGCGGCAAGGCAAGCGCCTTGATCTCGCTCTGCGTCGGCGGCGGCATGGGCATCGCCACCATCATCGAACGCGTCTAACAGACTGGATCCAGACCATGAGCGTAAATTTTCAAAAAGACAGCGACAATATCGTGACCCTGACCCTGGACATGCCAGGACGGTCGATGAATGTATTGAACGAAGCGCTGACGGCGCCGTTCATGGAGGCGATTGCCGCCATCGAAGCCGATCCGGCCATCGCCGGCGTCATCATCACCTCGGGCAAGGCGGACTTCCTCGCCGGCGCCGATATCGAAAAACTGTTCCAGATCACCGAAGCACAAGCAGCCTTCGACCTGGTGCAGGAATTCAAAGGTTTCCTGCGCCGCCTGGAACTGTGCAGCCGGCCGGTGGTGGCTGCGCTGAACGGCACCGCGCTGGGCGGCGGCCTGGAGCTGGCGCTGGCCTGCCATCACCGCATCGCCGTCAACAATCCGAAAGCCAAGTTCGGCCTGCCGGAAGTCAAGCTCGGCCTGCTGCCGGGCGGCGGCGGCACGCAACGTTTGCCGCGCATGATCGGCATCCAGGGCGCATTGCAGCTCATGCTCGAAGGCAAGGAGCTGCGCGCCGACGAAGCGCTGCAGCAAGGCATCATCCAGGAACTGGCGAACGACAAGGAAGAGCTGCTGGCAAAAGCCAAGGCCTGGTGCCTGGCCAATCCCAAGGCAAAACAGCCGTGGGACGACAAGAAATTCCGCTGGCCCGGCGGCGACTCGCGCAGCCCGGCCAACGGCCAGCTGTGGGCCATCGCACCGTCCATGGCAAGCGCCAAGACACACGGCAATTATCCGGCGGCGACCAATATCATGAGCTGCGTATTCGAAGGCGGCATCGTCGATTTCGACACCGGCTGCGAAATCGAATCGCGCTATTTCGTCAATTGCGCATTGTCGCCGGTGGCCAAGAACATGATCGGCACCTTGTGGTTCCAGCTGAACGCCATCAACAAGGGCAAGTCGCGCCCGGAAGGCTTTGCACCGTCCAAAGTCAGCAAGGTCGGCATCCTCGGCGCCGGCATGATGGGCGCCGGCATCGCCTATGCCTCGGCCAAGGCCGGCATAGACGTGGTGTTGCTGGACAACAGCCTGGAAACCGCGGCACACGGCAAGGATTATTCCAGCAAGCTGCTCGACAAGGCGATCAAGCGCAAGCAGCAAACCGCGGAAGGCAAGGAAGCCCTGCTCAAGCGCATCACGCCTACCGTGGATTTCAATGACCTGGCCAACTGCGACCTGATTATCGAAGCGGTGTTTGAAGATCGCCAGGTGAAGGCCGAGGTGACTCGCAAGACCGAGGCGCTGATCAGTAAAGACGCCGTGTTTGCGTCGAACACCTCTACCCTGCCGATTACCGGCCTGGCGCAGGCCAGCGTGCGGCCGGAAAATTTCATCGGCCTGCATTTTTTCTCGCCGGTAGACAAGATGCCGCTGGTAGAAATCATCGTCGGCCAGCAGACCAGCCAGCAAACGCTGGCGCGCGGCTTCGACTACGTGCAGCAGATCAGGAAAACCCCGATCGTGGTCCACGATTCACGCGGCTTCTATACCTCGCGCGTATTCGGCACCTACGTGATGGAAGGCTTGCAGCTGCTGATGGAAGGCCAGCATCCGCGCGCCATCGAGATGGCCGGCTTGCAGGCCGGCATGCCGGTAGGACCGCTGGCCGTGCATGACGAAGTCAGCTTGTCCTTGTCCCTGCATATCCTGGAACAGACGCGCAAGGATTTTGCCGAAGCCGGCAAACCGTTCGCCGGCCATCCGGCCGACGCCGGGCTGGAAAAAATGGTGACCCAGCTGGACCGCAAGGGAAAGAAAGCCGGCAAGGGATTTTATGACTATCCCGAAAACCAGAACAAGCACCTGTGGCCCGGCTTGCAGCAAGCGTTTCCGCTCGCCGCCACGCAGCTGCCGCAAAAGGACCTGATCGAACGCATGATGTTTGTGCAAGCCAATGAGGCGGCAAAATGCTACGAGGAACAGGTAGTGCTGACCGTTGCCGACGCCAACATCGGCAGCATTTTCGGCTGGGGTTTCGCGCCATTCCAGGGCGGCGCCCTGCAATACATCAATGCTTACGGCGTCGCCGATTTTGTCCAGCGCGCGAACCAGCTGTCAGCCCGGTTCGGCAGTTATTTCGCGCCGGCGGCAATCCTGGTGAAAATGGCGGAACAAGGCAAGCGCTTCGAGTGATACGCCGCGGCTCTTCCTCGATGACGTTGAAGAACCGCTAGCGACTCAGCCGATCTTGCTGGCGTCAAACAGGGAAGGAATGCGCTGGGCCAGCATCAGGTCGCCCTTGAGTTTCAGCTTGCCGCTCATGAACGCCATGGCGCCGTTCAGTTCGCCTTTCAGCATGGCCTTCAAATCTTCATCGGCCATGGTCAGCGCCACATCGGGGGAGTCGGCCACGCCTTCGTGCGCGGCGCAGGTCCCGTGATCGATCAGCAGGTACATCGGCTTCGAAATATCGAACTGGATGCTGCTTTTCATGTCCGCCGCCGCTACGGCGTTCAGGCAGGACGGCATGAGCTTGATGATATCGTTGACTGTCATTGCATTTCCTCTGGTTGTTTAAAAATCTGTTGCCGGCAGTAATGCAAGCGGATGCAGGCAAACGGCCTGTCATCCCCATCCGACTGCATCCCGCACCTGCAGTTCCTTCTCCATCAACGCAGCGTAGCGCTGTTCCACTTCGCCGCGTTTGATTTTCATGGTCGGCGACCGGTTTTTTTTTGCACGTCCATGGCCTTTCCTCGCACATCGATCTGGGTAACCGTTTGCCGATATTTTTATTAGGCTGAACAGCCTTGCCTCAGATCGCGCCGCTTGCGCGCAGCGCGGCCAGCGCTGTCGCATCGAATCCCAGTCCCGCCAGCACATCGGCAGTATCCGCTCCCAGCGCCGGACAATCGCCAGCCGCGCCGGCAGCGTCGCTGAACCTGATCGGCAGGTCCGATACAGGCTTGCCGTCTTCCATGCGGACCAGGCCGCGCGCCTTGACCTGCGGGTTGTCCAGCGCTTCACGCGGCGTGTAGATGCCCGATACGCAGCAGTCGCGGTCGGCCAGCAGCTGCTCCCATTCATCGCGCGAGCGGGTCTTGAACAATCCGCTTAAAGCCGCTCTCAAGGCCGCGCCATCCGGTCCCGGCGCGAGCGGCAAGGCCGCCAGGTCGGGCCGCTCGACTGCCTTGCAGAAATTGAGGAAGAATTTAGGCTCCAGCGCCGCCAGCGCCACATGTTTGCCGTCGGCGCAAGCGTAGATGCTGTAGTTGGCCAGGCCGCCGCTCAAGATATCGCTGCCGCGCGCGGCACTTTCGCCCAAGGTGCGGATAGCGGCCAGCGATAGCGCCTGCAGCGCCAGCGTGCCGTCCAGCATGCCGACATCGACCATGGTGCCCTGGCCCGAGGCGCGCGCGCCGATCACCGCCGCCAGTATCCCCAGGGCGCAGGTCAGCGCGCCGCCGGCAATGTCGGCGCTCTGGAAATTCGACAGCACCGGCGGACCGCCGGCAGCACCGGACTGGTCCAGCAAGCCGGCGTAGGCGCAGTAATTCATGTCGTGTCCGGCGCGGTCTTTGTAGGGGCCGGTCTGCCCATAACCGGTGAGCGCGGCGTAGACCAGCCGCGGATTGATCTGCTTCAGGTCCTGGTAGCCGCAGCCCAGTTTGTCCATCACGCCGGGCCGGAACGATTCGACCAGGACATCGGCCTGCGCCACCATGGCCTTGAGCACCGCAACTGCTTGCGGCTGCCGCAAATCCAGGGTGACCGATTTCTTGCCGCGGTTGAGCAGAGTGAACAGTTCAGGCGACAGCATGCGCGCGTAATCGCCGCCTTGCGGCTCTTCCAGCTTGACCACCTCGGCTCCCAGCTGCGTCAGGTAAAAGCTGCAGAAGGGACCGGGCAGCAAACGGGTCAGGTCAAGCACCCGGATGCCGGACAGAAGCGGGTTAGCCATTATGCATCATGGCTTGCCCTGGCCGAAAGGCGAACCGACGTCCTGCACGATGGTCATCAACGATTCGCCTATGCTGGCAGGATAGGTCGCGGCGTCGAAATCGGCGATCTCTTGCCAATGCCGGGCCACCTCCTCCGGACCAAAAGCCTGCCCGTGGAAATGATGGCCTTGCGTGCGCTGCCAGCGCAGCTTGGCGTGGAAACCGGCGCCGACCTCGAACAGGCTGCCGTTTTCCTTGCAGCTCTCGTGGCACAGGTATGCCGCCAGCGGCGCCACGAACTCCGGCTTGAGCGCCGCCATCATCTGCGGCGGCATCACCGTTTCCGAGATGCGCGAGCCGGCCAGCGGCGCGATGGTGTTGACCAGCACGTTCTTGGCGGCGCCCTCGATCGCCAGCGTATTCGCCATGCCGACCAGGCCCATCTTCGCCATGCTGTAGTTGGCCTGGCCGAAATTGCCGTAGATGCCGGCGGCGGAAGTGGTCATGACGATACGGCCGTAACCCTTGTTGCGCATGTGCGGCCAGGCCGCATGGGTGACGCGGAACGCCCCCAGCACGTGCACCCGGTAGATCAGGTCCCAGTCATCCGCGGTCATCTTGGCGAAACTGCTGTCGCGCAGGATGCCGGCATTGTTGATCACGATATCGACGCCGCCGAAATGATCGAGCGCGGCCTGTACGATCCGGCTGCCGTCTTCCACCGAATCGTAGTTGGCGGCCGCGCTGCCGCCGGCTGCCTTGATCTCGGCCACCACCTGGTCGGCGGCAGCGCTGGACTTGCCGCCGCCATGGACGTCGCCGCCCAGGTCATTGACCACCACGTGGGCGCCGCGCGCCCCCAGCAGCAAGGCATGCACCCGGCCCAGGCCGTTGCCGGCGCCGGTGACGATCGCCACCCGGCCGTCGTAGCGCAATTCATTTTGCATTTCATTTTCCATAGTCTCTGTCTTTATTCAAAATAGAAAAACCCGCACTCATATTGACCGAGAAATGATCTCTTTCATGATTTCGTTGGTGCCGCCATAAATCCGCTGGGCGCGCGCATCGATATAGGCGCGCGCAATCGGGTACTCCTGCATGAAACCGTAACCGCCATGCAATTGCAAGCATTGGTCCAGCACCTTGCCTTGCAGGTCGGAACACCAGTACTTGGCGGCAGCGGCGGCATCCACCCGCAGCTCGCCTTCGACTTCCAGCTCGACGCAGCGGTCGACAAACACGCGCGCGATCTGCAATTCGGTTTTCATCTCCGCCAGCTTGAAGCGCGTATTCTGGAATGACGACACGCTACGGCCGAAAGCCTGCCTGTCGCGCGTGTATTCGATGGTTGCGGCGAGCATCGCTTCCGCATTGGCCACCGAGGTAATCGCGATCAGCAGCCGTTCCCAGGCCAGCTCTTGCATCAGCATGGTGAAGCCGGCGCCGACCTGGCCGATGATGTTGCTCTTCGGAACCCGTACGTTGTCAAAGAACAGCTCGCAGGTATCCTGCGCTTTCATGCCGATCTTCTTCAATGGCTTGCCTTTGCTGAAACCGGGGCGCCCGGCCTCTACCACCAGCAACGATACATTCTTCGCTCCGCGGCTCTTGTCGCCCACCTTCACCGCCACCACCACCATGTCGCTGTTATAGCCGTTGGTGATGAATATCTTGGCGCCGTTGACGATGTAGTCGTCGCCATCCTCGATGGCTGTGGTCTGTATCGCCTGCAGGTCCGAACCGGTGCCCGGTTCGGTCATCGCGATCGCCGTGATCGCGGTGCCGGCGGCCATCTTCGGCAGCCAGGCTTGCTTCAGTTCTTCGCTGCCGTAACGCAGCAGGTAAGGCGCGACGATGTCGGAGTGCAGCGGCCAGCCTATGCCCGAAGCGTTGCTGCTTGCCAGTTCTTCCAGCACGATGGTGCTGAACTTGCGGTCGACGCCGGAGCCGCCATAGTTTTCCGGCATGTTGGTGCACAGGAAGCCGAGCTCGCCGGCACGCTGCCAGATATCGCGGTCGACAAACCCCTGTTCCTCCCAGCCGGCATGGCGCGGCAAGACTTCAGCCTGCAGGAAGCGCCGCAGGCTCTGGCGAAACTCTTCATGGTCGGAATTGAACAACAGGCGCGGGATCATGCGTCGCTCCCGCAAACGGCAAGCGCAATCAGGCCGGCGGTGCGGCAGGCAAATACGTGAGGCATGGCGTCTCCAGATATTTTATTGTGTAATTTAATTTACACTTTGATCGATCACAACTCAAAAACAACCCTGATTGATGGTATTTGAGAATACACCGGTTTGCAATATGAAAGCTAGAGACAGACCTCTGACTTTATGGTAATTATTATTACACCATATGCGAGTCCAGAAGCCGCGCTTATCTCGCAACTGCGAACCGCAAACCAAGCCCGTCAATCGGGCCGCATTCCGGCTTTCATCGCGCACAAGGAAAACAAACATTGCGCGGCTGACAAACTCACCTATAGAATCCGGCTTTACAGCGAGGCTGCTGCTGTCATGCAGTCGTCATATGATTTCGCTACCATAAAAAATTTTACGGAGGCCCTGATGAAATTGAAAGCACTGGCTATTGCTTGCACACTAGCGACCATGAGCATTGCGGCGCACGCCGCCACCGAGATATCGTGGTGGCACTCGATGGCCGGCGCTCTCGGCGACCGCGTCAACGGGCTGGCCGACGAATTCAACAAGAGCCAATCGGAATACAAGGTCACCCCGGTTTACAAAGGCGCCTACGACGAAGCCATGGCTGCGGCAACCGCCGCCTATCGCGCCGGCAACGCACCCGACATCCTGCAGGTGTTCGAAGTCGGCACCGCCACCATGATGTATTCCAAGGGCGCCATCAAGCCGGTGTCGGAAGTCATGAAGCTGGCCGGCGAACCGTTCGATCCTTCTGCCTACGTGCCGGCCATCGGCGGCTATTACGCCGCACCAAAAGGCGGCGGCCTGCTGTCGCTGCCGTTCAACAGCTCGACCACCGTCATGTTCTACAACAAGGACATGTTCGCCAAGGCCGGACTGGATCCGAACAAGCCGCCGGTGACCTGGCAGGAACTCGCGGTCGACGCCGCCAAGCTGAAAGCCAGCGGCGCCAAATGCGCATACACCACTACCTGGCAATCGTGGGTCGAACTGGAGTCGTTCTCGACCTGGCACAACGTTGAATTCGCCTCCAGGAACAATGGTTTCGACGGCCTCGACACGCGCCTGAAATTCAACAGCCCGCTGCACGTCAAGCATATCGAAAACCTGGCCAACTGGGCCAAGCAAGGCTACTTTACCTACGCCGGCCGCAAGGATGAAGCCACCTCGAAATTCTATGCCGGCGAATGCGGCATCCTGACCGGTTCGTCGTCCAGCTATGCGGACATCGCGAAAAATTCCAAGTTCAAGTTCGGCATCGCTACCCTGCCGTATTACAACGACGTGCCCGGCGCGCCGCAAAACACCATGATAGGCGGCGCTTCGCTGTGGGTCATGGGCGGCAAGAAAACCGAAGACTACAAGGGCGTCGCCAAGTTCTTCAAGTTCCTGTCGAAACCGGAAGTGCAAGCCAAGTGGCACCAGGAAACCGGCTACCTGCCGACCACCACGGCAGCTTACGAAATCACCAGGAAATCCGGTTTCTATGAGCGTAATCCCGGCACCGATGTCCCGGTCAAGCAGATGATCACCAAGACCACCGACAAGTCGCGCGGCATCCGCCTCGGCAACATGCCGCAGATCCGCACCATCATCGACGAAGAACTGGAAAACGTCTGGACCGGCAAGATCACGCCGAAACAGGCGCTCGATACCGCGGTGGAACGCGGTAACCTACTGCTGGAACGTTTTGAAAAAACCAACAAGTAAAACCAGCGGATACCTGGTTTCCCCCGCGGTGTTGACCTACACTGCGGGAATTGCTCCTGTCATGCCCTGAAATCCCGCGTCAACGCGGATGCCCGGTAAGAAAGCCTCATCTTGGAAAAACGCGCACGCTTCAAGTCTGCCTGGCTGCCCTATGCGCTGGTCGCGCCGCAGATCATTGTCACCCTATTGTTTTTCGTCTGGCCGGCGGTGCAAGCCCTGTACCAGTCGATGCTGCTGCAGGACGCCTTCGGCGGCTATTCCGAATTCGTCTGGTTCGACAATTTCCGCACCCTGCTCGCCGACAGCAATTACCTTGCCTCGTTCAAGACCACCGCGGTCTTTTCGATCCTGGTCGCGGTGCTCGGCCTGTCGCTGTCGCTGATGCTGTCCGCCTTTGCCGACCGCGTGATAAAAGGCGCAGCCATCTACAAAACCTTCCTGATCTGGCCTTATGCGGTGTCGCCGGTGGTGGTCGGCGTATTGTGGATGTTCATGCTGAGCCCTACGCTCGGGATCGTGTCGAACTGGCTGCATTACATCGGCATCGACTGGAACCACGTGCTCAACGGCCGCCACGCGATGATACTGATCGTCATCGCCGCCGTCTGGAAACAGGTCAGCTACAACTTCCTGTTCTTCCTGGCCGGCCTGCAGGCCATACCGAAATCGCTGGTCGAAGCCGCCGCGATCGACGGCGCCGGCCCGGTCAAGCGTTTCGCCACCATCATTTTCCCGCTGCTGTCGCCAACCACCTTCTTCCTGCTGGTGGTGAACATCGTCTACGCCTTCTTCGACACCTTCGCGATTATCGAAGCCACCACCCAGGGCGGCCCTGGCAAGGACACCGAGATCCTGGTCTACAAGGTCTTCATCGACGGCTTCAAGGGCGGCGACCTGGGCAGCGCCGCGGCGCAGTCGGTGATCCTGATGACCATCGTCATCGTGCTCACCGTGGCGCAGTTCAAGTATGTTGAAAAGAAAGTCCAGTACGCATGAAAAACCTCATGAAAGCCGCCCATGATTGAGCGCCGCCCCATCCTCGACATGGTCAGCCACCTGGTGCTGATCCTGGGTGTCATCATCATTGCCTTCCCGCTGTATGTGGCTTTTGTCGCCAGCACGCAAACCGCGCAGGAGGCCGCTGCGGCGCCCTTGTCGCTGCTGCCCGGCAGCCATCTTGTAGAAAATTACGGCGCCCTGTTGACCAAGGGCGCCTCCGGCAACGTCTCGGCGCCGCCGGTGGCGCGCATGCTGCTAGTGAGCCTGGTGTCGGCGCTGGCGATTGCAATCGGCAAGATCTCGATTTCCATGCTGTCGGCATTCGCCATGGTGTACTTCCGCTTCCCCGGGCGCTCGCTGTTTTTCTGGATGATTTTCATGACGCTGATGCTGCCGGTGGAGGTGCGCATCACGCCGACCTACCAGGTGGTTTCCGATTTCCACATGCTCAACACCTATGCCGGGCTGACCATTCCGCTGATCGCATCGGCCACCGCCACTTTCCTGTTCCGGCAGTTCTTCCTGACCATCCCCGATGAACTGGCCGAAGCCGCGCGCATCGACGGCGCCGGCCCCTTGCGCTTTTTCAAGGACGTGATCTGGCCGCTGTCGCGCACCAATATCATCGCGCTGTTCGTCATCATGTTCATCTACGGCTGGAACCAGTACCTGTGGCCGCTGATGATCGCCACCAACCAGAACATGTACCCGATCGGGATAGGCATCAAGACCCTGATCGCCGGCGGCGATTCGGCGGTGGAATGGAACATGGTGATGGCTACCCTGGTGCTGGCGATGCTGCCGCCGGGCCTGGTGGTGGTGGTGATGCAAAAATGGTTTGTTAAAGGTCTGGTTGATTCCGAGAAGTGATATGGCAAAAGTACACCTAGAAAACGTCAAGAAAACCTACGGCAAGGCGCCCAAGGCGGTCGATGTCATCCACGGCATTTCGATCGATATCGCCGATGGCGAATTCATCGTCATGGTAGGCCCTTCCGGCTGCGGCAAATCGACCTTGCTGCGCATGGTGGCAGGGCTGGAAGAAGTCACCTCCGGCGACATCGTGATCGGCGACCGCGTGGTCAACCAGCTGGAACCGAAAGACCGCGACATCGCCATGGTGTTCCAGAATTATGCGCTGTACCCGCACATGAGCGTCTACGAGAACATGGCTTACGGTCTGAAGATCCGCGGCCTGGGCAAGGACGACATCGAAGTCCGGGTGCAAAAGGCGGCCAAGATCCTGGAGCTGGGCGCTCTGCTGCAGCGCACCCCGCGCCAGCTGTCCGGCGGCCAGCGCCAGCGCGTGGCGATGGGGCGCGCCATCGTGCGCGAGCCGGCGGTGTTCCTGTTCGATGAACCGCTGTCCAACCTGGACGCCAAGCTGCGCGTGCAGATGCGGCTGGAGATCCAGAAGCTGCACCGCACGCTGGGCACCACCAGCCTGTATGTGACGCATGACCAGGTCGAAGCCATGACCCTGGGCCAGCGCATGATCGTCATGAACGGCGGCCGCGCCGAACAGATAGGCACGCCGGCCGAGGTCTACGCCAGGCCGGCCACCACCTTTGTCGCCAGCTTCATCGGTTCGCCGCCGATGAACCTGCTGCACGGAAAGCTGGCGGCAGACGGCAACAGCTTCACGCTGGCCAACGCCGATGCCGTCGCGCTGCCCTTTACCTGCAGCGCCATCGCTGACCGCGAATGCATCATGGGCCTGCGCCCGGAACAGCTGATCTTCGGCCGCCCCGGCTTGAACCTGCGCGCAGAACTGGTGGAAGCGCTGGGCGCCGACCTGCTGGTGCACGCTTCGATAGGAGAGCAGCTGCTGGTGATGCGGGTGCCGGCCGCGACCGCGGTCGTGACGGGGCAACAGATCACCGCCGGTTTTGACGCCGCGGCCCTGCACTGGTTTGATCCGCAGACCACGCAGCGCATCGGGCAAGCGTAAAAAGGGCGCCGACCGGCGCCCTTTTTACTTTCGACCAATTGCTTAACCTCCCGGCTGCAAGCGAATCCTCTGCACGGTAGCCTTCTCCACCGCCGCCCGCGAATACAGCAGCGGGAAATACTCGCCCTTGAGCCACTTGTCCGCCAGGTCGCGATAGTGCGGACTATCCGGATCGCCCGACTGCCCCGGCGAATTGACCGCGCGCGAATTGTCCCAGTTGCCGACATCGACCACCACCCGGAACGAAGGGCCGTTGGTCTGCAGGAAATCGCTGCTGCGATAAGTCGACTGATTGGGCGAATACGCGCCGCCATGGGTCGGCATGGGACCGACATTCAATTTTGCCCGGGTAGCTTCATCCACCGCGGCCGCCAGCGGATGCTCCATCAGGTTGTGATGCAGCTTGCCCCACTGCCACTGGCTGGCGTCCTCGCCTTGCAGCTTCTGCAGTTCGGCATATGCCTCGCCCAAGCTGCTTAACAGCAGCTGGTCGCGCTTGCGTACGGCATCCGGCCCAAAACGCGTTTGCGGCTGCTCCAGGGTATCCAGCAGCACGGCGGTGTCGGGCGCGCCCATCGCCTCCGCTGCGGCCGGACTCAGCACCGCTGCCTTGAACGCCTTGCCCAGATGGCGCGAGAACCAGACTTCAAACAAGGCGGCCTGCGCCGAATCGGCGCGCTCGACGAAATCCCAGCCGGTGAATGCATCCAGCGCCGCCTGGGTCCGGGCGTCGCTGGAAGACAGCGGTTTCAGCAATGCAGCCAGGCGCCGCGCCGGAATCGACAGGTCGTCGTTTTGCAGGCGCATGGAATCTTCCAGCGAAACCTTGTTCAGCGCCGACAGTACTTCGCTGATGCGCGTAAAGCGCGAATTGTTGGTCCATTCAAAACCGAGCTTGCGTTCACGATACGGATATCCATCCGGCAGGTTCATCTGGTTGGCGGAGGCGAACCAGCCCTGTTTCGGATTGTAGCTGGACGGCAGCTGGTCGCCGGACCAGAAGCCGGCCCATTCATAACGGCCGTCGCCCGGCACCGGCAGCAAGCCGTCCCAGTTGGGGCGGATCGGTGCCAGGCCGCCCGGCACCCAGCCGATATTGCCCTTGGTGTCGGCATACACCTGGTTCTCGGTCGGTGCGCCCCAATGCAGCAGGGAGTGCTTGAATTCGGAAAAATTCCTGGCGCGCATGTAGTCGATGCTGCCGAAATACGGCGACATGCCCGGCTCCAGCCAACCAGACCGGACGGCAAAGGCGCGATTTTTCCCCGGTTCGGAAAAAATCACCGGGCCATGGCGGCTGAACACCAGTTCGGCAGTCGCGGGCGCAGCACCCTTGACCGGGATCTGTTCCATGAAGATATTGAACGGCTCCCACTTTCCCCGGTATTCATACTGGTCGGAATGCTCAGGGTTAAGCTTGTAAACGTACAAATCCTCCTGGTCGATATTGAAGATCGTCAGGCCGAAGGCGACGCTGCCGTTATGCCCGATCGAAATGCCCGGCAGCGCCGGTTCGCCGGCGCCGATCACGTTCAAGCCCGGCGCATTGATATGGGCGATGTAACGCAAGGACGGCGCCGAATAGGCGCGATGCGGATCGTTCGCCATGATGGCGCGGCCAGTGGCCGATTTTGCCGGCGCCACCACCCAGTTGTTGCTGCCCTCGGCGGCCTCTTCCGGATTCTCCGCAACGGCCATCGCCGCGGCGTCGCCCTGCCCTTTCTGCAAGCTGTCCTTGTTGATCTTGACGCCCTGGGTCGCCAGCTTGAACACTTTCAGCAAATCCTTCGGCAGGCACGGATCCAGGCCGTCCGGCATCGTCGTCTCCCATTTCGGCGTGAGGCCGAAACGGATTTCATCGGATTTCAGGTCGGCTTTGCAGGCGACGTTGGCGCGCGCCACTTCGCTGTCCAGGTTGCGGGTAAGGCCGTGGCTGCGGATGCGCACCACGTCTTCCGCCTGCCACCTGGCCGGCGCATAACCCAGCTGCCTGAACTCGAACGGCAATTTTTCGGGATGGGCGTTGACGTAATCGACATAGGCATTGATGCCGGCCACAAAGGTATCCGCCACCTGCTGCGCATGCGGGCCGTAGGACTGCCACTCGCGCTGCATGTCGCCGCGGTACAGGAACAGCCGCGCGGCGCGGTCTTGCTGGACGTAGGCCGGACCGAACACCTGCGCCAGCAGTCCCAGGCCGCGGCGGCGCCACAAATCGATCTGGAACAGGCGGTCGCGCGCTGCGTTGAAACCCTGGACAAAAAAGGCGTCGTCCTGACTCGCAGCGTATATGTGCGGTACGCCCCATTGGTCCACCAGGATTTCCGCAGGTTTTTTCAATCCTGCAATTTTGTAGGTGGTGACAGGGGCCGGCTGCGTATCCCTGGCCTGGCTCGAGGTTGCAGCCAACAACACCAGCAGCGCCGCCGCTGCGCAGATAGATCGTTGCATGAGCATTTGTCTCTTTTGTATTTTATGCACAAACCGGCGCTTGCCGGGCAACTGCCGCCGCGGAACGATTTATTCGGTCAGCGCAACCAGGTTATCCACTTCGATTTTTGCGAATTCGACGCTGCTGTCATAGGCGGTATGCAGGCTGGTGTGCGCGCTTTCGGTATTGGTGCGGCTGGAAACGCTGGTTCCGGCCTTCAATATCTGGTAGCCGTCATGCCACAGGTCGTCATGGCCCTGCACCGGTTTCGGCACGATGAGGTAACCGCGATATTCGACGTTTTCATTGGTTTGATCGCTCATATTGGCCTCGCTGCAAAATAAGGCTTAATCGTAGCATGAGCCCGAAATGCACACATCGCGGCAAAATCGTGTACCTTGAACCTATTGCAAAAGCATGCGTCATACCTGAGTAGTCCTATATCAGTCACAACCACATGGAGAGATTGATTATGCACAGAGGTAGCGAACAGAATACGCACTGGAAAATCGCCGACCTGGATTTTTCAAAAATCAACATCCCCAAAGTCCGGCCCGACGAAAACCTTTTTTACCTGGTTGCCTGCGCGTCGTTTGTCGAAAGCGGCTCCGACCTGTATACACAGAACCTAGTGGACTACTACGGCGACGAGCCGGAAATCTCCACCTGGCTGCGCGAGCAGTGGGAAGTCGAAGAGTTGCAGCATGGCCAGGCGCTACGCGCCTATGTCGAACACATATGGCCTGAATTCGACTGGCCGACGGCGTACCGCAACTTTCTCGACGAATATTCGACCTATTGCAAGGTTGAACTGCTGGAACCCAGCAAGGGCCTGGAAATGGTGGCGCGCTGCGTAGTGGAAGCCGGGACCGCCACCTTCTACGGCGCATTGTCGCGCAGCACCGATGAACCGGTACTGAAAGACCTGGCCTCGCGCATCGCCAAGGACGAGGTTAACCACTACAAGCATTTCTTCCGCTATTTCCGCCGTTTCCGGCAGCACGAGGGACTGCGCCGCCACCGCATCTTCGGCGCCCTGCGCCGCCGCACCCTGGAAATGAAAAACGAGGATGCCGCTTGCGCCCTGCGCCATGTGCTCGGCACCAGGGCGCCGCGGCATGCCGACGACCAAGCCATGCTGCAGCAGATCCACAGCAAGATGAACACCACCATCCGCGCCCACCTGTCGCCCGACATGACGATCAAGATGATCATGCGCCCGCTGGACCTGCCGCCTGCCGTGCAGTCGCTGGTGGCCTACCCGGTTACGCAGATCATGAACAAGGTGTTCTTGCGTTAAGCCGCGCTACAGGCGGTAAAAGCGCTGCGCATTCAGGCCCATGACCTGCTGCCGCTGGAGCGGCGCCAGGCCGCCCAGCAAGACATCGGTCGCGGCCAGCCAGCGGCCATAATCGGCCGCCAGGTTGACCACCGGCCAGTCGCTGCCCCAGATCACCCGCTCCGCGCCAAACACGTCCAGCACGTGAGATGCATACGGCTGCAGCTGGGCGACCTGCCAGCCGGGGGCAGCCTCGGTCACCAGTCCCGACAGTTTGCAATGCACCTGCGGCAACGCTGCCAGCCGGCGCATCGACGTACGCCAGGGTTCCATCTCGGCGCCGGCG
Source organism: Collimonas sp. GW821-FHT07E08 (assembly GCF_059418905.1). Classification (NCBI taxonomy): domain Bacteria; kingdom Pseudomonadati; phylum Pseudomonadota; class Betaproteobacteria; order Burkholderiales; family Oxalobacteraceae; genus Collimonas; species Collimonas sp. GW821-FHT07E08. Next base: position 238,254 of record NZ_JBWKQR010000002.1, on the reverse strand, counting down.
ATCTGCGGCTTGGCGGCATGGTCGATGACGATAGGCAGGTCCGGGTGGCGCTCGGCGAACTTCAGCAACGACGGCAAGTGGCGCGGCAGGACCAGCGCATCCAGGCTCAGCCGGTGGCGCTGCATGGCGGCGATTGCCGGCGCCAGTTGCGGATCGCAGATCCAGTCGTCGGCCAGGTCTTGCAGCATGGGCCGCAGCCCGCGCATCTTCGGATGGCTGGCCAGCAGCTGTATCTGCGGCTCGGCGTTGGCTGCCTTCAAATCGGCCCAGCCCACCACTGCCCTTACGAATTCGCTGCGTTCGGCCAGGCCGAGCATGAACAAGGTATCGCTCATGCTGGGCAGCGATTGCACCAGCACGCTGCCGGTTATGCCGTGCTGCTGCAGCAACGGTTCCAGCTGCGATGGCAGGAAATCGCGGTGGATTTCCGCCAGTTCCGGCGGCGGCCATTGCCCTGTCCGGTTCGCCAGCAGCCAGAAATGCTGGTGGGCATCGATGCGTATGGGAGCAGGCGTCGTATCAGGCATATTGTCGGTCTCGGATTGGTTTCCACGGACCAATTGCCTTGCACACAACTGGTCCATTGGATGGACCAATACTATCATGTGCAATTTTCGCAAGGCAATTGGAAATTTGCCGGCGCAGCGATTTATCGATAGCCAAGTCCGGGCATGCCTTTCATAATCCGCCTCATCGCCACCTGCAGTCATAAAATAACGGCGTCCCAGAGACGGAAACAAACATGAGAATTTTGCTGGTAGAAGACAACAGGCCACTGTCCGAATGGCTGGCGCTGACCCTGCACCGCAATAAATACACGGTCGATTGTGTTTATAACGGTGCCGACGCCGACCATTTGTTGCTGACGCAGCAATATGAACTGGTCATCCTTGACATGTCCCTGCCGAAACTGGACGGCAGCGAAGTACTCAAGCGCCTGCGCGCGCGCCACAACAACGTGCCGGTGCTGATCCTGACCGCCAACAATTCGGTCGAGGGCCGTATCGTCGGCCTCAATACGGGCGCCGACGACTACATGGCCAAACCGTTCGACGTCAACGAACTGGAAGCCCGCATCCGTGCCCTGCTGCGCCGCTCCAACCAGCAGAGAAACCCGATCCTGCAGTGCGGATCGCTGAGCTACGACAGCAACAGCCTGATCTTCTCGATCGACGGCGTGGCGCTCACCTTGACCCGGCGCGAACATGCCGTGCTGGAAACCCTGATCATGAAAATGGGAAAAACCGTCAGCAAGCAAGCGTTGGCCGAAAGCCTGTACGCAATGGCGGAAGACGTGTCGCAGGATGCCATCGAAGTCTATATCCACCGCATCCGCAAGAAACTGGAACATGGCGACGCCGCCATCATCACCTTGCGCGGACTCGGTTACCTGCTCAAGCAGCACCATGAAATTTAGCAGCCTGCGCGCCCAATTGCTGCTGTGGCTGCTGGTGCCGCTGGTGCTGTTCGTCGGTTTCAACATCTGGGTCACCTACCATAATGCGATCAAGATGGCGACGGTGGTGCACGACCGCATGCTGCTCGGGTCGGCGCGCATCATCGGCGAACAGATCCATTACGAAGACGACGTATTGCAAGTGTCCATTCCGCCCGCCGCGCTGGAACTGTTCCAGTCGGATTCGCACGACCGCGTCTACTACCGCGTGGTCGCCGCCAACGGCAAGCTGCTGGCCGGGCAGCTCGACCTGCCGGCGCCGCCGCATATCCCGCGCAACGAAGAATCGGTCTATTTCAACGCCAGCTTCCGCGACGATCCGGTGCGCATCGTCGCCTTTTCACAGCCGGTGTTCGGCGTGCCCGCGCAGGAGCCGGTACTGATCGAAGTGGCGCAAACCCAGCATTCCTACAATGCACTGTCGGACCGCATGTGGGAACACACCGTGCAGCAGCAGCTGGCGATACTGGTGCTGGTGGTGCTGCTGCTGTTGCTCGGGTTGCGCCATGGCCTGGCGCCGATGATGCGCCTGCGCGACCGGGTCCAGCGCCGCAAGCCCGGCGCCCTGGAAGCGCTCGATACCGCGCCGGTGCCGACCGAACTGGCGCCGCTGGTGCACGCCATCAACGACTATGTGCAGCGGCTGGACGACCACATGTCGGCGCATGGACGTTTCATCGCCAACGCTTCGCACCAGCTGCGCACGCCGCTGACCGTGCTCAACACCCAGGTCAACTACGGCTTGCGCAGCAACGACGCCGACGCCAAGGATGCCGCGCTGCGCGCGATCAACAAAGGCGTGCAGCACGGGATCCGGCTGGTCAACCAGCTGCTGACGCTGTCCAACGCCGAAACCGGCGTCGGCCATCCTTTGCGCCAGACCGATGTCGACCTGGTCGAAGTGGTGCGGCGCGTGCTGGAGGAACTGGCGACGCTGGCGCAGACCAAGAATATCGACCTTGGCTTTGAGTTCGCAGGCACGCCGGTGACGGTCCATGCCACGCCATCGATGCTGGAAGAACTGGTCGCCAACCTGGTCGACAATGCATTGCGCTATACCCCGGCCGGCGGCAAGGTAACCGTCGCCATCGCCATGGCTGAACACGCCGTCTTGCTGCGCGTCGTAGACAATGGCCCGGGAATTCCCGAGGCAGAACGAGAGCATGTGTTTGAACGTTTCTACCGCCTGCGCGAAGAGCACTCGGACGGCAGCGGACTCGGGCTGGCTATCGTACGAGAGATCGCACTCGCCAGCCGGGCGGAAATCGTCTTGTCCAGCCCCGTGGCCGGCAACGGACTGATCGTCACTGTCGCCTTCCCGCCGCCGGGTACACAGCAAGCAGCATGATAGCCCACTGCATTCTCCAGCAAAACTTACTGACAGCTTTCAAAGGCAGAATTTATTTTCTCCGGCTGTGGCGCAAACCCCACAGCCGCCAGCCAGTCATTTTGCGCCCTGAAAGCAGTTAGTAAGCTTGCGAATTTTATAGTTGGCTCACTGATCCAAGCGGTCGGTAAAGCCAACTATAAATATCTGGAGACAACGATGAAAAAAACGCTACTTGCGCTGGCAGTTCTGGGGACATGCGCCAACGCCGCATTTGCGCAAACCAATGTCACGATCTATGGCCTGATCGACGCCACCATCAGCACCGTCAACCATGCCGACAAGAATGGCGACCGCCTGACCGGCATCCCGGTCGCCTGGTTCAGCGGCAACCGCATCGGCTTCCGCGGCGCCGAAGATCTCGGCAGCGGCCTCAAGGCCATTTTCAAGCTGGAAGCGGAGTTCGTGGTCGGCACCGGTGAAATGGACACTCCGGGCGTACTGTTCAACCGCGATGCCTGGGTTGGCTTGCAAGACACCACGTTTGGCCAGATCACCCTGGGCCGCCAGAATACCCTGGCCCGTGATTTTTCCCAAGTCTATGGTGACGCTTACGGCTCCAAGCTGGGCCTGGAAGAAGGCGGCTACACCAACAACAATAACTTCAAGCAGTTGATTTTCTACTCCGGCAGCGCCACCGGCACACGCTATGACAACGGCCTCGTCTGGAAGAAGGTATTCAACAACGGCGTGGTAGCCGGCCTCGGCTACCAGTTCGGCGAGACCGCCGGCCAGTTCGCGCGCAACACCACCAAATCCGCGGCGATCGGCTACAACGGCTCTAACTTTGTCGTTTCCGGCTTCATCAACCAGGCCGACGTCGGCAACGGCGTCAGCAGCAGCCTGGAAAAGCACAAATCGTATTCGGTCGGCGGCAGCTACATTTTCGACCTGGTGCGCCTGAACGCAGGTTACTTCCACTACACGGCAGAGCAAGGCGCGCTGGGCAAGCGCAAGGACGACGCGTACACCGTATCGGCCAAGTTCACGCCGCAGGGTTCGTTCGACTATGAACTCGGCTATCAGGTAATGAAAGCTGAAAATGCGGCTTACAATGCGGCCGGCACCAGCACCTTGAATGCCTACGCAGACGCCAGCGGTTCGACTGCGACCGGCAGCGGCAAGAAGAAAACGCTGTACGCCTCGACCTTCTACCACCTGTCGAAGCGCACCGAACTGTACCTCGCCGCGGATTACATGAAACTTGACGGCGGCTATCTCGTAGGATCAGCCAACGGCTTCAAGAACCAGACCGAATTCGCAGTCGGCATGCGTACCCGCTTCTGATTTTTTAATCCCGCAGCAAGCAAGGCCGGCCATGACTAACGTCAGCGCCGGCTTTTTTCATGGCGCACGGCCAGCCGCGGCGCCCGTCCCGCTTCTCCTCAGTAATAGCTAAGTCTCCGCAACTATCCTGCTTCCACCTGTCCGATACGGCGTTTAGCCTCACTTTGCCAAAGGCACCCATGGAAGAACTGAATCACTCGCTGTTTCTGCTGATCAATGCCAGCCCCCATCCCTCGCCGTTCTTGCTGAACGCCGCCATGCTATGCGCCGAATGGCTGGTTTTCCTGATCCCGGCCATCCTGCTGCCGGGCTGGCTGCGCGGCGGCGAACAGACGCGCAAGCTGATGCTGGAAGCCGCCGCCTGCGGCGTCCTCGCGTTATCCGCCAGCATGCTGGTCGGCGCGCTGTGGCCGCATCCGCGCCCGTTCATGACCGGCCTTGGAACGAATTTCCTTGCACATGCCGCCGATTCTTCGTTTCCCAGCGACCACCTGACTTTGCAGTGGTCCGTGGCTTTCAGTTTCCTGCTGCATCGCCAGCTGCGCACGCTGGGACTGGCCTTCAGCCTGCTCGGCTTACCCATGGCATGGGCCCGCATCTACCTCGGCGTCCACTTCCCGCTGGACATGCTGGGCGCCGCCCTGGTCGCCGCGCTCAGCGCGGGACTCTGCTTTAGCGGCGCAAAGTGGTTTATCGGGCCGCTGTTCAGAGCCGTTTCCTTCATTCACCAACGCCTGTTCGCGCCGCTGATCCGGCGCGGCTGGATATTGAAATAGGCGGCGTGCAAGGTAGAATCAGCAGCAAAGGCAACCTGGCGCATGGAGAGGCACGCAATGAGAGTACTGCTGGTGGAAGACGACCGCATGATCGGCGACGCCGTGCAGACGGCATTGCGCGACGCCAGCCATGCCGTCGACTGGGTGCATGACGGCGCGGCGGCCCTGAGCGCCGCGTCCAGCCAAAGCTACGATGTGATGCTGCTCGACCTCGGCCTGCCGCGCCAGGACGGTTTCGCCGTGCTGCGCCAGCTGCGCCAGCAAGGTAGCGCGCTGCCCTTGCTGATCGTGACCGCGCGCGACGCTGTCGAAGACCGCATCGGCGGCCTCGACCTCGGCGCCGACGATTACCTGGTCAAGCCGTTCGAGATGGGCGAGCTGCTGGCGCGCATGCGCGCGGTGGTAAGGCGCAAGGCCGGCAACGCCAATCCGGTGATGAGCAACGGCTCCCTGTTCCTCGACCCCAGCACGCGCGAAGTAAGCGCTGACGGTGTCGCAACCCGCCTGTCGGCGCGCGAATTTTCCCTGCTTCATGCGCTGCTGCTGAGGCCGGGAGCGATCCTGTCGCGCCAGGAACTGGAAGACCGCATCTATGGCTGGAATGAAGAAGTCGAAAGCAATGCGGTGGAATTCCTGATTCATTCGATCCGTAAAAAACTGGGCGCGGCGTCAATCAAAAATGTCAGGGGACTGGGATGGATGGTTTCCAAGCAAGACTAAGCCGTTCGCTGCAATTCCGGCTGTCGCTGTGGCTGTCCCTGGTGATCCTGGCGATGGCGGTGCCGGCCGGGGTGTTTTCCTTTTATTCTGCTTACCATGAAGCCAACGACCTGCAGGATGACCAGCTGCGCCAGGTAGCGGCGCTGGTGCTTAGCCGCGACCTGCCGCCGGCCACGCCGGACCGCCATGCGATTGGAAAAATGAAGGACGAGGAATCGAAAGTCATCGTCCAGGTCCTGGCGCCAGGCGCGCCGGCCAAGGGCGACGATGAAGCGCTGCGGCTGCCCGCCGATCTGCGCGACGGCATACAGACATTCAAGGCAGGCCGCGTGCATTGGCGTCTGTTCGTACAGACGACGCCTTCCGGCCAGCGCCTGGCGGTAGGCCAGCAGACCGCGGTGCGCGACGAAATCGCGCGCGACAGCGGCCTGCGCACCATGATGCCGTTCATGGTGCTGATCCCGGTATTGATCGCCCTGGTCAGTTTCCTGGTGCGCCGCATGCTGCGGCCGATCGCCCTGCTGTCGCAGGAAGTCGACCGGCGCGACGACCAGGACATGCGTCCGCTCGCCGAACAACAGGTGGCCGATGAAATCCGGCCGCTGATCGGCTCGATCAATCGCCTGCTGCGGCGGGTCGCCGACAACATGGATGCCCAGCGGCGCTTCCTGGCCGACGCGGCCCACGAGTTGCGCTCGCCGCTGACGGCGTTGTCGCTGCAGGCGGAAAACCTGGCCGCGACCGATCTTTCGCCGGCCTCGACAGCGCGCCTGCTGCCGTTGCGGCAAGGTCTCAATCGCAGCAAGGCCTTGCTGGAACAGCTGCTGACGCTGGCGCGTTCGCAAAATACCGGCGCGCCCCAGCTCGCCCGGGTTTCACTGCAAGCCGTGCTGCGGCGCGTGATGGAGGACAGCCTGCCGCTGGCGCAAGCCAGGCAGATCGATATCGGCATCGAAGCGGATACCGAGATCACGCTGGCGGCGCAGGAAGTCGATATCGTCGCCCTGGTGCGCAACCTGATCGACAACGCCATCCGCTATACGCCCCAAGGCGGCAGCGTAGAGCTGCGCGCAGGCATGCAAGCCGGCCTGGTGTCGATCGAAGTGGAAGACAGCGGCCCCGGGATTGACGAGGCTGAACGCGAGCGGGTATTCGATCCCTTTTACCGCGTGCTGGGCAGCGGCCAGGACGGCTCCGGCCTGGGGCTGTCGATCGTCAAGTCGATCGTGGCCAGGCTGCATGGCAAGATCGAGCTGCAGCACGTCCACGGCACGGCGCCTTACGGACTAAAGGTGGTTATCCATATTCCCGCCTGAAGCTGTTCAGATCACGCCCTGCTGCCGCAACTGTGCGATCTGCTCGGCGCTCCTGCCGATGGTGGCCAGCACTTCTGCCGTATGCTGCCCCAGTTCCGGTCCCACCCAGTTGGTCTGGCCCGGCGTCGCCGACAGCTTGGGCACGATGCCCGGCAAGTCTATCGGCTGGCCGTCGGGCAGCACATGCTGCTGGATCATGTCGCGCGCGCGGAAATGCGGATCCTGGTGGATATCGGCCGCGGTATAGACCTTGCTGCTCGGTACTTCCGCCTGTTCCAGCACCTGCAGCACATGCTCCAGGCCATGCCGCGAGGTCCATTCCGTGATGGCGGCATCGAGCATGTCGTTATGCTGCGCCCGGCCGTCGTTGCGCGCCAGGCGCGGATCTTCGGCCAGGTCGCTGCGGCCGATGGCGTGCATCAGGCGCTTGAAGATGCTGTCGCCGTTGCCCGCAATGATCACGTAGTGTTCGCCGCGGGCATCGCTCAGGCAGGGATAAGTGCTGGATGGTGAAATGCCGGGAAAACTGGCGCCGGTGCGCTCGCGCACGAAACCGAACTCGGCATATTCCGGAATCAGGCTTTCCATCACGCCGAACACCGCTTCGTACAAGGCAATGTCGATGAACTGTCCGGCGCCGCCGTTCGCTTTCAGGTGGTGCATGGCCAGCAAGGCGCCGATCACGCCATACAGCGACGCCAGCGTATCGCCGATGCTGACGCCGACCCGCACCGGCGGCCGGTCGGGATAACCGGCCAGGTTGCGCAAACCGCCCATCGATTCGGCAATCGCCGCAAACCCGGGCCGCGCATGATAAGGGCCGTCCTGGCCATAACCGGATACGCGCACCATGATCAGCTTCGGATTGATCTTCGACAGATCTTCCCAGCCCAGGCCCCAGCCTTCCAGCGTGCCGGGACGGAAATTCTCGATCACGATATCGGCATCCTTGACCAGGTCGCGCACAATCTGCTGGCCCTGCTCCGATTTCAGGTTCAGGGTCACCGACTTCTTGTTGCGGCTTTGCGAATACCACCACAGCGACGTGCCGTTATGCAGCTTGCGCCATTTGCGCAGGGGATCGCCGTCGCCCGGCGCTTCGATCTTGATCACTTCGGCGCCAAACTGCCCCAGCAGGCTGGCGGCATAAGGGCCGGCGATCAAGGTGCCAAGTTCGATCACTTTGACGCCCTGGAGGGAGGATTGCTGTTGTGCGCTTGGCTGCTGCATTTCTTTCACCTGTTTTCTGTCGTCTGTTGATGCGGGGGATCGGCAGATTATAGAGTAGGTCGCAAGCCGCCAGCCTTGCAGGCTGCCGCGCAGGGGCAAGTAAAAATCTCCTGCTGTCCTGCAACAATTCCCCGCATTGGCGTCCCTGCATTGCGCCCATATAAGCCGCTTTGTATCAAAGAGTTAAAATGATTGATCTTGACGCCAACATTTGCAACCAGAAGTAACTCCTTTTTGCGCTTGCAGCTGTCCGGGATTATGATTAAATCACTGATAAATGCGTGGGACATATCATGAAAAAAATTGCTCTATTGGTACTTGCCGCTGCGGGCCTGATGGTCACCAGTTCGGCCAGTTTTGCCTACGGCTATTACGGACATGGCGGCTTTTACGGCCCGCGCTTCGGCGTGACCATAGGCGGACCGCTGTATTGGGGCCCGCCGCCGGTGTACTACGCGCCGCCACCGGTGTATTACGCGCCGCCGCCGGTCTACGTCGAGCCTGAGCCGCAAACCTATATAGAAAAGGCCCCGAACTATGCGTATTACTGCCCTAGTCCGGCTGGCTACTACCCCCAGATTCCTCGCTGCCCGAAGGGCTGGATGAAGGTAATGCCGGACGAAGCTCAACCTAGATAAGGCGGTGTGTGATGATAAGTGGAACGACCAAGATAATCGCGGCCTCGCTGGCCGTCATGCTGACCGGCTGCGTTACCGCGCCGTCAGGTCCGAACGTGATGGCGCTGCCTGGCTCAGGTAAAAGCTACGAGCAATTCCGCAACGACGAAGCGGTCTGCCAGCGTGCCGCCCAGGACAGGATAGGACCGTATGCGCCGCAGGCGGCGGCTGACAATGCGGTAGGAACCGCCGCAGCCGGCACCGTGATCGGCGCCGCGGCAGGAGCACTGATCGGCGCGGCCACAGGCCGTGCCGGCGCCGGTGCGGCAATCGGCGGCGGCGTCGGCCTGCTGGCCGGCAGCTCGGTCGCCGGCGATTCGGCGGCGCGCAGCAGCTACGGCATGCAGCGCGAGTACAACAATGTCTATACCCAATGCATGTACGCCAAGGGCAACCAGGTGCCGGTCGCCGGCGGCTATGCAAACAGCCGTCGCCAGCAGTACTATGCGCCGGCTCCGCAGTACTCGGCGCCGCCTGACTATTACCCGCCGCAACGTGGCAACTACGGCCCGCCGCCAGACTACGTTCCTTACTGATCCCGGTTGATCGCAAAAAAAAAGACATGCCTCAGGCATGTCTTTTTGCATTCAGGCGGAGATTTTCTGCCTAGCTTCTGTTGCTCTCCGCGCTTGGCCGTCGCCGGCCGTTTTCAGATGCCGTTCAAGGCCGGCAACCGCAAGGTGGCTTCCAGGCCGCCCTCCGGATGATTGCGCAGCTGCAGCGTTGCCCGATGGTTTTCGGCGATATTGCGTGCGATGGTCAATCCCAGCCCGGTGCCGCCGGTATCGCGCGAACGGGAGGTCTCCAGGCGGAAAAACGGATCGAACACCCGTTCCAGCAGCTCGGCAGGAATGCCGGTGCCGCCGTCGCGGATCCTGATCACGATGTCGTTCCCTTCACGCACCGCCAGCAGGCGCGCATAACGGCCGTATTTGGTCGCATTGTCGACCAGGTTGGTAAGGCAGCGCCGCAGCGTGTTCGGCTGCGCCATGATCGAAGCACGCGTGCGCCCTTCCAGCGTCACATCCTGCCGGGCGTCGACGGCATCGGCGCACACGCTGTCGAGCAGGGAATCGATATCGAGCTTTTGCATCGCTTCAGCCGAATCCATGCTGCGCGCCAGGTCCAGGCCCTCGCGCACCATGCTTTGCATGACCGCCAGGTCTTCCAGCAGCTTGCGGCGCAAATCGGCCTCGCCGACCTTTTCCAGGCGCAGGCGCAACCTGGTCAGGGGCGTCTGCAAGTCGTGGGTAATCGCCGCCAGCATGTGGGTGCGGTGCTGGATCTGCCGCTTGATGCGCGCTTGCATGGCGTTGAAGGCGGTGGCCGCCTGCCGCACTTCGGTCGGGCCGGTTTCGTCCAGCGGCGGCCGGTCGATATCGCGCCCCAGTTCACCGGCGGCGACCGCCAGGTGCTTGATCGGCCGCGCCGTCATCTTGGCGACGAAATAGGCCAGCCCGCCGATCAGCAGCAGGAACAAGGCGAAATAAGGCGACAAGTAAGGCATGCCTGGCGGCCGCGCCGGAGGAGGCGCGCCGGGGCCGCGCGTCATGCGCAGCTTGAGCTTGAGCAGCGTCCCGTCTTTCAGGCTGACATATACCACCTGGCATTCTTCGGGCCGGCGGAAATCGAAATTCCTGCGCGTGTGGAGCTTGCAGTCGCTTTGCTTGTCCACCAGGATGCTGCGATCGGCGCCCAGGCGCGCCTTCAGCAACGAGGTCAGGGAAGGATTGTCGTCGACGGCGTTTTCGGTGTCTTTGACCATGCTGGCTTCCAGGCCGAAATTCTCGCTGGTCTGGAGCACGACGGAACGCATGTCGGGGCCGACATTGTCGAGCGAAAAAACGATCTGCTCGACCCGTTCGGCGATGCGGAATTCATAAAATTCCTTGAAAGCCTTGCGCCGCTCGTTTTCAGCCAGCCAGCTGGTGGTGGCAGCGGCGACCAGTATGCCCGTCAGCAGGATCAGGAATACCCGGTTGGCAACCGAGCCAAAAAAATTTCTCACGAACGGCATCCCTCTTCTACTCTATCCAGGCGCGCAACCGGCGCCGCATCACGACTCAACCGTCACCGCGGTGGCCAATACATAACCTTCGTTGCGCACGGTCTTGATGATCACCGGGGTACGCGCGTCGTCGCCCAGTTTCTGGCGCAGGCGGCTGATCTGGATATCGACCGAACGGTCGAAGGGATCGGATTCGCGTCCCTGGGTCAGTTCCAGCAGCTGGTCGCGGTTCAAGACCCGGTTCGGATGGTCCAGGAACACCTTGAGGATACGGTACTCGGCGCCGGACAGGGCCACCACCAGCCCTTCGCTGTTGACCAGGTGGCGCGCGATCAGGTCCAGCGTCCAGCGTCCGAACTGGATCTGCTGGGCTTCCGGCGAGGCCATGTTCGGCGGCAGCGCCTGGGTGCGGCGCAAGACGCTGCGGATGCGGGCAAACAGCTCGCGCGGCTCGAACGGTTTCGACAAATAATCGTCGGCGCCCATTTCCAGGCCGAGGATGCGGTCCAGCGGTTCGCCGCGCGCGGTCAGCATGATCACCGGGATGTTCGAATCGGCGCGCAGGTTGCGGCACAGCGTCAGGCCGTCTTCGCCGGGCAAGGTCAGATCCAGCACCACCAGGTCGACCCGCGCTTCCGACAACACCTTGCGCATGTCGTTGCCGTTGGTCGCCATCAAGGTGCGAAAGCCGTTGGCGTCGAGATACTCGGCCAGCAAGGTCCGGATTTCGTGGTCGTCGTCGACCACCAATATGTGAGCAGCAGTTTCCATATGCGTGATTATCCTAGTGCGGCCAAGCGAAAAAAGAAGAGCTTAATGATGAGTGGCGAAGTATTCAATGCGATCAATCCCTGGCAGGTGGCAGCTGCCGGCGGCTGTAGTTTCCAGGATTATGGCAACTCGCGACAAGAAAGACGATAGTAATTTGTATATTGGCATATCTGCCACCTCAGTGGACACATTAAGATACAAAGCAAACTAGATGCCATACATGGCGATACAAAGCCGGGCTTCCATGAAAAACCGGCGATACACCAGCGCGGTCCAATGCGAACTGTGCGGATTGCACTTAAATTCATGGAGATTTCACGATGTTCAAGCTTCGCAAACAACTGCTGATTGGCGTGACCGCACTGAGCTTTGCTGCCATGGGCATGACCGCCCACGCCCAGGCCGACGGCGGCCCGGGACGTCACGCGCCTACGCCGGAGCAACAGGCCAAATTCGCCGAAAAGATGGCAAAACGGCAGGCCAAACTGCATGACGACCTGAAAATCACCTCGGCCCAGGAACCCGCATGGCAGACCTTTATCGGCAAAATCAAGCCAGTCCCGCCTACCGACAAACCGCAGCGCCCGAGCAAGGAAGAATGGGCCAAGCAAACCGCCCCTGAACGCATGGAGCACAAGATGGAATTCCTGAAACGGGCTGAAAGCCGCCTGGCCGACCGCACCGCCGCAGTCAAGGAGTTCTATGCCGTACTGACGCCAGTCCAGCAAAAAGTGTTTGATGAGCATTTCAAGCAAATGGAACAACACCGTTTCGGCCATCGCGGTGGTCACCGCGGCGGCCCGGACGCTGCTCATTAACTGAAAACGGCCCGGCTTCCGGCCGGGCCGCAGTCCGCTCCAGGCAAACGGCGCGGCTTCGGAGCCAGCCCGGCTCGACTCGATCCTGGCGCCTATTCGGCGGCTGCGCCGTCTGCCGGCGCTTCCTGCCTCGATCAACCCAATTGCCGACCGCCAAGCCAGCGGCTACACTGCCTCGCCGGCGTCTTTCATTAATTTGAAACAATTTCTAATAAATACACACGGCAGTAAAATTTACTCGCTAAACTCATGTAACCATTTTTCAACAATCCGCCGCAGGTCCGCCCTCGGCAAATTGTTGCATTGCATCCGCCCACATTCTGACTGACCTCCTGCCTGCGATGACTACTACACCGACCTCTCAAACCGACCAATCCAGCCAAGCCCGGCCTGCCCTCCTCAGTCAACGCCAGGGCGGATTCCAGCGCGGCTGGTGGTGGCTGGCCGCAGTCGTCGTGCTGGCGCTGGCGGCTTACCTGATCTGGGGCCGCAGCCATCAGCCTGGCGATGCGGCAGCGGGAAAAACCGGGCAAGCGGGGCCAACCGCCAACGGCGGCGGCAAGGGCGGCCGGCGCGGCGGCCCCGGCGGACCGAGCGGTCCGTTGCCGGTAGGCGTGGCAGCCGCAAAAACAGGCGATATCCGGATCTATCTTTCCGGTCTCGGCAGCGTCACGCCGGAAGCGGCGGCGACGGTAAAAAGCCGGGTCAACGGCCAGTTGATGAAACTGCATTTCAAGGAAGGCCAGGTGGTCAAGGCCGGCGACTTGCTGGCAGAACTGGATCCGCGTCCTTACCAGGTGGCGGTAACGCAGGCCGAAGGCCAGCTGATCCGTGACACCGCCCTGCTGAAGGCCGCGCAGATCGATTTGCAGCGTTATCGCACGCTGCTGGCGCAGGATTCCATCGCCAGCCAGCAGGTCGACACCCAGGCCGCGCTGGTCAAGCAATATGAAGGCACGGTCAGGTCGGACCAGGGTGCGCTCGACAGCGCCCGCCTGCAGCTCACCTATTCGCGCATCACCGCCCCGATCAGCGGCCGCATCGGCCTGCGCCAGGTCGACCTCGGCAATATCGTGCAGAGCAGCGATACCAACGGCATCGCCGTCATCACCCAGCTGCAGCCGATCACCAGCGTATTCAGCATCCCGGAAGATAATATTCCGAACGTCATGAAACAGATCCAGGCCGGCAAGACGCTGGCGACCGATGTCTGGGACCGCGACCAGAAGAACAAGCTCGACAGCGGCGCCCTGCTCACCATCGACAACCAGGTCGACAGCACTACCGGCACGGTCAAGCTCAAGGCTGAATTCCCGAACGCCAATTACGCCCTGTTTCCAAGCCAGTTCGTCAATGTCCGCATGCTGCTCGACACCCGCCGCGACGCCGTCGTGATCCCGAATGCGGCGATCCAGCGCGGCTCCAGCGGCAATTTCGTGTACGTCGTGAAAGCCGACCATACTGTCACCATCCGTCCCGTGACGGCCGGTCCGGCAGAAGGCGAATCGACCGCCATCGACAAAGGCATCGCGGTCGGTGAAACCGTTGTAATCGACGGCATAGACAAACTGAAGGAAGGCGCCAAGGTGGAGCCGGTGACCCGCGGCGGGCCTGCTGCAGCAGCTGCAACCGGCACCGACCCCGCCGCTGCCGGCACCCACAAGGGCGGCCGGCGCCACCGCGCGGATGCCGGCGGCGACGCCTCTGCACCCGCAGCCTCCGCGCCGGCACCTGCCGCACCCAATAACCGCAGCAGTCAATAACCGGCTGTGAAGAACGCATGAATCCCTCACGTCAGTTCATTCTCCGTCCGGTCGCCACATCCCTGTTGATGCTGGCGATTTTCCTGGCCGGCATCGTCGCCTACAAGCAGTTGCCGCTTTCGGCCTTGCCGGAAGTCGACTATCCGACCATCCAGGTAGTGACGCTGTATCCCGGCGCCAGCCCGGACGTCATGACGTCCTCGGTCACCGCGCCGCTGGAGCGCCAGTTCGGCCAGATGCCCGGCCTCAACCAGATGTCGTCGACCAGTTCCGGCGGCGCTTCGGTGATCACCCTGCAGTTCAGCCTCGACCTGAGCCTCGATATCGCCGAACAGGAAGTCCAGGCAGCGATCAACGCCGGCGGCAACCTGCTGCCTTCCGACCTGCCGACGCCGCCGATCTACAACAAGGTGAACCCGGCCGACACGCCTATCATGTCGCTGGCGATCACCTCGAAAACGCTGCCGCTGCCCAAGGTGCAGGACCTGATCGATACCCGCCTGGCGCAAAAGATTTCGCAAGTGCCGGGAGTCGGCCTGGTCACCCTGTCCGGCGGCCAGCGGCCTGCCGTGCGCCTGCAATTGAATCCGCGCGCAGTCGCCGCGCTGGGCATGAACCTGGATGACATCCGCACTGCCATCGGCAATGCCAACGTCAACCAGGCCAAGGGCAGTTTCGACGGACCGGCGCGCGCCTCGACCATCGACGCCAACGACCAGCTGCGTTCGGCCGACGAATACCGCAACCTGATCATCGCCTACAAGAACGGCGCGCCGATCCGGATCTCCGATGTCGCCGATGTGGTCGACGATGCGGAAAACATCCGCCTGGCGGCCTGGTCCAACACCTCTCCTGCAGTGATCCTGAATATCCAGCGGCAGCCGGGCGCGAACGTGATCGGCGTGGTCGACAACATCAAGAAGATCCTGCCGAAACTGCAGGAAACCTTGCCTGGAGCGATCGATGTCCAGATCCTGACCGACCGCACCACCACCATCCGCGCCTCGGTGGCGGACGTGCAGTTCGAGCTGCTGCTGTCGATCGCGCTGGTGGTGATGGTGATCTTCATCTTCCTGCGCAGCGTGCCGGCTACCATCATTCCTAGCGTGGCGGTGCCGCTGTCGCTGATCGGCACTTTCGGCATCATGTACCTGGCCGGGTTCTCGGTGAACAACCTGACCCTGATGGCGCTCACCATCGCCACCGGCTTCGTGGTGGACGATGCGATCGTGATGATCGAAAACATTTCGCGCTACATCGAAGAAGGCATGAAGCCCTTGCAGGCGGCCCTGAAAGGCGCCGAGCAAATCGGCTTCACCATCATTTCGCTGACCTTTTCGCTGATCGCGGTGCTGATCCCGCTGCTGTTCATGGGCGACGTGGTCGGCCGCCTGTTCCGCGAGTTCGCCATCACGCTGGCGGTGGCGATCCTGATTTCCGCCGTCATCTCGCTGACCCTGACGCCGATGATGTGCGCCAAGCTGCTGCACCATATCCCGGAAGAAAAACAAAGCTGGTTCTACCGCAAGAGCGGCGAGTTCTTCGACAACATCATTGCCCGCTACGGCGTGGCGCTGGAGTGGGTGCTGCGCCACCAGCTTTCCACCCTGGTGGTGTCGATCGGCACCCTGGTGCTGACCGCGGTGCTGTACATATTCATTCCAAAGGGCTTTTTCCCGGTGCAGGATACCGGCGTGATCCAGGGCATTTCGGAAGCCAGCCAGTCGATTTCGTTTGCCGCCATGTCGGAGCGGCAGCAGGCGCTGGCGGCGGTGGTGCTGAAAGACCCGGCGGTCGAGAGCCTGTCCTCGTTCATCGGCGTCGACGGCAGCAACGCCACCCTGAATAGCGGACGCATGCTGATCAACCTGAAGCCGCGCGAACAACGCAACATCAGCGCCAGCGACGTCATCCGCCGCCTGCAGCCGGAACTGGACCGGCAGGTCGGCGACATCACGCTGTACATGCAGCCAGTGCAGGATTTGACGATTGAAGACAGCGTCAGCCGCACCCAGTATCAGTTCAGCGTCGAAGACGCCAACGCCGCAGAGCTAAGCATCTGGGTGCCCAAGCTGATCGAACGCCTGCGCAAGATTCCGGAACTGGCGGATATCGCCAGCAACCAGCAGGATCTCGGCTTGCAAGCCTACATCGCCATCGACCGCGACGCCGCTTCGCGGCTGGGCATCACCACGGCGGCGATCGACAATGCCTTGTATAACGCGTTCGGCCAGCGCCTGATCTCCACCATCTACACCCAGTCGAACCAGTACCGGGTGGTGATGGAAGTCAAGCCGGAATTCCAGAAAGGCCCGGCGGCGCTGAACAGCATTTTCCTGGTCGCCGGCAACGGCAGCCAGATCCCGCTGTCGAGCATCGCCACCATCGAGGAGCGTACTTCGCCGCTGGTGGTGAACCATATCGGCCAGTTCCCTGCCACCACGATTTCCTTCAACCTGGCGCCCGGCGCCTCGCTGGGCAACGCGGTCAAGGCAATCCAGGCGGCCGAAAAGGAAATCGGCATGCCGGCCAGCATCCAGACCAGCTTCCAGGGCGCGGCGCTGGCGTTCCAGGCTTCCCTCAGCAACACCCTGATGCTGATCCTGGCGGCGATCGTCACGATGTACATCGTGCTCGGCGTCCTGTACGAAAGCTACATCCACCCGATCACGATCCTGTCGACGCTGCCGTCGGCCGGGGTGGGCGCCCTGCTGTCGCTGATGATCGCCGGCACCGACCTCGGTATCATCGGCATCATCGGCATCATCCTGCTGATCGGTATCGTCAAGAAGAACGCCATCATGATGATCGACTTCGCACTGGATGCCGAACGCAATGAAGGCAAGAGCCCGCGTGAAGCGATCTACCAGGCTTGCCTGCTGCGTTTCCGCCCGATCCTGATGACCACCATGGCGGCCTTGCTGGGCGCCTTGCCGCTGATGCTGGGCACCGGCGTCGGCTCCGAACTGCGGCAACCGCTGGGCATCACCATGGTCGGCGGCTTGCTGCTGTCGCAGGTGCTGACCTTGTTTACCACGCCGGTCATCTACCTGGCGTTCGACGACCTGGCGCGCCGTACAAAAGCACGTTTCGGCATCAAGCAAGACGAGCACAAGGGCGACGACGACAGCGACGGCGCGATTCCTGAGCCGGCCAAGCCGTAGGGAAGCCAAGACAGCATGAATATCTCGCGCCCCTTTATCCAACGGCCGATCGCCACCACCCTGCTGACCATCGGCATCGCCCTGGCCGGCATGGTGGCGTTCCGGCTGCTGCCTGTGTCGCCGTTGCCGCAGGTGGATTTTCCGACGATCTCGGTCTCCGCCTCATTGCCAGGCGCCAGCCCGGAAACCATGGCCGCCACCGTGGCCACGCCGCTGGAGCGCGCACTGGGATCGATCGCCGGCATCACTGAAATGACTTCGTCGAGTTCGCTCAGTTCGACCCGCATCACCCTGCAGTTCGACCTCAGCCGCGACATCGACGGCGCGGCGCGCGACGTCCAGGCTGCCTTGAATGCGGCGCGCAACCTGCTGCCGACCGGCTTGCCCAGCAATCCGAGCTATCGCAAGGTGAATCCGGCCGATGCGCCCGTGATGATCCTGGCGCTGACTTCGGACAGCATGACGCAAGGCCAGATGTACGATGCCGCCGACACCATCCTGGCGCAAAAGCTGTCGCAGGTGAAAGGCATCGGCCAGGTCAGCGTCGGCGGCAGCTCGCAGCCGGCGGTGCGGGTCGAGCTGAATCCGACCGCGCTCAACAAATACGGCATAGGCACGGCCGACGTCCGCACCGCGATCGCGGCCACCAACGCCAACCGCCCCAAGGGCATGCTGGAAGACGGCGACAAGAACTGGCAGATTTACGCCAACGACCAGGCCAAGACCGCCGCCGAATACATGCCGCTGATCGTTTCCTACCGCAACGGTGCGCCGGTGCGCGTCAGCGATGTCGCCACGGTGGTCGACTCGGTCGCCAACCTGCGCAACTCCGGATCAGCCAACGGCAAGCCGTCGGTGCTGGTGATCCTGAGCCGCCAGCCCGGCGCCAACATCATCGAAACGGTGGATGAAGTGCGGGCCCTGCTGCCGCAGCTGCGCGCCTCGATCCCGGCTGCCATCAACCTCGATGTCGCCATGGACCGGACGCCGACCATCCGCGCCTCCTTGCGCGAGACCGAAAACACCCTGCTGATGTCGATCGCGCTGGTGATCATGGTGGTGTTCCTGTTCCTGCGCAACGGCCGCGCCACGCTGATCCCGGCGGTCGCGGTGCCGATTTCGCTGATCGGCACGTTCGGCGTCATGTACCTGCTCGGCTACAGCCTCGACAACCTGTCCCTGATGGCGCTGACGATCGCCACCGGCTTCGTGGTGGACGATGCGATCGTAGTCCTGGAAAACGTCTCGCGCCATATCGAAGACGGCATGAAACCGTTCGCCGCGGCGTTGAAGGGCGCCAAGGAGGTCGGCTTTACCGTGATGTCGATGAGCATTTCCCTGATCGCGGTATTCATCCCTATCCTGCTGATGGGCGGCATCGTCGGCCGCCTGTTCCGCGAATTTGCCGTCACCTTGTCGGTCGCGATCCTGGTTTCGCTGGTGGTGTCGCTGACCACCACGCCGATGATGTGCGCGCGCCTGCTGAAACACGAACCGGACCGCAAGCAGGGACGTTTCTTCACCGCCACCGAACGCGCCTTCGACGCCATGCTGCGCGGCTACGAACGTTCGCTGGCGTGGGCCCTGCGGTTTGCGCCCTTGATGATGCTGATCCTGTTCGGCACCATCGTGCTCAACGTATATCTGTACACGGCGATTCCCAAGGGATTTTTCCCGCAGCAGGATACCGGCCTGGTGATCGGCGGCATCCAGGGCGACCAGTCGATTTCGTTCCAGTCGATGAGCACCAAACTGAACCAGTTTGTCGAAATCGTCCGCAAGGATCCCGACGTGCAGAGCGTGATCGCATTCACCGGCGGCGGCCAGAGCAACCGCGGCCAGATGTTCATCACGCTGAAGCCGCTGACGCAGCGCAAGCTGACCGCAGACCAGGTGATCGCCCGGCTGCGCGGCAAGCTCAGCCATATTGCCGGCGCCAACCTGTTCATGCAGTCGGTGCAGGATATCCGGGTCGGCGGCCGCTCCAGCGACGGCCAGTACCAGTACACCCTGCAGTCTGACGACCTGAACGAACTGCGCACCTGGGAGCCGAAGATCCGCGAGGCGTTCAGCGCCTTGCCGCAGCTGGCCGACGTCAGCACCGACCAGCAGGACAAAGGCTTGCAGACCACCCTGACCATCGACCGCGAAACCGCCATCCGCAGCGGCGTCACGCCGCAGCTGATCGATTCGACCCTGAACGACCTGTTCGGCCAGCGCCAGGTATCGACCATCTACAGCGGCATGAACCAGTACCACGTGGTGATGGAAGCAGCACCGCAGTATTGGCAGAGCCCGCAAATCCTGCACGACACCTACGTCAGCATTCCTTCCAGCACGGCCAACCTGTCGCCCACCACCTCCGCCCTCGGCACGCCGCCGGCGCTGACGGCGGGCGGCAAGCTGGCGTCCAATTCATCGCTGGCGCTGACCTTGTCGACCACGGCGGAACAGCAGATGCCGCTGGCGGCGTTCTCCAGCTTCCAGCCCACCAACACCTCGCTCGGCGTCAACCACCAGAGCCAGTTCATCGCCTCGACCATTTCCTTCAACCTGCCGGTCGGCGGTTCGCTGTCCGACGCCACCTTGGCAATCAACGACGCCATGGCCCGGATCGGCGTGCCGACCTCGGTGCACGGCAGCTTCCAGGGCAGCGCCAACCTGTTCCAGTCATCCCTGAGCAGCCAGCCGCTGCTGATCCTGACGGCGCTGCTGGCGGTGTACATCGTGCTCGGGGTCCTGTATGAAAGCTACGTCCATCCGATCACCATCCTCTCGACCCTGCCTTCGGCCGGCGTCGGCGCCCTGCTGGCCCTGCTGGCGACCGGCACCGAGTTCAGCCTGATCGCCCTGATCGGAGTGATCCTGCTGATCGGCATCGTCAAGAAAAATGCCATCATGATGATCGACTTCGCCCTTGACGTTGAGCGCACCCGCGGACTGTCGCCGCGCGATTCGATTTTCGAAGCCTGCAAGCTGCGTTTCCGGCCGATCATGATGACCACCATGGCGGCCATGCTCGGCGCGGTGCCGCTGGCGCTGGGCCACGGCGACGGCGCCGAACTCCGGCGGCCGCTGGGCATCGCGATTGTCGGCGGCCTGATCATGAGCCAGCTGCTGACCTTGTACACGACGCCGGTGGTCTACCTGTACATGGACCGCTTCCGCCTGTGGAGCAAGGATAAATGGGAACGGCGCGGCGGCAGGCCGCTGCCTGACGCCAGCGAAGCATAAGCACGACACGGAAATCATGGCCGACGCAAAACGATAATCAACGGATCCAATATGAAACAAGCACCTACCAATAAAACCCTGTTGGCGGCGGCAGCCGCGGCGCTGCTGCTGAGCGCCTGCGCCGTCGGGCCGGACTATGTAAGGCCGGCCACGGTTGCGCCGGCCGCCTTCAAGGAAATGAAGGATTGGAAGACAGCTACCCCGCAAGACCAGGAGCTGCATGGCACGTGGTGGGAAATCTTCCAGGATCCGCAATTGAATGCACTGGTCGAGCAAGTCAATATCTCCAACCAGAACCTGGCGCAAGCCGAAGCGCAGTTCCGCCAAGCGAAAGCCTTGGTGGAATCGGCCAGGTCGTCTTACTTCCCGACCGTGTCGGCCAACGTCTCGGCCACCCGCTCCGGCGGACGCAGCAGCAGCCTGAGCAGCTCCGGCGGCTCGGTGACCACCACCGATGCGCTCGGGCTGAGCGCCAGCTGGGAACCCGACCTGTGGGGCCGCATCGGCCGCACGGTGGAAGCCAACCAGGCATCGGCCCAGGCCAGCGCCGCCGACCTGCAGGTGGCCAGGCTCAGCGCCCAATCGACGCTGGCCCAGAATTACCTGCAGCTGCGGGTGCTCGACATGCAGCAGACCTTGCTCGACGACACGGTAGCGGCTTACCAGAAATCGCTGCAGCTGACGCAGAACCAGTATGCGGTCGGCGTGGTCGCCCGCTCAGACGTGATCCAGGCCCAGACCCAGCTCAAGGGCGCGCAGGCGCAAGCGCTGGACAATGGCGTATCGCGCTCCCAGCTGGAACATGCGATTGCCCTGCTGACCGGACAGGCAGCCTCTACCTTCTCGATTGCGCCGGCGCCGCTGATAGCGGTGCTGCCGTCGATCCCGGTCGGCGTGCCATCCTCGCTGCTGGAGCGCCGCCCCGATGTCAGCTCGGCGGAACGGCTGGCGGCATCGGCCAACGCCAAGATCGGCGTGGCCAAGGCGGCGTATTTCCCGAATCTGACCTTGTCGGCTTCGGGCGGCTTCCAAAGCAACAGCTTCGCCAACTGGCTGACGGTTCCTAACCGCATCTGGTCGCTCGGGCCGGCGCTGGCGGCCACCCTGTTCGACGGCGGCGCGCGGCGTGCGCAAAGCGACCAGGCGATCGCCGCCTACGACGCCAGCGTTGCAGCGTACAAGCAGGCGGTGCTGACCAGCTTCCAGGAAGTCGAAGACAACCTGGCGGCCTTGCGCATCCTGGAACAGGAGGCTGCGGTCCAGGCCGAGACAGTCCAGTTCGCGCATCATGCGCTGGAACTGATCTTGAACCAGTACAAGGCAGGCACCGTCAACTACACCAGCGTGGTGACGGCGCAGGCGACCGCATTCAACGCCGACCTGTCGGCGCTGAATATCCGGAACCGGCGCTTTGCGGCAAGCGTGCAGCTGATCAAGGCGCTGGGCGGCGGCTGGAACCAGGCCGAGCTGCCTGACAACGCGATGCTCAACGATCGCGATGTCACGGCCGCGGGCAAACCTGCAGCCAAATGAGATCCGGGGCAAAATAGCGTTGACTTGAATCCTGTCGGTCAAGTCTTATTCGATATCAGGGGAAAAAAATGAATTTCGGCTCCAGCTGGCAGGTATTTGCTCTTGGCTCTGCATTCTTCGCCGGCCTCACGGCGATCTTCGGCAAGTTCGGCGTCGCCGGCATGAACTCCAACTTCGCCACCTTCATCCGCACCGTCATCATCCTGTTCGTGATCGCCGGCATCGTCAGCTTGCGCGGCGAATGGCAGAAACCGACGCTGGTCAGCTCGTCCAACTGGCTATTCCTGGTGCTGTCGGCCATCGCCACCGGCCTGTCCTGGCTGTGCTACTACCATGCGCTGCAGATCGGCCCGGTGTCCAAGGTCGCGCCTATCGACAAACTGAGCGTAGCCTTCGCCATCGTGCTCGGCTTGCTGTTCGCCGGCGAACAGCTGACCTGGCCGGTAGCGATCGGCGGTTCGCTGATCGTGGCCGGATCGGTCGTGATCATCGCGTTCTGACCAGCCTGCTACACGATTTGCAGCAGCGTCGCCGGCATGGTTCCGCGCAAGGCGTTGCACACCATGATCTGTTCGGCGGCCAGCAAATCTTCCAGGTCCAGGCTGCGTTCGCTGGCGTTCCACGCCGGATCGTCCAACACCACGCTGCGCATCACTCCGGGCAGCAATCCCGCCCGCAGCGGCGGCGTGTACCAGCGCCCGTCCAGCTTGACAAACACACTGCTGCGGCCGCCTTCGGTCAACTCGCCCTCGCCATTAAAGAACAGCATGTCGAAAGCCCCCAGTTGCTGCGCCTGTTGCCAAGCCTGGTCGTAGCGTTGCCGTATCGTGGTTTTATGCCGCAGGAACAGGTCGCCGGACTGCACCCGCGCCGGCGCGATCAACAGGCCGACCGGGATTTCAAGCGTCCCCAGTTCCGCGCTGTGCAGGCTGCAGCTGCCATCTGCCGACAAGGTCAGGCGCAGGCGTTGGGGTGCGCCGGCAGGCAAGTTGGCGCAATGTGCCCGCAAACTCTCCCGCAGGGTGTTTTCGTCGTAAGGAAAACCAAAGTAGGCAGCCGATGCCCGCAAGCGCTGCAAATGCAGGTCCAGGTGGCGGCAACCGTCCGCAGCGGTGGCGTACATGGTTTCAAACAAGGAAAAATCGCCGACCATGCCAGTCAGGAATTTGGCTTTCAATGCGCATTCGGCATATTCTTCTGCCGCTACACTGTCGTGCACGATGCCGGCGCCGACGCCCATTTCGCCGTGGCGTATGCTGGCGCCATGCAAGCCGTCCGGCGCGGCTGGCTGCAGCCATAAAGTCCTGATCGGCACCGACAGGCAGAAATCGCCGAACCGGCGGCCCGGCTGCTCCACATCGAACCATCCGATCGCACCGGTATACAGGCCGCGCGGTTCCGGTTCCAGCTCATTGATGATTTGCATGGTGCGGTGCTTGGGTGCGCCGGTTATCGATCCGCACGGGTACAGCGCCTGGATCACGGCGCTGAGGCTGATATCGTCGCGCACCTGCGCCTGCACGGTGGATGTCATTTGCAGCACAGTGTTGAAGCGGGTCACCTCGAACAATTGCGGCACGCGCACCGAGCCGAGGACGGCGATGCGTCCCAGGTCGTTGCGCAGCAAGTCGACGATCATCAGGTTTTCCGCTCGGTTCTTGGGATCCGCGGCGAGCGCCTTGGCGGCCAGGGCATCCTGGCCGGCGTCGCCGCTGGCGGCGGCGGTGCCTTTCATCGGCCGCGTGGTCAGCACGCCGGCCGCATGGCGTACGAACAGCTCCGGCGACAGCGACAGGACCGCCGCACCGTCCTCCAGCAGGATCAGGCTGCCGTAAGGCACCGGCTGGCGTTGCCTGAGCTGGCGATACAGGGTGACGGGGCTGCCGTAGACATCGAAACGCAAGCGGTAGGTATAGTTGACCTGGTAGGTGTGGCCGGCTTCGATGTAGGCGTGGATCTTGGCGATGGCGGCGGCGAATTGCGCGGCGTCGACATTCGGATGGAGATTGGCGACGCCGGCGCCGGCTTCAGCAGCACCGTGTTCCGCAGCCTGGCGCTGCGCCAGCCAGGCGTCTACGTCGGCATCGTTCAAGCGCTCGCAACGGGAAAACAGCAGGATTTGCGCCAAAGGCCGCGGCCCCGCTGCCGGCGGCCGCGGCAGCGCGACATGCTGCAGCCCGATCCCAAGTTCATAGGTGAACAATGTCACCGCGTGCAAACCGTCGCGCAAGGCTTGCTGCATCTGTTCGATCAACTCTGGCAACCGGTTCGCATCAAAACATGACAGGGTGCGCACGTGGCCGGTGTATAGTCGCGAAGAATGCGATTGCGCAGAAATGGCGCTGCGGTCATCCAGCAGGGCAAAACACTCGATTGGCGCGGAAAGCGTGTTGGTCATGGTTTTTGTGAAAAGCGGCAGGCGGCCAAGGTAACAGATGGAGATCGCATACTATCTGAACGGCAAAAAATTGTCAAAAACACTATAATTATCCTCTTTTAAGCAGGGCAGGCTGGGCTTTTTCCCCGCCCTGCCAGCCTCCCCCTTCATGCCCATATCCCGCGTCTTCCTCACGCCACTGATCGTAGCTTGCGCCCTGTTCATGGAAAACATGGACTCCACCGTGATCGCCACTTCTCTACCGATGATGGCGCACGACATGGGAGAAAGCCCGATCGCGCTCAAGCTGGCGATGACGTCCTACCTGGTCAGCCTGGCGGTATTCATACCGATCAGCGGCTGGATGGCCGACCGCTTTGGCGCCCGCACGGTGTTCCGCAGCGCCAT
Source organism: Collimonas sp. GW821-FHT07E08 (assembly GCF_059418905.1). Taxonomy (NCBI): domain Bacteria; kingdom Pseudomonadati; phylum Pseudomonadota; class Betaproteobacteria; order Burkholderiales; family Oxalobacteraceae; genus Collimonas; species Collimonas sp. GW821-FHT07E08. The sequence continues at coordinate 213,329 of NZ_JBWKQR010000002.1, read as the reverse complement.
CGGCGTATTCATGCTCGGTTCGATCCTGTGCGGCATGTCGAACACGCTGGCGGAATTTGTCGCTGCCCGTTTCCTGCAAGGCGTGGGCGGCGCCATGATGGTGCCGGTCGGGCGGCTGGTCATCCTGCGCACCACCTCCAAGGCGGAACTGGTGCGCGCGCTCAGCTACCTGACCATCCCGGCTTTGCTGGGGCCGGTGATCGGGCCGCCGCTGGGCGGTTTCATCACCACCTATTTCCATTGGCGCTGGATCTTCTTCATCAATGTCCCGATCAGCATCCTCGGCATCTACCTTGCTACCCGCTATATCGAGAACCTGCGCAGCGATGATACCGTACCGCTCGACTGGATCGGTTTCCTGCTGTCGGCGATCGGCTGTTCGACGCTGATGTTCGGCCTGGCCAGCGCCGGCCGGCACCTGGTGGCCGGCGATGTCTCGCTGGCCTGCGTGGCAGCCGGCACCGTGAGCTTGCTGGCGTACGTATGGCATGCCTTCCGCACCCCGCATCCGCTGATCAACCTGCGGCTGCTGCGGATCCCGACGCTGCGCATGAACGTCTTCGGCGGCTCGCTGTTCCGCATCGGCGTGGGCGCCTTGCCGTTCCTGCTGCCGCTGCTGTTCCAGCTGGGCTTCGGCCTGACGCCGTTCCAGTCCGGCCTGCTGACCTGCGCTTCGGCCGCCGGCGCGATTTTCGTCAAGACCATGACCACCGCCGTGCTGAAAAAATTCGGCTTCAGGAGCGTGCTGGTTTACAACACGCTGCTTGGCGCGCTGTCGATGGCGGCGTTCGGCGTGCTGAAAGCGGATTCGCCGCATATCTTCATCATCCTCATGCTGCTGCTGGGCGGCTGCGTGCGGTCGATGCAGTTCACCAGCCTGAATGCGATTGCCTACGCCGAGATCGACCAGCGCCAGATGAGCCAGGCCACCAGCCTGACCAGCGTCGCCCAGCAACTGGCGATCGGCCTGGGCGTGACGGTCGGCGGTTTCGCATTGCAGGTATCGAACCAGGTGCAGGGCCACGCCACCATCGTCAGCGCCGATTTCTGGCCGGCCTTCCTGCTGATCGCGCTGGTCGCCCTGGCTTCGCTGCCGTTTGCCTTGAAACTGCAGCCCGACGCCGGCGCTGAACTGTCGGGCCGCCGCGCCTGATCGCCAGGATTAATCGAAGCGCAGGTTGTACAGGACTTCCAGGCCGTTGATGGTGCCGCCGCGCATCACCATCGACCAGCGCCGCGAAAATTGCCAGGTCAGTTTCAGGATGCTGGCGGCGCTGGTCAGGCTCTGTTCGTAACCCAGGTTGATTTTCTCGGTGATGACTTTGCCCAGACTGACCACCTGCTCGTTTTCGATGCCGGAGTCGCTGGAGCCGATCGAAAATTCGTCGAACCCGATGCCTTGGGCAATCTTCTTGCCGCCATAATTTCCCAGCAGCGCCAGCGCCTGGCCGGCGGCCTGGCGCTGGCCCAGCGCAGAACTGTCGCTGCCGTGGCCGAACATCAGCCAGGAGAGTTTTTCTTCATCCGACACGTTCGGCTCCGATACCAGCTTGACCCGCAGGTTGCTTGGATTGCCGGTGATCTCGGCGCCCGCTTCGACTTCCTGGTTGCGCTTCATGGCAAGGATGTTGATATTCGGATTGTCGATCGGCCCCTGGAAATTGATCAGCCCGCGCTCGATCGCCAGCTTGCGGCCAAACACTTCGTAGCTGCCGCTCGCGACACGGATCGTGCCGGTAGCGCGCAACGGCTGGTAAGGCTCGCTGCGGACCTGCATGGCGCCGCGCAACAGCAAATCGGCGCCGCTGCCGCGGAAGCGGAAATCGCTGCCGAAATCGACTTCCACGTTCATCACCGGCGTAGCGCCGCCGGCCGGTTTCTGCGCCGCCTTGGCCAGGCGTTCCTGCTCGGTCAGCGGCGTGGCGCGCGCCTTCACTTCCTTGCGCACGATGACCACATCGTCGCCCAGCACCGGCGCGCTGCTCTTCGGCAGGTCGAACAACGCCTTGTCGACCGTGAACTTACCGTCGACGTGCAGCTGCTCCTTGACGTTGGCGATCTTGGCCTGGCCCGACAGCATCAGCTGGCGGTCCGGGCTGGCGAACAGCTGCAGGCGATCGGCGACCACATTGGCAGTCAGGTCAGGATTGTCATGGCCGAGCTGGAGCCGGCCGGTAGCGCGTATGGTGCCGTCGCCGCCGTGGAATTCCAGCTGCTGCAGCTCGACCACGTTGTCAGCCAGGTTCAGGCGCGCCGTGCCGTCCTTCAGCTTGATGCCCTGGTCGAACAGGGTGACGGCAAGCTGGTCGCCGGCGACCTTGCCTGACAGCATCGGCTTGCCCAACTGGCCGCCCAGGCTCAGGTCCAGCGCCAGGCTGCCATCCAGCGCAACCTGCGGTCCGATCAGCGCACCGATGGATTTCAATTGCGGCACCTGCAACCTGGCCTGGCCGGACAACGCCGAACTGTCGCTGGCAGTCCAGCCGCTGTCGCCATGCTGCAGGGCCAGTTGCAGCTGTGCATCCAGCGTACCTATCCTGGAAGCCGCCAGCCGGCTATCCAGCCTGACCTGGCCGCCCTGCAGGTCTGCCCGCAGCTTCAGCTCCGACAAACCGAGGCTGACGTCGCCGCGTCCCGGATTGACGCGCAGGTCGCCGCTGCGGCGGACGATCTGCAGGTAACCGCCGACGGTCTCCGCCAGCGAAAAATCCCAGCTGCTGTCCAGCACCAGGTCCGTCTTCAAAGGGAGTTCGGGGCCGCCGAATTCATGCGCCAGGCCAAGTATCGTCGCTACGTTGAGCGCATTGACGGTGCCGGCCGAACGGATTTTTCCATGGTCGTAGCTGAAATTTTTCAGGTCGATCTGCGCATCGGCCACATTCAAGCGGCTTGCCCCCAGCACCACGCGGCCGGCCTCGGCGCTGATCGCCAGCGGCGCCGCCAGGCTGATGCGCGGCGTGCCTTGGTTCTGCAATTCGCTGAGCTGGCCCTGCCAGCCGTATCCGGCCTTGCTTTCGTTCAGCTGGCCTTGCGCTGCCAAGGTCAGGTGCAAAGGTTTGCCGCGCAAGGTGCCGCTGCTGTCCAGCTTCAGGGCATGGGCGCCATACGTGCCGGCCAGGTTCAGGCTCAGCTTGTCGAGCGCCATGTCGGCGCTATGCAAGCCGCGGCCTTCCACGCTGAGGGCCAGCCGGTTGGCGGCGGAATTGAGCTTGGCGTTCAGGTCAGCCTGTATATCGGCCTGCCCCGACAGGCTATCCGCCCGATGTTCGCCATAGGCCAGTTTTTCGGCGCGGTACGTGGCTTGCACATTCGGCTTTTGCAAGGTTCCGCTGAGCTGGCCGTCCAGGTGTACGGCGCCGGAAATGCCGAAGCCCAGGCCCTGCAGCTGCGGCGCATCAAGCTTCAGGACCAGGTGGTCGCCGGCAGCGCCGAAGCTGCCCTTGGCCTGCAGTTCGTTGCCGGCCACCGACAGCGCAACGTCGCTAGGCAGCAAGCGCGCGCCGGCCAGGTTGAGCAAGCCGCTGCCGGTCATCGGCAACTGGTCGTAGCGGCTGTCGCGGATGGCGAACTTGAGCTTCACCTTCAGTTCCGGCTCCAGGTTGCCGCTGGCGTCGATATCCATGTTGATGTTTGCCGTCACGGCCTTGGCTTTAGGAGCGCTGGCGGATTTTGCTGCGCCCTTGGCCGCACTTTTCGCCGGAGCTGCGCTGTCGATCCAGAGGAAGGGATTGAAATCGCGCAGGCTGCCTTTTACCGCATAGGCCATTCCGGCGCCGCGTTCCAGGCTGCCGCTGGCATCGAGGTGCGCCGCCCCGGCTGCCAGCTGCGCCGTTTTCACGGCGATCTGCCTGGCGTCGATCACGGTTTCCAGTTTTGCCTTGTAGTTGGCGTCGGCCAGGTTCAGGCTGACCTGCTGGTTTTCCGGCGTCAGCTTGACCTTGAGCGGCCCGCGCAACTGCGTCGGTTTCAACTTGCCGTGCAGCGCCTGCAGATCCAGGCCGGCAACGTCGAAACTGAATTCACCGTTGCCCTTGTTCTTGCCGTCGCCATGGTATTCGCCCTGGCCGCTGATGCTAGCGTCTTTCAGCAGCTTCAGCTGCAGCCGCGACAATTGCTGGACCTGGGTATCGAGCCGCAATTCGGCGCCGGCGCTGACCAGCGGCAGGCGGTCCTGGTCCAGGGGGCCGGCCATGGCATTGGCGATGCGTATCGGTCCGCTCACCGTCAGCGTCGCCAGGTCCACCACAGCCGGCGCGCTGCCGGCCGCGGTAGCAGCGGCAGCAGGCATCTCCGGCTTCAGCGCAACCTGCAGGCTCAGGTCGGCCTGCGGCGCGCCGCTGCTGAACAGTTTCGGATTGATGTGGGCGGCGTTCAATTCAAGCTGCTGGAACGGGATGGGCGCAAACGGCGTCGCGGCAATCTTCGCGGTTCCGCTCAGTTTGTCGCCGCGCGCATTCAAGCCTATGTCCAGCAGCGCCAGGGTGCCGGACAACACCGCGTCCACCTGGTATTTTTCTTTCTGGTATTCGCCGCTCAAATTCGCCCCGCCGCTCAACGCAAACGGCTTCACGCCGTTCAGGCTGAGTTTGGCGCTGGCCTTGCCGTACGGCGTGTCAAGCCGTTCCAGCACCAGGTCATGCTGGGTGCCGTCGGATTCTCCGTGCAGCTGCAGGCGGCTCAGTTCAGTCGTGCTCAATCCTTGGTGCAGAGACAGCTTGTCCAGGGAAACATCATTGAGGGCCAGTTGCAGCGGCAACGCCAGGCTGGCCGGCATGATGGCTGGTTCCGGCGGCGTCGGCTCCAGCCTGGCATCGACATTGCCTACGTGCAGGTAAGCGACATCCAGCTTGAGCGGCGACAGGTTCAAATGCCACTTTGCGTCGATCCGGTCAATCTTGTATTGCTGGGTAGCGTCGCGATAGACCACGTTGCGCAGCTGCAAACCGTCCGCAACCGTGCCGCCGGCCAGCTGGCCGGACAAATTGCCATGCATTACCCAGGTGGCCAATTGCCACATGGCCCGGGCGCCGGACTCGGAACGGAGGCCGAAAAACAGCGCGGCTGCCAGCACCAGCGCCAGCAACAACAAAACCGCAAGCATCCGCCACAGCCGACGCATGCCCCCGCCTCCGCCGCTCTGGTTCGGCGGCGGGCTGGCTGATTCCTTGGAGATGGCGGCTTCGGTCATGCGTTCAATCTTGAAAGGAAAAATCAGAAGGCGATGCCCAGCGAAATATGCGGCCGGAACTGCTTGGCCTGGACGCCGTAGGCAAGGTCGACATTCACCGTCCCGACCGGGCTGCGGTAACGCACGCCGACGCCGGTGCCGACCTTGGTAGCGCGGTCGGCCCAGCTGTCGGTGGCGGTGCCTATATCGTAAAACACGGCGCCGCCCCATTGCTGGGTCAGCCAGTGCTGGTATTCGGCGCTGCCGGTCACCATGTACTTGGTCGGATAGACGGTGCCGTTCTGCGCATTGCCGATACTGTCGTAACTATAGCCGCGCACCGATTCATTGCCGCCGGCGCGGAACAGCAAGGAGGCCGGCACCGCGGCGCTGGAACCGGCGGTAAACACGCCGCCCAGCTCGGTCCGCAGGATCACCACATCGCGTTTCGCCACCGGGAAATAATGCTTGTAGCGGCCATCGGCCCGGAAGAATGTCTGGTCGGTCAGCAAGCCCTTTACGGCAAATCCGGTCTGCACCGAAAAGATATGGCCGCTGCGCGGGAAAATGGGATCGTCGACAGCGCGCCTGACCCAGGCAAATCCGGGCACCAGGGCCTGGTGCTGGCCTGGCTGCACCACGGTATTCGGCGGCAAGGTCGCTCCATCGGTCTGCTGCAGGCGGTCGCGATAATAATCCAGGGTCAGCGCGGTATCGTAGTTTTCCAGCGAGCGGGCGCGCTTCAGGCCGATTTTCATGCTGCGCAAATCGACGCCCTGCAGGGTTGTCCGGTCGTACGAGCCGTTGACGCCGTTGACGAAGCTACGCTTGTCCGGCGGCATCGACAGGTCCAGCGCGCCGTATTGGCGGCGCTGCTCGATCTTGGTCTGGGCGTCGAACACCCAGGCTTTGCCGAACACATTGTAGTTGGTGTAGCGGCCTTGCACCTGCGCTCCGGTGTCAGAGGCGTAACCCAGCCCGGTGCGTATCCGCTGCGTCTGGAATTCGGTGACCTGGACATTCACCGGCGATTCCAGCGCTTGCGCAGGATCGTCATTGATGCTGACGATCACATTGCCGAAATATGGCGTGTTCTGGATCTGGCGCTGCAGCAGCAGCAAACGGTCGACGCTGTACTCCTCTCCTACCTGCAAGGGATTGACGTTCTCGATGATGCTGGCCGGGTAGCGCTTGGTGCCGGTGATATGCAGCGCCCCCAGGGTGAACGCGGGGCCGCTGTCGTACTGCACGGACAATTCAGCGTCGTTGTCTTCCGGCGTGATCCGCGCTTCCGAATGCGCGACCTTGGCCGCCGGATAGCGTTTCTTGAGCAACACCTGCAAACCGTCATCCTTGGCCTTGGCCCAGTCTGCCTGGCGGAAAGGCTGGCCCGCAGGCAAGCCCCAGTTCTGCTGTATCTGGCGCACCCGCTCAGGCATCTCGGCGGCGGCACTGCCGACGACGCCGACGGTCGCGGCGGACACCAAGGTGCGCTGCTGCGGATCGACTTTCAAACGGACGGTCTTGATCTCGCCCGGTTCCACCGTGACGCTGGTCTTGGGCGAAAAATAACCCTCGGTCGAGGTCAGCTGCGTAACCTGCTCATCGACCGTATCAACCAGGAACTTCAGCTGGTCCTCGCTCAGGTCCTGGCGGTCCTTGTAGCGCGACAGGTCGAGGTGCTGCTCAAGCAAAGCCTTCAGGTCGCCGGGAGCCTCGATTTCCACCCGATAGGCGGCGCCGGCGCCGGCCGCGCTCAGGGACAACACGCCAAAAACCATGCCATACAGATAGGGCTTCAAGCAAGCGGCGGGCGCGCGCAAGCATTTCATCATGCGCGGCAGCCCATGGCCGGCAACGGCAGCGGCGTGTCGGGTGTGATCAGCAAAACCAGTAAGAGCATAGGCAAGGGCAACAGTAGCAGAGGGTCATTTTAACAAATATTGTTTTTCTATTGCGAAAACGACATTGTCCCTATGGCGTCATTGTATTGGATGCTCTGCACGTTTGGTGCGATGTAACATGATTTAACCTGCGGCTGCCGAGGACGGCCGACATCAGCTGCCCTGGCAAAACGTTTATTCCGGGTACGTCATTTTTGCCGGCTGCACCCATTCGGCAAACTCCTGCTCTGTCACATAACCCAACGCCAGCGCCGCCTGCTTCAGCGTGCTGCCGTCGTGGTGCGCATGCTTGGCGATCTGTGCCGCGCGGTCGTAACCGATGTGCGGCGCCAGCGCCGTCACCAGCATCAGCGAACGTTCCATCAGTTCGGCGATGCGGTCGCGGTTGGCGGCGATACCGTCGGCGCAATGCTCTTCAAAACTGGCCATGCCGTCGGCCAGCAGGCGCACGCTTTGCAGGAAATTATGGGCGATCAGGGGCTTGAATACGTTCAGTTCGAAATTGCCGGAAGCGCCGCCGAAATTGATCGCCACGTCATTGCCGAACACCTGGCAGCACAGCATGGTCAGCGCTTCGCACTGGGTCGGGTTGACCTTGCCCGGCATGATCGAGCTGCCCGGCTCGTTCTCCGGGATGCTGATCTCGCCCAGGCCGGAACGCGGCCCCGATGCCAGCCAGCGCACATCGTTGGCGATTTTCATCAAGGCCGCGGCCAGGGTTTTCAAGGCGCCGTGGCCGGCAACCAGGGCGTCGTGCGCGGCCAGCGCGGCAAACTTGTTGTCGGCGGTACGGAAAGGCAGGTTTTCAGTTTTCGCCAGCTGCGCCGCAACCCGGCTGCCGAAATCCCTGGGTGCGTTGAGTCCGGTGCCGACCGCGGTGCCGCCGGCTGCCAGGTCGCACAAAGGTTCGAGCGCGGCCTTGATGATTTTTTCCGCATGATCCAGCTGCGCCACATAACCTGAGAATTCCTGGCCCAGCGTCAGCGGCGTCGCATCCTGCAGGTGGGTGCGCCCGATCTTGACGATGTCGTCGAAATCCGCGGATTTCCTGTGCAGTGTTGCGCGCAGTTTTTGCAGCGACGGCAGCAGCTTGTTGGCGATGGCGAGAGCGGCGGCGACATGCATCGCCGTCGGAAAGATATCGTTCGAGGATTGGCTCAGGTTGACCGCATCGTTGGGGTGCACCAGGCGCGCTTCGCCGCGCACGCCGCCCAGGATTTCCGAGGCGCGGTTGGCCAGCACCTCGTTCATGTTCATGTTGCTCTGGGTGCCGGAACCGGTCTGCCACACCGACAGCGGAAATTCGTCCGGATGCTGCCCCGCCACGACCTCTTGCGCCGCCTGGATGATGGCGGCAGCCTGGGTTTTCGGCAGCTTGCCGAGGTCCAGGTTGACTTGCGCGCAAGCTTGCTTGACCGCCGCCAGCGCCACGATCAGTTCGGGCGGCATGCGCTCGCTGGAGATATGGAAATGATGCAGGCTGCGCTGGGTCTGGGCGCCCCACAGCCGCTCGTCCGGGACTTCAATCTTGCCAAAGGTATCGCGTTCGGTTCTGCTGGTAGCCATTTCATCTCCATAAAAGTGACGACGCCCGGCAGATCCGCAAAATCCGTAGCCAAAGGGCGCCAACAAAGTCTTATGGTAATACTTTTCCTTCGCGCAGGATGGCTTCGATGTCATCCGCCGATACCGGTTCGCTGAAATAGAAACCCTGCATTTCATCGCAGCGATGGCGCTGCAGATAAGATAGCTGCTCCTGGGTTTCGACACCTTCGGCGATTACCTGCAGCCGCAGGTTATGGGCCAAGGAAATGATCGAAGCCACGATCGCCGCGTCGTCCTGGTCAACCGTGATGTCGCGCACAAAAGACTGGTCGATCTTCAGCGCATCGATCGGGAAACTCTTGAGATAGGCCAGGCTTGAATAACCGGTGCCGAAATCGTCGATCGACAGCTGCACGCCGATCGATTTCAAGTCATTCAGGATGCCGACGGCCAGCTCGACATCCGTCATCACCAGGCTTTCCGTCAATTCGATTTCAAGGTAGTGCGGCGCCAGCCCGGTTTCTTCGAGCACCTTGGCGACCTGCTGCACCAGGTTCTGCTGGAAGAACTGGCGCGTCGACAGGTTCACCGACATCCGCAGGTAACCCAGCCCCATGCGCTGCCATGCCTTGTTCTGCTCGCAGGCGGTATGCATCACCCAAGCGCCCATCTGCACGATCAGGCCGGTTTCTTCCGCCAGGTCGATGAAGCGCGTCGGCGAAATCATGCCGAGCTGCGGATGCTTCCAGCGGATCAGCGCTTCCATGCCGACCATGCGGCCGGTGCGCAAATCCACCTGCGGCTGGTAGTACAGCAGCAGTTCCTTGCGCTCCATCGCATTGCGCAGGTCGCCCTCGATGCGCAAGCGTTCCAGCGCGCGTTCATTCATCGCCGCGGTATAGAACTGGTAATTGTTGTTGCCCATTTCCTTGGCGCGGTACATGGCGATGTCAGCGTGCTTGAGCAGGCTTTCCGGGTCTTCGCCGTCATTCGGGTAGACCGCAACGCCGATGCTGCAGCTCAGGAAAAAGTCGTAGCCTTCGATTTGCAAGGGACGCGCGATCGCATCCATCATGCCTTGGATCAGGCCCACGCTCAACTCTTCCTCGAGGCGCTCCGGCAGGATCAGGACAAATTCATCGCTGCCCAGGCGCGCGATGGTGTCTGCTTCGCGCGTGAACGCCTTCAGGCGGCTGGCGACTTCCTTCAGCAGCAGGTCGCCGGCATTGTGCCCAAGCGTATCGTTGACGAATTTAAAGCGGTCGAGATCGACGAACAGCACCCACACCCGGTGGCCGTACAGCTCGCCGTAGACGATCGCCTGGCTCAGCCGGTCGCTCAGCACGTTGCGGTTGGCCAGCCCGGTCAAGGTATCGTGGCGGGCCTGGTGCTCCAGCTCGGCTTCGTAGCTCTTCATTTCCGTGATGTCGTACAGCGCCGTGACGAAATGGCTGACGCGCCCGGAACTGTCCTTCACCGGCGCCACATACAGTTCGTTCCAGAACAAGGTGCCGTCCTTGCGATAGCTGCGGAACACCGCGTTCGCGCTGCGCTTTTCACGCAATGCGGCGCGGATTTCCTCCAGGCCGATCTGGTCGTGGTCGTCGCCGTGCAGCATCTCCAGGTTGCGGCCGATCATCTCGCTGGCGGTATAGCCGGTGATCCGTTCGAAGGCCGGATTGACGTATTCGACCAGGTAATCCGGCAATTTGGCGCTGGAAATGATGATCGCGTTGGCGCTCGACTCGATGGCGCGCTCGCGCAGCTGCAAGGCGTCTTCGGCGCGTTTGCGGGCGACGATGTCCTCTTTCATCATTTGCGTCGCCAGCCTGACCTGCTGGGTGCGGGCATCCACCAGCTGTTCGATCCGCTTGGAGCGGGTCGACAGGAAATACAGGTAGGTGGCGCCCATCCAGCTCAGCAGGCTGCCCAGTATCAGCACCAGGATCGATCCGGCGTTCTTCTTGGTGAATACGCGCGGCGGCGCCGACGCTTCTATATACCAGGACTTGCCGGCCAGCTCGAACGTCTGCGACATGTCTTGCGGGGCGTCGTACAGCAGCCAGGCGGGCAGCCAGTCGCTGGCGTTGGACAGGGCAACCGGATTGCCCTGGCGATACACCAGCGTGCTCTCCTCCGGCTTGGCGCTGGCATATACCCGCAGGTAGAAATCTTCGCGGGCCTGCACGCCGTCGCGCGACAGGACACTGCTGACGAAAGCATCCGCCCGCAGTGCCGCGCTGGTATAGCCCATCAATGCAAGGCGACGCTGCTCGATGCTGTCCAGCGCCGCGCCGTGACGATATACCGGCATCAGGATAATCAGCGCCAGCTTGCCGTCGCTGCTGGAGGAGCGCAACGCAAACAGATCGGTGGACGAAGGCAAGCCGGAGTCGCGCGCACGCTGTCCCGGTTCTGCCTGCAACACGCTGGGGGCGACATCGACACCGAATACGTTTTCATTCCCTGTCATCGGCTCCACATAGTCGACCACCCGGTACTGGTCCCGGCCTGTGCTCGGCACGGGCTTGCCGTCGCTCAGCTGGCGAATCGCGAAATTGGGGAAATGCTTGCGCATTTCGGCTTCATAGGCGGGCCGCTGGGCAGCCGTCAGCACCCGCTGGAAAGTCAATGACTTGATAAAGGGGGAACGGCGCAGCATCGGCGCCGTGAAGGTATGGAACTGTTCGCGGCTGACATCATCCACCGTAAGGAACAGGCGATTCACGGTTTCCAGTTCATGCACCAGGGAATCCAGGCCATCGACTACCGCCTTCAGGTGGCCGCTGGCCAAGCGCCGGAATTCGGCGTCCATTTTTTCGTATTCGAGGTGGCGTACCGAGACAAACAAGCCGAGCGTAATGGCCAGACCCAATATCAAACTGGATAAAGAGGCAATGGGTATGAAGATTGACGAGCCACGACGAAACATTTCTACTCCATTGCGAACAATAGGCGAAATATTACACGGTCTTCTTACTGGAGAACGTCGCGCGCCGATTTCTTTTTAGTGCTGCGAATCAACTAAAAGCTGTGGGGCAAGAACCCTTGCCGGCGCAGGCAAGAAATCAGGCAGGTTTTGGTGTTTCAGCATCCGGCAACAGGCAGGCATGCAGGATCTGCAGATCGTTGTCTTTCGCAAAATTAACCACAAAATGGTAAGCCAGCGGTTCGATCTGGCGCAGGTCTTCATTGACGACGACCGAGCGCACGCCGTTCAGCAGCACCGGCCGCACATACGGCGAGTATTGCAGGTGGGCGTTGCGGCCGCCCGATCCTTCCGGACGAAAACAGGCCATGACGCCGCACAGGCGCTCAGCCCAGTCGCTGGGACGGAACTGCCTGCCATCGCTGGTAATGCCTTGGATGAAAAATTCGCGGGCGGGGGCGTCGGGAGGTTGGATGGTATCAGCCATGCGTACAGCTCGTTTCTTCTATAACGCTTGCTACAGACATTTGCTTAACCTCTGATAGAAGCAAGCTACAATTTTCACGTTACTCATTTACGTAAGCGATTCTTACGTATTATATCTTATAGAAGACCAAGACACCATCTGGCGCAGTCGCCTGCCGGCCCTGCTTAGCCGAACCAGATCGCCGCCGACAACAGCAGCAACAGGAACATCCACAGCAACAGTGCGCGCCAGACCAGGCCTACCGTGCTTTGCAGCGCGCGCGGCGTCGGCACGTCGCCCGGCGGGCTTTCGCTTTCCATCGCGGTCGAATCAACCGTGGATGCGTCGGCCGGCAGGATGGCAATCGCGGTTTCCAGCGGCGTGCCGAGCAATACCCCCATGGCGCCGCCGCCGGTGGACAAGATGATGCCGTCGGTTTCGTTTTTCCAGCGATCCGCAAAATTACGCCAGGCGTAGATCGCATCCTCGAAATTGCCGACCACCGCAAATGCCGCGGCCGTCATGCGCGCCGGAATCCAGTCAATCCAGTAAAACGCCTGGGCTGCAAAACGCCCGAAGGCTTCATTGCGCATGTGGTCCGGCTCGTTCCAGCCGCGCGCCAGGTATTCGGCGACGCGATACATGACGGCGCAGGCCGGGCCGACCGGCATGAGGAACCAGAAAAACACGCCGAATACATGGCGGTGGGTGGTGATCAGCGCTTTTTCCACTGCGATGCGGGAGATTTCGCTGACATCCATATCCGCGGTGTCGAGCTTGGTCCATTCGGCCAGCAGGGTGCGCGCGGTGGCGTCGTCGCCGGTGTTGAGCGCCAGCTGGATCGAGCTGAAATAATGGCTGTAGTGGCGGAAGCCGAGGGTCAGGTACACGATCAGGACGTTCCACAGCAGCGCGGCCCAGTGGCCGATGTGGGCGCACAGCCAGTAGACCAGCGCGGTCGGCACAGTCAGCGCCAGGATCACGCAGAACCATCCCAAACGGCCCTGGCGCGCTTGCCCCGCATTAAATGACGCTTCTATCTTGCCCGCAAACTGCTTGACCCACGCATACACGGGATTGTCCGCGCGCAGCGGCTTCAGTTGCTCGATCAGCAATGCAAACAGAATAGAGAGAAATGTCATTAACCAGCCTTATAAGTAAAGCAATAGCACTGCAAGATCCCGTCTCATGACCGCTTCGTAGCGGCACACCGGTCTTGCCATAACGTCCAAAATCGCAGTATCCCATACGATAACGCAGCACACACGCGGAATCAAACTTGTACTGAACTTGTTTTCCGTATTTTTTCTGCCTGCGGCGTCACACGATAAATCTAAGCGCGCAGGAAGTGAAACAAATTCCTCAGCATGGCAGCCGTCGCCCCCCAAATGAAGAAGCGCTCATAGGGCATTGCATAAAAAGTGCGGCGATAGCCGTCCGGCAGGTCGAAGCTGCGCAACTGGTGATTCAAGCCATCCATCAGGAACGCCAGCGGGACTTCAAAAATTTCGGCTACCTCGTCAGGATCGGCGCGCAAGCTGACCGGCGGATTGACCAGGCACACCACCGGCGTGACGCGATAGCCGGTGCCGGTAAAATATTCCGGCAGGCTGCCGATTACCTCGACCTGGCTGCGCGCCAGGCCAATCTCTTCTTCCGCTTCGCGCAAAGCTGTTTCAACCGGCGAGGCATCGCTCTCTTCCATCCGGCCGCCGGGGAAACTGACCTGCCCTGCATGATCGGTGAGATGGGCTGCGCGCTGGGTAAACAACAAGGTCGGCTGCTGTTCGTGCATGACGATAGGGATCAGCACCGATGCCGGCGTCACCGGCTTGCCCTGCAGCTGCGTCATGCGCTGCAAAGTCTGGCTATCGATATGCTCCGGGTGCCAGTCCGGCTGCTGCGCGAAGCGTTGCCGCAGCCATGCCGCGCTCATCCGTTCGGTTGCCAGCGCAGATTCGCCGGCAACCGCATCAACCGGCAGCATCAGGGGATCGAAAGTCAATTTAACCAAGAAAATTCCTCTAACAATCTAGCAATCTTTTGATACTTTACCGCGATGACCGCGAATGGCCTATCGTCGTCACAGTTAATAACAATTAGTGCCATTTTATTTTACGGCAACTAAAAAATGTGCGGCTCGGTGCCAGCCTGCAGCAATCATAAAGCGCAAATGAAAAAAGGGCGCCTGACGGCGCCCCTTTTTTCATGCAATACCTATGCCTGCATGACAACGGCTTACTCTGCTGCTGGTGCAGCTTTTGCAGCGTTGCGACGTTGTGGCAGTTTTTCCTTGATACGTGCCGATTTACCGGAACGCTCACGCAGGTAGTACAGCTTGGCGCGACGGACATCGCCGCGACGCTTGACTTCGATCGAAGCGATCAGTGGCGAATACAGCTGGAATGTACGCTCAACGCCTTCGCCGGAAGAAATCTTGCGGACGATGAAGTTGGAGTTCAAACCACGGTTACGACGCGAAATCACGACGCCTTCGTAAGCCTGGGCGCGCTTGCGCGTACCTTCGACTACGTTGACGCTGACCACGACTGTATCGCCTGGTGCGAAATCAGGGATATTCTTGCCGAGGCGGGCAATTTCTTCTTGCTCAAGTTGTTGGATCAAGTCCATTTTTAGCTCCATATACCATCTTGCTGACGCCGTTTTGTGCAAGGCTTTTTGCCAGGCACTGCTCAGTAGAGGATGGGGTTGATACACAGGTGGCCGGCTGGCCTCCCCTAGTTACTGCTTGCTTACTGCTTGGTTGCTGCCTACTACAACGGACCGCGTGCTCGGTTATTGGCCAGGCACTCAATCCATATTCCGTAAAAACTTTTCATCGGCGGCGCTTAGCAAACCTGCTGCACGCATCTTCTGAATCAGGTCCGGCCGCTTTTTTGCCGTCGCCGACAACATCTGCCGGCGCCGCCATTTTTCGATTTCGGCATGATGGCCGCCCAACAGGACCGGCGGCACCGGCACGCCTTCGTACTGTTCCGGCCGGGTATAGTGAGGACAATCCAGCAAGCCGTTGACAAAACTGTCTTCGACCGCCGAGGCGCCGTCATTCAACACGCCCGGCAATTGCCGGATCACCGCATCCATCAACGCCATTGCCGGCAATTCGCCGCCGGACAAAACGAAATCGCCAAGGCTGATCTCTTCATCCACGCAACGATCCAGCAAACGCTGGTCCACCGCTTCATAGCGCCCGCAGAGCAATACCAAACCGGGTTCGGTACGCAACTCCATGACGCGCTGATGAGTCAGCGGCTGGCCTTGCGGCGACAGGTAGACGACTCTCGGCGCCGGCAGCTCTTGCTGCAGCTGGCGCGCCTTGGCAGCTTCAATCGCCGCTTCCAGCGGTTTCGCCAGCATCACCATCCCGGGGCCGCCGCCATAAGGCCGGTCATCCACGGTACGGTGGTTGTCGGTGGTGAAATCACGCGGATTCCACAGCGCCAGCTCACATCTTTTCTGTTCAAACGCACGGCGGGTAATACCCGATTGCGTCAATGCGGCAAACATCTCGGGAAACAGTGTGACGACATCAAATTGCATACCGCTCACCTTCTTGTTTCGCTTGCGATCTTGTTTGCCGCTTTGGCTGCCTGGTTCCAGCTCCGGATTTAATAATCCAGTCCCCAGTCAACCGTGATTTTCTTTGCTTGCTGATCAACCGTCTTGACGAACTGCTCGACAAACGGAATCAATAATTCCGGCGCGGCCTTGTCTTGATCCGCGGCTGCCGGCGCCGTGATCCGAAGAATCGGATGCGCGCCATTGTCCATCAGGTCAGCGACTACGCCCAAATGCTCGCCTTGCAGATTCTCAACCACCAGGCCGATCAGGTCGACCCAATAGAATTCATCGTCGGCAAGCGCCGGGAAATGGCTGCGCGGGATATGCACCACACTGCCCTTCATGGCTTCGGCCGCATCGCGCCCTGCCACACCCATCAGGCGCGCCACAATGTCGCCACTGTGGTTTTTCGCCTGCATCATCTCGACATCGTGCAATTCCGGCGAATTCTGCCGGCCCAGCCACCATGTCTTGGCGTGCAACAGTGCATCTGCATCCGCTGAATACGGTTTGATCCGCACCCAGCCATTAATGCCGTAGGCGCCAGTAATGTAACCGACCACCACCAAATCTGGAGGTATTGCAGTTCCAGCTGGTGCTGTGGCCGACAAGTTTACTGACGCGCTCATCGGCTTCCTTAGCGGTTCAAACTGCTTGATTAAGCAGTTTTCTTGGCAGCGTCGGCAACCAGGCGTGCAACGGTCGGCGACAATTGCGCGCCAACACCTTGCCAATGCGTCAGGCGGTCCTGAGCAATGCGGAAAGTCTCTTCTGCACCGGAAGCTACCGGATTGTAGAAACCGATACGCTCGATGAAGCGACCGTCGCGGCGATTGCGCGAATCAGTAGCTACGATGTTGTAAAAAGGACGCTTCTTTGCGCCACCACGGGATAAACGAATAACGACCATAATGTTTCCAAAAAGTGTTCGAACACGGAAAAAGCCGCAAATTATAACGCAAAGTGAGCCGCTCCCGCAACCAAAGCAGGCCATGGGTGTGGTTTCACTACGTCAAACAGGTATTTGCAGGGCTCTAAAACGCTCCGCGGCGCTATGCCGCGAGCGGGCCTGACTATCAAAGTGACATTCTATTGAAGCAGGCTGTACACTACGCCCTCAATCTGCTTTCCGACGCGCATGCTGCACCTCGGAAACATCAGTGGCGATAGCCAAGCCAGTATATTAGCAATATTCCCACTTGATGCAAGGATTGCCTTCTTTTTTTACATGTTCCAGCCCCATCCATCCCGCACATGACCCAACCCCACAAGAACAAGACCCTCGCCACTTTCGTGGCGACCGTATTCGGCAGCATCGGCTTGCATCGCTTCTACCTGAGAGGAATCAAGGACGCCTGGGGCTGGCTGCACCTTGCCACTTTGCCAATTTCCTTGCTGGCTTACATGTCATGGGGGCAAAACCAGCAAACGGCATTCCTGTTCGGGCCGCTGATTATCTCGGGCCTGATTGCCTGTATCGAGTCGCTGGTCATTGGGCTGACCCCGGATGAAAAATGGGATGCCCAATATAACCCGGACTCCGGCCGCAAATCGGACTCCAGCTGGTTTGTGGTGCTGCTGGTGGTGCTGACCCTGGGTTGCGGCGCAATTGCCCTGATCGGCGCCATTGCCCGTACTTTCGACCTGCTGTTCACCGGCGGCGCCTACGGCTGAACCGGCAGCGTTGCATAAAAGAAAAAGCAGCCTTCCGGCTGCTTTTTTTACATCGGCAGAAAGATCAGAACTGATCTTCCGTCAACGCCATCACCCCGCTGCTGCCTTCGACTATAGAGATGCGGTAAGCGTCGGCCTGGGACAGGATATGCTCGGCAAAGAAACGCGCCGTACCGATCTTGGCCTGGTAGAAATTGCTGTCGCCCGTAGCCGATTGCAGTTTTTGCGTTGCCACCAGCGCCGCCCGCCCAAGCTGCCAGCCGCCCAGCACGATGCCGGCCAGCTTCAGGTACGGCACGCTGCCGGCAAACACGCCTTTGATGTCACTCTTCAGGTTATCGACCACGTAGGCGATCACTTGCTCCAGCGCATCGGCGCCGCTGGCCAGCTGCTTGCCGATGGCAACCAGGTCAGCCGCACCGCTGCTCGCCAGCTCGGCTTGCGTGGCACGCACCTGGGCGATGATGGCCTTGGCAACCGCACCGCCGTCGCGCGCAGTCTTGCGGCCGACCAGGTCGTTGGCCTGGATCGCCGTGGTGCCCTCGTAAATCGTCAGGATGCGCGCATCGCGATAGAACTGCGCAGCGCCGGTTTCCTCGATGAAGCCCATGCCGCCGTGGATCTGCACGCCGGTCGAAGCGACATCGATCGAAATTTCGGTCGACCAGCCCTTGACCACAGGCACCATGTATTCATAAAACGCCTGGTTGGCCTTGCGCGTCTCAGCGTCGCCATGATGATGGGCCGCATCGTGGGCCGCCGCGGTGACATAAGCCAGCGCACGCGCGGCCTCGGTCTGTGAGCGCATGCTCATCAGCATGCGGCGCACATCGGGCTGGTGGATGATGGTCACTGCGCCGGCAGAGCCTGCCAGGTCGCGCGATTGCACGCGGTCCTTGGCGTACGCCAGCGCTTTCTGATAAGCGCGCTCGGCCACGCTGATGCCTTGCAAGCCGACCGCAAAACGCGCAGCGTTCATCATGATGAACATGTATTCGAGGCCGCGATTCTCTTCCCCCACCAGGGTGCCGACAGCACCGCCGTTGTCGCCGAACTGCAACACCGCAGTCGGGCTGGCCTTGATGCCCAGCTTGTGTTCCAGCGAAACGCAATGAACATCGTTGCGCGCGCCCGGCGTACCGTCTGCGTTGACCATGAATTTCGGCACGATGAACAATGAAATGCCCTTCACTCCTTCCGGCGCATTCGGGGTACGCGCCAGCACCAGGTGCACGATGTTTTCAGCCATATCGTGTTCACCGTACGTGATGAAAATCTTGGTGCCGGACACCTTGTAAGTGCCATCGCCCTGCGGCACCGCACGGGTGCGCACCAGCGCCAGGTCGGAACCGGCTTGCGGCTCGGTCAGGTTCATGGTGCCGGTCCATTTTCCCGATACCAGGTTCTCCAGGTAAATCCGCTTTTGCTCATCGCTGCCTGCAGTCAGCAAGGCTTCGATGGCGCCGTCGCTCAACAGCGGGCACAGCGCGAATGACAGGTTGGCTGCATTCAGCATCTCTATGCAAGGCGTCGCCACCAGCTTGGGCAAACCCTGGCCGCCGAATTCGACCGGATGCTGCACGCCTTGCCAGCCGGCTTCGGCAAATGCCTTGAATGCCTCCTTGAAACCCTTGCTGGTAGTGACTTCGCCGTCATGCCAATAGCTCGGCTCCTGGTCGCCGCTACGGTTCAAAGGCGCCACCACCTCGCTGCAAAACTTGGCGTTCTCCTGCAATACGGCTTCCACGGTTTCCGGCGTCGCGTCTTCGCAACCCGGCAGTGTGCTGACCTGCTCGAGGCCGGCCAGTTCGTTCAGCACGAACAGCATGTCTTTCAACGGCGCTACATAACTCATGAGCTACTCCTAAAAATTCGGGTGGCATTGCCAGGCCTGACTCTGCCAGCACCTGCAATACCACCCGTATGCGTTCCATTGGCAAGTGGGCGCCACGCAGCGCCCGCCGGCGGCTTAGCCCAGTTCGGCCACCAGTTGCGGCACGATCTCGAACAGGTCGCCGACAATGCCGTAATCCGCCACCGAGAAAATCGGCGCTTCTTCGTCTTTGTTGATAGCGACGATCACCTTGGAATCCTTCATCCCGGCCAGATGCTGGATAGCGCCGGAAATGCCGACCGCGATATACAGCTGCGGCGCCACGATCTTGCCGGTTTGCCCGACCTGCCAGTCGTTCGGCACGAAGCCGGCGTCGACCGCGGCGCGCGAAGCGCCCATGGCGGCGCCGAGCTTGTCAGCCAGCGGTTCCAGGATCTTGAAGTTTTCAGCGGAACCCATGCCGCGGCCGCCGGATACAATGATCTTGGCCGCAGTCAGCTCAGGACGATCCGACTTGGCCAGTTCGCGCGAGACAAATGCCGATTTACCGAAGTCGGCAGCAGCCGTGACATTTTCAACGGCGGCAGAACCGCCGCCGGCAGCTGCGTCAAAGCCGGTGGTGCGGACGGTGATGACTTTGGTGGCGTCGCTCGATTGCACGGTGGCGATAGCGTTGCCGGCATAGATAGGACGTTCGAAGGTGTCCGGGCTGTCGACCTTGGTGATTTCGGAAATCTGGCCGACATCCAGTTTGGCGGCGACGCGCGGCAAGATGTTTTTACCGTAGGCGGTAGCCGGCGCCAGGATATGGCTGTAGCCAGCGGCCAAGGCCAATACCTGTTCGGCGACATTCTCGGCCAGGCCGTCAGCGAAATAAGCGGCGTCCGCCACCAATACTTTGCTGACGCCAGCCAGCTGGGCTGCGGCCTGTGCTGCCGCACCGCAGTTGCTGCCTGCGACCAGCACGTGGACTTCGCCGCCGCATTGGCTGGCGGCGGTGACGGTGTTGAGGGTACTGCCTTTTAATGAGGCATTATCGTGTTCAGCGATGACTAGGGCTGTCATGTGGGCTCCTGATTTATATGTGGCTCGCCTGCATCGTGCCAGCAATGATGCGGCGTTACGCCTGGTTCTTGAATAGTGGTTTGGAAATTGGCCGGCTCTGCAATCGCTTACAGGACCTTGGCTTCGTTCTTCAGCTTGGCGACCAGGGTCGCTACGTCAGGCACCTTGATGCCGGCGCTGCGCTTGGCTGGCTCCACTACTTTCAGCGTCTTCAGGCGCGGTGCGGCATCCACGCCCAGGTCGGCCGGCTTGAACACGTCCAGCGTTTTCTTCTTGGCTTTCATGATGTTCGGCAGCGTCACGTAACGCGGCTCGTTCAGGCGCAGATCGGTTGTGATGATGGCCGGCAGCGTCAGGGCGATGGTTTCCAGCCCGCCGTCGACTTCGCGCGTGACCGTGACCTTGCCGTCTTCCAGCACGACCTTGGAAGCAAAGGTCGCTTGCGGCCAGCCGAGCAGCGCAGCCAGCATCTGGCCGGTCTGGTTGCAATCGTCATCGATCGCCTGCTTGCCGAGGATGATCAGCTGCGGCTGTTCTTTGTCAGCCACCGCCTTCAACAATTTAGCTACCGCCAGCGGTTGCAGGTCGGTATCGGCGGTATCGACCAGGATGCCGCGGTCGGCGCCGATCGCCATTGCCGTGCGCAGCGTTTCCTGGCATTGCGTCACGCCGCAGGAAATGGCGATCACTTCCGTCACTTTGCCGCCTTCTTTCAGGCGCGTGGCTTCTTCCACCGCGATTTCGTCAAACGGATTCATCGACATCTTGACGTTAGCAATATCTACGCCGCTGCCGTCCGACTTGACTCGCACCTTGACGTTGTAGTCGACGACACGCTTGACTGGTACCAATACTTTCATCGTTATGCCTTTTATTGAAAATAGAAAAATCTGAATTGACGTTAACGTAAATCTTAATTGGGAATTATAAGAGAGAATTCGATCCGACGCTGAAATTTAGCACGATCGTTCTATTAAATCTTAGAGCAAATCGACTAATCGCGCCAGTCTCTTGTAAAACGAAACAGGTTCAGCGCGGTTTACTGCATTGGGAATGTGATGTGCCTGCCTTGGACAAGGTGGCGGGAAACGAGCAAAAATCGAGGACGGCACGACCAGCAGGACGCTGGTTGCAGCATTTATTGATGGGCAAGGACTTGCTGTAGAACGACAGTCAACTTACGTTCTTATTTACGCTTCATGAAGAAAATGAACTCTCTATTTTCTTCGCTTTGCTCCAGCAAATCATTACCGGTCTGCTTCGCGAATGCCTGGAAATCGCGCACCGAACCAGAGTCAGTCGCCAACACACGCAGCACTTCGCCACTCAGCATGTCCGCCAATGCCTTCTTGGTTTTCAAAATCGGCAGTGGGCAGTGCAAACCGCGTGCATCGAGTTCTTTATTAAATTCCATAACCACTTCGTAATGTAAAAATTTTTAACATTTGCTGCTATTTGATGATTCTACTCCAAACGCAGGACCCTTTGACGCATCGCAACAATCCATCAATCATTTTTACAACAGCGGTGCCATAAATAAATATGTCTTTAATGCAATTTAAATTCCGATTCACATGCTAACATTCATTTTTTTGACGTAACAAAATGTAACGAATAGACACCAGCGACAACGCCGCTCAAAGGCAGCTCTGCGCATCATTCCGGGGAACCAGCATGCAGGACAGTCTTAGCCAAAATCCTTACAACAACATTACGCCGTTCTGGCAGCGCTTGCCTCTTTTTTTCCTGTATCCGCTGCAGCAACAGCTGGTCTGGCGTCCTGTCGTATACGCCCTGGTCGGCAGCGGCCTGTGGCTGCTGGGCCGCAGCGGCGACGACGGCTTCTCGCCGGTCATCCTGATTATCGCGGTGCTGGTCGGGCTGGGCTTGTCGATTGACCTGATGCGCCAGGCGTTCCGGATCCTGGAGCAAACCTCGCTCGGCAATTTGCGCTACGCCGATTTCGACGAACCGGACGACATGCACAAGATGTCGCCCTACAAGCTCTATTTCGTGATGCTGGCGCAAGCGATTTTTGTCGGCATCATGGCCGACCTCCATCCTTTCCTCGGGCTGCTCGGCAGCGCCTTGGCCAACCTGATGCTGCCGGCCTGCATCATGGTGCTGGGGCATACCCACAGCTTTACCGACGCCATCAATCCATTCAACGTATTCAAGATGATCAAAGCATGCGGCTGGCCCTACCTGGCGCTGTGGGCCTTCGGCTTCATACTGAGCCAGTGCGCGCCGATCACCATTGCGCTGTTCCTTGGGAAACTGCCGATCACCATGCTGATCGGCCTGGGTATTTTCGTCTGCGCTTATTTCACGCTGGTCGGCTTCAACCTGATGGGCTACACGATGTACCAGTACCACCAGCAGATCGGCTATGCGCCTGACCGCAATTTTGAAATCAATGCGCTTGCCAGCAGCCGCCAGCACCGGCCCTTGAGCGACGACGAGATCCTGGCGCAGCAGATCGGCGCGTTGATCCGCGATGGCGACATCACCCTTGCCATCGAAATGGTGTGGGAAGAATTGCGTTACGACCAAACCAACGCGCAATTATCGAGCCATTACGCCAAGCTGCTGATGCTCAAGGGCGACAAGGGCAAGCAGCTGGAATATGCGCCACGCCATCTGTTTACACTGGCCCGCTCGGGCAAGGCCGGGGGCATCGGCGACGCCTGGCGCCAGGCGCGCCAGCTCAATCCCGAATTCAAGATCGACAATCCCGATCACGTGCTGGAAATTGCGGCGGCCGCCGCTTCCGTGCGCGAATACCAGATTGCGCTGGAGATCGTGTCGGGCTTCCATAAACGCGCCGCGCGCCATAAGGATGTGCCTGCCGTGCTGGTCCTGGCCGGCAAGCTGCTGTCCGATCACCTGCGCCAGGATGCCCGCGCCTTGTCGCTGTTCAATCACGTGATCGCACAATGGCCGACCAATCCGGCGGCTGACGAAGCGCAGCGGTACAAGAATGTGATCGAACGCTTGGGACAGGGCTCCGCGCAAACCTGATCAGTACCGATTGCCCGGGCTGGTAGCAAGCCTGCTTTCTTCGCTCAAGGGAAACTGCTGCTGCAGCAGTTTCTGGTAATACTGCGCCTTCTCATGCATGCCGGCTGCCATGAACCCGCGGGCCACGAACTGCACCAGCTGCGGCAATTGCTGGTGCTGGCGTGCGGTCACCATCAATATCTGCAGGATCGCTGCCGCGGTTTGCGGCTGGCCGTTCAAGGCGAACCGCTTGGCCGCCGCCAGCGACTGCTCGCTGCTCAGCTGCGGCCGCGGTTCGGCCCGCGCCACATAATCCAGGTAGACCTGGTGGATCTTGTCCTCGGCCAGGCTGCCCTTCGGCAAGCGCAACAGCATCTCGGCGGTCTTGTGGAAAACCGGCGCGGCCGGCACTTGTTTCGACAGATTGAACAATTGCAGCAGCCAGTCCGGCTGCGGCGTCTTTTGCTGCGCCAGGGTACGGCTCACCAGGCTGCTGAAGTCACGCCGGGCGCGCTCGAAATCCAGCCGGCTCAAGGCCGAATAGGCGCTCTGCTGCAGGCTGAGCAACTGCTTGTCATCGTCGGCGGGAGCGACGTAAGTGGCGTGCGCCTGCTCCAGCTTGCGCCGCGCCAGCAAACGATAAACCAGGGCCAGCAAGGCGCCGCCCAGCAAGCCGCCGATATGGGCGTAGTAATTGGTGTTGGAGGGCGCGCCAAACCACAGGTCGAAGGCTTCCTTGCCGACCCAGATCGGCAGCATGATCAGTGCCGGGGCCTTGAAAAAATCGAAATAGAAAACGAACCAGTAGAAAAAACGTATCTTGCGTAAACCATACAGCACGGTGTACATCCCCATGACGCCTGAAATGGCGCCCGATGCGCCCAGCGACAGGATCATGCTGTCGCCGCGGAACACCAGGTAAAACGCTGCCGACAGCAAACCCGACAAAAGATAAAACAGCAGGTACCAGCCGCCGCCCAGCAAGATCTCGACCGCATAACCGACCATCGCCAGGAACACCATATTGCCCAGCACGTGCTCGACGCTGGCATGCAGGAACATGTGGGTCAGCAAGGTAACCGGGCGTTCAAACGCCTGCGCCGGAATCAATGAATAGCGCTCGGTAAAACTGCGCTTGCGGGTCGACACGTAGTGATCCCGCTGCTCCTTCCATTCGGCCAGGTCGTCAGCTGCCATGGTGCCCAGAACAGCGGGTTTCGCTTGCTGCATCAAGGCGGCAAAACGGAGATCGGCATCGAGCACATACCAGCTCTCGATCAGCGGTTCGTAATATTCCAGGGAAGCGGTCTTGCCGTCGCGCGCCACGGCCAGGTCGGCCCGTGCCCGCAACCGCTGCCAGAGCTCGAGTCCCTTGCGCATGGCTGCAGCGGCTTCGGGTTTGTTGTCGCTTTCCAGGTAACGCGCATAGGCGGGAAATTCGAATTCCGGCAGGCGCGATTCGACCAGGTAATAATGCGCCGCAGGCTCCATCTGGCTGCGCTCGTGCCACTGGATGCCGAAATAGATCAGCAAGTTGATCAGCACCAGCAGGATAGTGACCAGCGGCGGACGCTTCCAGTCTGGCTTACGGTCTACCGGGATAATCAGCATGGCGGGTCAAGGACGGGCGGGAATTTTAATCATGCAATTTTACCCAGTCATTGCCGCTTGGAGCGTTATTTTTTGCGACCCATCCGCCCGCTCACGCTTTCAAGGCCGGCTCGGGCTGCGCCTGCAGCAAGGGCCGCTCGACATACTCGACCGCGAGTCCCTGCGACCGCATCCAGTCGGCGACCGCATGGCCGGTGCCGGCGCGCCACGGGCGCAGCGCGGCCGGTTCCAGCAGGCGGTATTCCAGCAGTTCCGGCGACAGCCGGACCGCGCCCGAAGCCTTGACATGATAGGCGATGATCAACTCGTTCTTGCGCATGAATTCATAGACGCCGACCAGCTTGATCTGCTCGGCGTCGAGATTGGTTTCTTCCTTGATTTCGCGTGCGATGCCCTGCTCCGGAGTCTCGTCGCGCTCCATGAAACCGGTGATCAGCGCAAACATGCCCTCCTGCCATGCTGCATTGCGCGCCAGCAGGATCTTGCCGCCGATCTCGACGATTGCCGCCAGCACCGGCAAGGGATTGTCCCAATGCGTCCAGTGACCTTCCGGGCAAGCCAGGCGCGACTTCCCGCCCTCGCCTTCATCGACACGCTGGATCAGGGAGGTAGCGCAAACCGGGCAGAATTTGAAATCGCTCATGGCAGAGTCGTTAAGTTAGGGACGAAAAAAGCGGGAAACATCAATCCGCGATACTACTGCGATTCGATGCTTCCCGCTTTGGCTAGCCACGATCTCTGGCCAGGTTCTTTATGCGCGTTCGCCGACCCAGGCCGCAACGCCTTGCAGCGCCGCCGCCAGGCCGCTGGCGTCGGTGCCGCCGGCTTGCGCCATGTCGGGCCGGCCGCCGCCTTTGCCGCCCACCTGCAAGGCGACAAAGTTGACCAGTTCGCCGGCCTTGACCTTGCCGATAGCGTCGGCAGTGACGCCGGCGATCAGGCTGACCTTGCCATCCTTGACGGCAGCCAGCACGATGGCGGCAGTCTTCAGCTTATCTTTCAGCTTATCCATGGTTTCACGCAAGGTCGCACTGTCGACGCCTTCCAGCGTAGCCGCCAGCACCTTGATGCCCTTGACGTCCACTGCCTGCGACACCAGTTCATCACCCTGGTTGGCCGCCAATTTCGACTTCAGGCTGCTCAGTTCTTTTTCCAGCGCCTTGACGTGTTCCTGCACTTGCGCGATGCGTTGGGTCAGTTCTTCCGGCTGGGCTTTCAATGCCGCCGCGGCTTCATTGACGCGGTTGCTCAGGTTCTGCACCAGCGCCAGCCCGGCTTCGCCGGTCACCGCTTCGATGCGGCGGATGCCGGCGGCAACGCCCCCCTCAGCCACCACCTTGAACAGGCCGATATCGCCGGTGCGGCCAACGTGGGTGCCGCCGCACAGCTCACGCGAGCTGCCTATCGACAATACGCGTACTTCGTCGCCATATTTCTCGCCAAACAGGGCCATGGCGCCGGCGCCGACTGCGTCGTCGAACGACATCAGCCTGGCTTCGGTAGCGACGTTGGCCAGGATTTCGCGGTTGACGATTTCCTCGATACGGCGGATTTCATCGGCGCTGACCGGTGCATTATGGCTAAAGTCGAAGCGGGTCTTGTCGGCATCGACCAAAGAACCTTTTTGCGCGACATGGCTGCCCAATACTTCACGCAACGCCTTGTGCATCAGGTGGGTAGCCGAGTGATTGCGCACGGTGCGCGCGCGCACCGCGGTATCCACCTTGGCGTTCAGCTGGCCGCCGACCGCCAGCGAACCGCTGAGCAGCTTGCCGTGGTGGCCGAAAACGTCGGCCTGGATCTTCTGGGTATCGGCGACTTCGAACAGACCGCCCGCCGCTTCCAGCACGCCCGAATCGCCAACCTGGCCGCCCGATTCCGCGTAGAACGGCGTGGTGTCCAGCACCACGATCGCGTCCTGGCCAGCTTCGATTTTTTGCACCGCGCTGCCGTCCACATACAAGGCCAGTACCTTGGCCTCATGCGCCAGGCTGTCGTAGCCGACGAAACTGGTCTTGTCGCCGCTGTATTCCACTGCCGCCGCCATCTTGAACTTGCCGGCAGCGCGCGCGGTCGACTTCTGGCGTTCCATCGCCGTGGCAAAGCCCGCTTCATCCAGCTCGACTTCACGTTCGCGGCAGATGTCCGCGGTCAGGTCGAGCGGGAAGCCGAACGTGTCGTACAGCGTAAATGCAGTTTCGCCATCCAGTTTCTTCGGCGTCTTGGCCAGCGCTGCTTCCAGGATCTTCATGCCGTGTTCCAGCGTTTCGCCGAAACGTTCTTCTTCCTGCTTCAGCACTTGCTCGACGCGCTCAGCCGCTTCCGGCAGTTCCGGGTAAGCGGCGCCCATTTCCAGCACCAGGTCCTTGACCAGCTTGTAGAAGAACGGCTTGGTCTGGCCCAGCTTGTGGCCGTGACGCAAGGCGCGGCGGATGATACGACGCAGTACGTAACCGCGGCCTTCATTGCCGGGGATGACGCCGTCGACCACCAGGAATGAACAGGCGCGGATGTGATCGGCGATCACTTTCAGCGAATTGTTTCCCAGGTCGGTAATATTGGTTTCACGCGCGGCAGCCTTGATCAGGCGCTGGAACAGGTCGATTTCGTAGTTGCTGTGCACGTGCTGCAGCACTGCGGCCAGGCGCTCCAGTCCCATGCCGGTATCGACGCACTGCTTCGGCAGCGGGGTCAAGGTCGCTACGCCGGTTTTCGGGTCGATCTGGCGGTCGAACTGCATGAACACGTTGTTCCAGATTTCAATGTAACGGTCGCCGTCCTGCTCCGGGCTGCCCGGCGGGCCGCCCCAGACGTCGGGACCGTGGTCGTAGAAGATCTCGGAGCAAGGGCCACACGGACCGGTGTCGGCCATTTGCCAGAAATTGTCCGATGCGTACGGCGCGCCCTTGTTGTCGCCGATGCGCACGATGCGCTCCTTCGGCAGGCCGATCACCTTGTGCCAGATATCGTAGGCTTCGTCGTCGGTTTCATACACCGTGGCCCACAGCTTGTCGGCCGGCAGGCCGTACACCTTGGTCAGCAGCTCCCAGGCCCAGACCAGCGAATCGTGCTTGAAATAGTCGCCGAACGACCAGTTGCCCAGCATCTCGAAAAAAGTGTGGTGGCGTGCGGTATACCCGACGTTTTCCAGGTCGTTGTGCTTGCCGCCGGCGCGCAGGCAGCGCTGGACCGAAGTGGCGCGCACGTAATTGCGCTTTTCGGTGCCCAGGAAGACGTCCTTGAACTGCACCATGCCGGAATTGGTAAACAGCAACGTCGGATCGTTGCCTGGCACCAGGCTCGACGAGCGCACGATGGTGTGGCCTTTGGATTCAAAGAATTTGAGAAACTTTTCGCGGATTTCGGCTGAGTTCATGTTCTTGGGCAAAAAATGAAACGGAAAAAAGGGCAAGGGACACAATATCAGGACTTACGCAAAAATGCCCCAGCAAGGCACGACGACGCAGACGGTACGGCGTACAGCCAGGAGGAGTAACGCCGCTGGGGCATTTTTGCGGAAGTCCTAAGTATGTCCTTTTGCAAACCTTTGATTATACGTGATACCTGCCGGGCTATTCTGCCGCCAACGCATGAAAAAAGCCCACCGGGATCGCTCCCAACGGGCCTTTAATGACATGAGGACGTTGATCCAGGCGGATTTGCGCCGGATTCGACCTATATCAGTTGTATTGCACGCTATTTAAGCGCCTTTGTTTACCGGTGTAGGTGTGATCTTGTGGCTTTTCTTGTGGTGATGCTTCTTACCCATTTTTTTTGCAGGTGCTGCAGCAGGGGCATCAGCGGCCGGTGCGGCGGCCGGTGCGGCAGGAGCAGGTGCTGCGGCAGGTGCGTTTTGCGCCATGACCGGCAGAGCGAAAGCAGCGACGACGACGGCAGCCAGCAATTTATTGATCTTCATTTTGACTTCCTTTCAGTTATTTTAAAAACAAGCAAATTTGGTGCTTTACGAGTAAAGCTAACGATCAACCATTCGCCTTGGCTCAGTGAACATGGCCTGAAACTCGGTTCTGCACTCTATTAACGCCAGCTTGCAGATTTGGTTGACATCAAGTCACCGGCCATTTTGGCTTGGTTCCTGCCGGCGGCCGACAAGCCGTTTCAGCCCTGCGCGCCGGCAAAATCGGCGCCGATCAGGTCGATCCGGTCGGTACAGAAGCCGTCTACGCCCCAGCCAAGTATTTCCTTGGCCCGCGCCGGCTTGTTCACCGTGTAGCAGAACAGACCGTAGCCGGCCTGGCTGACCGACTGCGCCTGCATCGGCGACAGGTATTTATGGTTGGTGTGCAGGGCCACCGCATCGAGCTCCTGCAGCCGCTCTTGCCAGTCGTCTTCGATGGCGTCCGTCAGGAAACCGCGCGGTATGTCGGGTGCGGCAACTTGGGCGGCGCGCAAGGCCGCAAACGAGAAAGACGACAGCAACGGCAAGGCTGGGTCGGCCCAGGCGCCGCGCCCGCTGGCCGCGTGAGCCGCAACTTCGGCGGCAAAAAATTCCTCGGTGACCTGGGCCACCACGCGCCCGGTCTCCACTTCAAACCCCTCTGCCGGCTTGATTTCGACATTCATCCAGATGCCGTTCTGCCGGCAAAACTCCAGCACCTGGCGGTAGGTGCATACCGGCTCGCCGGCAAACTGCGGACCCAGCCAGCTGCCGGCGTCCAGCGCGGCCAGCTCGTCCGCGCTGAAATCGGCAACCCGGCCGACGCCGCGCACGGTGCGGCCGAACACCGCGTCGTGCATCAGGACAGGCACGCCGTCGCGCGCCAGCATGACGTCGAATTCGACCGCATGGAAACCATGCTGCAGGCCGCAGCGCATGGCTGCCAGGGTATTTTCGGGTGCCAGGGTGCCGCCGCCGCGATGCGCGACAACTTTTGGATAAGGCCACATAACTCTTCTCTTTCAAGCAAATACGTTGGAATAACGATCAGGCAACCATAAGAAGATACTGGAAGCTGTATTGCTGATCCTGAACCGCCATCTTAAATGATTCGATTTATTTGGCACACCCCGCCCTGCCGACCCTGCCCCGGATTTGGTTCATCGCGCCGCAGGCGCCATTGGCGACATATTGAGCCGGTTTCGTCGCATTTTGCTGTCGGCCGCCGGCCATGGCGTTCAGAATCCAGGCATATCGACACAGGAGAACAGCGATGGACGGCAACCCACTCAGCTATCAGGACGCGCAAGACCGGGTCGAGCGCAAACTCGGCTTTTTCAGGCACCTGGCGATATACCTGATCGTCAACAGCGGCCTGGCGCTGCTGAATTACCTGCACAATCCTGGCCATGCCTGGGTATTCTGGCCGCTCCTGGGGTGGGGAATCGGGTTAATATCACACGCCTTGGCGGTGTTCCTGCACGCTCCGGGCGCGCAATGGAAGCGGCGCATGATAGAACGCGAACTAGATAAACATAACCACAACCCGCACGCATGAAGCTGACCACCGCATTACCGCAAAACGACCTGCCGCTGGCCCGGCGCCTGCTGCGCAGCCTGCTCGTCAACGTCGGCATCGACGTCGCCTGCGCCCTGATCGTCACTTATGTGATGCGCATCAACGACCTATTCTGGACCAACCTGGTGTTTTCGCTATGCATCGGCATGCTGGCGCTGCTGTTCATCGAAACCGGCCGTTATCTGTTCCAGCGCAAAGCGATGCTGCATAAAGTGCATTTTCTCGCATTCACAATGGTGGCTTCCAGTCTCGCCCTGTTCCTCGGCATCCTGCTGGCCAGCTGGCTGCTCGGCCTGCCCGTGGATAGTTTTTCGATGTACATGAGCGTCGGCGGCCTCGGCCTGGTGATCCTGACAGTGTCGGTCTGCATCGGCGCCACGCTGTTCTTCTGGAACCTCAGCACGATGGCAGAATTGCGCAACCAGGCGGCTACCGAAAGGGCGCGCTCGGTCGGCATCGAGAAACAGGCATTGCAGGCACAGTTGCAGATGCTGCAAGCGCAGATTGAACCGCATATGCTGTTCAATACGCTCGCTACCCTGCAAAGCCTGATTGCGCTGGATCCGCCGCGGGCGCAGCAGATGCTGGACCAGCTGATCCATTTCCTGCGCGCTTCGCTGTCCTCGTCGCGCATCGAACAGACCACGCTGGCGCAGGAATTCGCCCTGATGGAAGCCTACCTGGAACTGATGTCGCTGCGCATGGGCAACCGCCTCAGCTTCAACCTGCAGCTGCCCCCAGCCTTGCGCGACACCGTGATAGCGCCGATGCTGCTGCAGCCGCTGGTGGAAAACGCCATCAAGCATGGACTGGAACCCAAGATCGAAGGCGGCCGGATCGAAGTTGTCGCCAGCCGCCAAGGCCAGCTGCTGCTGCTCGACGTCAGCGACACCGGCCTCGGGCTGACGGCCGGACCGCAGCAGCAGCCAGCCAGCCATGCCAGCCACATCGGCCTCAGCAATATCCATGAACGCCTGCAGGCGCTGTACGGCGCGCAGGCCAGCCTGACCCTGAAACCGAAACTGCCGCACGGCGTTATCGCACAACTCCAACTGCCCATCCTGCCATGACCAACTCCTCCAGTTTGCGCGCCCTGATTGCCGAAGACGAACCGATCCTGGCCGCCGCCCTGCAGCAAGCATTACAGCGCCTGTGGCCGGAACTGCAGATCATCGCCAGCGTCGACAACGGCCAGGCGGTAGTCGAGCAAACCCTCCGGCTGCGTCCGGACATCCTGTTCCTGGACATCAAGATGCCCGGCAAAACCGGGCTCGAAGCAGCCCAGGAGCTGGCCGAGGATTGGCCGGAGAACGAAGCCTTTCCACTGATCGTGTTTGTCACCGCCTATGACGAATATGCTGTCAGCGCCTTCGAGCAGGCCGCCGCCGACTACGTGCTGAAGCCGATCAGCGACGCCCGCCTGGGCAAGACCGTCGCCCGCCTGCAGCAGCACCTGCAACAGGACAACGGCAGCAATGCAGCGCTGGATAGCCTGATCGGCCAATTGCGCAACATGCAGCCCAAGGCCGGCGCCGCGCCGCTGACCATGATCCGGGCCGCGGTCGGCAACCAGATCCGCATGATCCCGATAGGCGAAGTGATCTATTTCGAAGCCAGCGACAAATACATCAATGTGGTCACCGCCGAAAACGAGTCGCTGATACGCACCAGCCTCAAGGAGTTGCTGCCGCAGCTCGACAGCCGGCAATTCTGGCAGGTGCACCGCGGCACCATCGTCAACCACCAGTTCATCCAGGTGGCGACGCGCGATGAAAGCGGGAAATTGTCGCTGAAGTTGCGCGGCCGCAGCGAAAGCGTGGCGGTGAGCCGTGTATTCGCCCATTTGTTCAGGCAGATGTAACGGGCCGCGTTTTTCGGCAGGCAGGCCTCAATGGCATTTCTGACAAAAAATGCCATTCGTCCAGCCCCCCTTGCCTGTCGCAAAACCGCAGTGCAACAAAATCCCTCAGGTCGCGCCTGCAAAGCGCCACGCTACGGTAAAATGAGCCATATCCTCATTCAGCAAAGCGTATAAACAGATCCTCCATGAGCAACGACCACACCAACGGCCATACCCCACCTGCACCAGCCTCGTCCAATTTCTTGCGCGGCATCATCGAAACCGACCTGACCGCCGGCGCCTACGCCGAGCGCAAGGACAGCCAGGGTCAGCCGTTGCCGCAGGTGGTCACCCGTTTTCCGCCGGAGCCCAACGGCTACCTGCACATCGGCCACGCCAAGTCGATCTGCGTCAACTTCGGCCTGGCGCGCGATTACGCCGGCCGCTGCCACCTGCGTTTCGACGACACCAATCCTGAAAAAGAAGAACAGGAATACGTCGACACCATCATCGACAGCGTCCGCTGGCTGGGTTTCGACTGGACGGACAGCAGCGGCGAGCATTTGTACTTCGCCAGCAACTATTTCGACAAGCTGTATGAAATGGCGGAATACCTGATCACCGCAGGCTTGGCGTACGTCGACAGCCAAAGCGCCGAACAGATGGCCGCCAACCGCGGCAATTTCGGCGAAGCAGGCAAGGATTCGCCGTTCCGCAACCGCTCGGCCGACGAGTCGCTGGACCTGTTCCGCCGCATGAAAGCCGGCGAATTCAAGGATGGCGAGCACATCGTGCGCGCCAAGATCGACATGGCGTCGCCCAACATGAACCTGCGCGACCCGGCGATCTACCGGATCCGCCATGCCCATCACCACCGCACCGGCGACAAGTGGTGCATCTATCCGATGTACGACTACACGCATCCGATTTCGGACGCGCTGGAAAACATCTCGCATTCGATCTGTACCCTGGAGTTCCAGGACCACCGCCCGTTCTACGACTGGCTGCTGGAACACCTGAGCAGCGCCGGCTTCCTGCAAAAGCCGGTGCCGCACCAGTATGAATTCTCGCGCCTCAACGTTACCTATGTGATCACCAGCAAACGCAAGCTGCGCCAGCTGGTGGACGAAGGCATCGTCGACGGCTGGGACGACCCGCGCATGCCGACCCTGGTCGGCATCCGGCGCCGCGGCTTTACGCCGGAATCGCTGCAATTGTTCTGCGACCGCACCGGCGTCACCAAGTCCGACGGCTGGATCGACATGAGTTCGCTGGAAGGCGCCCTGCGCGAAGACCTCGATCCCAAGGCGCCGCGCGCCAGCGCCGTGCTGCAGCCGCTGAAACTGATCATCGACAATTTCCCGGAAGGAGAAACCGTGGCCTGCCACGCGCCGGTCTATCCGCCGGCCCATCCGGAGCACGCTACCGCGCTGCGCCATTTCCCTATCAGCAAAACGCTGTGGATCGAACAGGAAGACTTCATGGAAACCCCGGTCAAAGGGTATTTCCGCCTGTTCCCGCCGAGCGCCGACAAGCCGGGCAGCCGGGTGCGCCTGCGCCACGGTTACGTGGTCGAATGCACCGGTTTCGATAAAGATGCCGACGGCAAGGTGACTGCAGTCCACTGCACCTATTTCCCGGACAGCAAGAGCGGCACCGAAGGCAGCGCCAACTACAAGGTCAAAGGTAACATTCACTGGATCAGCGTGGCGCATGCGATCGAGGCCGAAGTGCGCCTGTACGACCGCCTGTTCACCGATCCCCATCCGGACGCCGGCGGCAAGGATTTCAAGGCCGCATTGAATCCGGACGCCAAGAAGGTGATCACCGCCTACCTGGAACCGGGCTTGAAAGATGCCAAGGCCGAAGAGCGCTACCAGTTCGAGCGGCATGGCTATTTCATCGCCGACCGGGTTGATTCGCAGCCTGGCAAGCTGGTGTTCAACCGCACTGTTACCTTGAAAGACAGCTGGGGCAAATAACACCCCCGAACGCTGAAGAAAAAGACGTCGCACCGGAAATCCGGTCCGGCGTCTTTATTCATTGTGGCGGTAGTGTTACATTATCCGATGCAAATACAACAATAATCATCGCCTGAGAAGATCGTGAACCAGAAAGTAGCAGACGTGAACCAAGCTGTCATACAGGTGGAGATGCAGGTACGCGGCGTCAACGGCCAGGTAATCCTGCTCAGCGACCGCATCCAGATAAAACGCGCCGGCGCCATGGCGCGCCTGACACAGTCGCGCAATAGTGAAAAGGACATCCCTGTGTCGGCCCTGAGCGCGGTCCGCATCCAGTTGCCGGGCCTGCTGACCAATGGCTATATCCGTTTCTACCTGAGCGCCGGCAAGCACGGCGACGACACCCTGATCCGTGCCGCCGGCGACGAAAACACGGTGCTGTTCAACCACCGGCAATTCACCCGATTCGCCAACCTGAAAACCGAGATCGAGAAAAAGATCGCGGCTTCGCAGGCAATCACCCGCGCGCCCGTGGATTTTGAACAGCTGGACCGGCTGGCGGAACAATACAAGCAGGGGCTGATTTCGCGTTCGGAATGGATCAGCACCAAGAAAAGGCTGCTGGGGCTTTGAACAATGCTGCGCGAGCAGCAGGCCCGGCACGCAAGTACTATAATCACGCCACCTTTCCCGGACACCAAGCTACAACCAACCAAGGAACACCATGACCATTTCCATGTACAGCGCCTCGATTCCTGTCTTCAAGCAGATGCTCAGCGCACTCAACGACGTATTGGCAAAGGCCGAAGCGCACGCCGCCGAAAAGAAGATCGATCCCAACGCTTTCCTGCAGGCGCGCCTGTTCCCCGACATGTTCCCGCTGCTGCGCCAGGTGCAGATCGCTGCCGATTTCGCCAAGAGCGTGCCGGCCCGCCTGGCAGGCGCCGAAGTTCCTGCGTATGAAGACAGCGAACTGACTTTCGCCGATCTGCATGCCCGCATCCAGAAGACGCTGGCGTTCATCGACGGCCTGAGCGCAGCGCAGATCGACGGCAGCGAAACGCTGGAAATCGTCTTGCGGCCAGGTACCCCGAAAGAAAAGAAGCTGACCGGCCAGACTTACCTGCTGGGCTACGGCCTGCCGCAGTTTTTCTTCCATGTGACCACTGCTTATGACATCCTGCGCCACAACGGCGTGGAAGTCGGCAAGCGTGACTTCATGGGCGCTTATTAAGCCGGCAGCTGGCCCTCATCTGTCCTGCCTGACAGACTAACGAAAAAGCCCCGTTCTTACTTGAACGGGGCTTTTTTTCGGGTGCGCAGCCACCAATCCTTGTCCGTCGAGATACCGGCGTCCGTCAGGCAAAAATTGTTCGGCCAGCGCTAATCTTGCCTGGCCGTTCACAGCGGCAACTGTTCCTCCGCGTCCAGCATCGCGCTCATATCCTGACGCAGGCGCTCGATCGGCGCGGCCAGCCGCCCCGGCGCCCGGGCGTGCACCAGCCAGGTATTCACACCGCCCTTGAATTGCGGCACCCGCAACACCCGCAACTGCTCGCGGAATGCGCTGCGCGCCAGGGCGCCCGGCATCACCATGCCGATGCCGACGCCGCGCGCCACCAGCGACAATTGCAGCTCGCTGCCATACGTCTCCACCGCAATATCCACCGACAAACGCGCCGCATCCAGCGCATGCCGGATCGAGCGGCGTATGCCGCAGCCGTCCTGGCTCAGCACCCAGGATTGCGTCGCCAGTTCCTGCAGTGACAAGCTGCCCTTGCGCAAAGGCGCCGCCTTGCGCGCCACGATCAGCGGGATCTGGTGGCAAAGCAAATGCGTGGTCAGCGTGGCAGGCGGCATCACGTCGTCCGGCAGAACTACCGCAGCGGCGTCGATCGCATTGCTTTCCAGCAGGGTCAGCAGCGACGGCGACCAGCCGGTTGTAATGCGCAAAGCCAGCCTGGCGAATTCGCTGCGCAGCCTGTCGATAGGCTGGGCCAGAGCCAGTTCCGCCACGAAGGGCGCCACCCCAAGCCGGAATTCGCCGCTCGCTTCCGAACCGGGTTCGACGCCCGCCAGCAGATCCGCCACCGATCCCAGCACGCGTCGGCCGCGCTGGTAGACCTCGCGTCCGGCCGCAGTCGGCTTGAGCGGCTTCGACTGCCGCTCAAGCAGCGCCACTCCCAGCCGCTCTTCCAGGCTTTGCACGCGACGGCTGATGCCTGGCTGGGTCAGGTGCAGGCGAGTCGCCGCGGCAACAATGGAGCCGGTCTCGACCACGGCGACGAAAGCTTCGATGTCATGCGTATTCACAAACAAACTCGCATAATATTTATGATGATAATTCACTTGTAGCATAAACATCGACGATGCACAATCATCCCATTGAAAACCGGCCACTCTTCCCCTGGGAAGAATACGATGAATACCCCTCGACTCCCCTCAACCGTTCCCTACCCTGCCTCCAAGATGAGTGCCGCACGCATCGCCGGTGACGGCATCTCTATCGGGCTGCAGCTGCTGTTCGCTGCCGCGGTCGGCATTACCGTCATCAATTTATTCGCAACCCAGACCCTGATCGGTCCGATCGCCGCGGCATTGGGCCTGGATGCTCGGCTGAGCGGCATGGTCGCCATGCTGCCGCAGCTCGGTTACGCCGCCGGCCTGGTGCTGCTGGTGCCGCTTGCCGACCTGCTGGAAAACCGGCGCCTGATCGTGCGCTTGCTGGTGTGCTGCGCGCTGGCGCTGGCAGCGGCCACGCTGTCGACTTCCGGCTGGCTGTTCCTGCTGGCGATCTTCCTGGCGGGCGCTGCCTCCAGCGCGATCCAGATCATGGTGCCGCTGGCGGCGCTGATGGCTTGCGAGGCGCATCGCGGCAAGGTGGTAGGCAACGTCATGAGCGGCCTGATGCTGGGCATCCTGCTGTCGCGGCCATTGGCCAGCTTGCTGGTGGATGCGGGCGGCTGGCGCCTGCTGTATCTTGTGCTGGCCGTTTCGGTAACCGTGGTTGCGGCCACCCTGAGGCGCACGCTGCCGCAGCGCCAGCCCGCCGCCATCCTGTCGTATCCGGCCTTGATCAGATCGCTGTGGAGCTTGCTGCGCAGCCAGCCGGTACTGCGCCGGCGCGCGCTGACCGCCGCGCTTGCCATGGCTGCTTTCAGCCTGTTCTGGACCGCGGTCGCCCTGCTCCTGACGCAGCAGCCGTTCAACATGAACCAGCGCCACATCGCCCTGTTCGCCCTGGCGGGCGCGGCGGGCGCCATCGTTGCGCCGCTGGCCGGCCGCATCGGCGACCGCGGCTGGACCCGCCAGGCGACCCTGGCAGCACACCTGCTGATGATAGGGGCGTTGTTGCTGGCTGGCGTGGCCGGCGCCGGATGGGGCGGTTTCGCCATTTCCGTCCATCCGCGGCTGGCGCTGGGCATGCTGGTGCTGGCCGCCATCGGGCTGGACGCCGGCGTGACCACCGACCAGACCCTGGGCCGGCGCGCCATCAACCTGCTGCAGCCGGAAGCGCGGGGGCGCTTGAACGGTTTGTTTGTCGGTATTTTCTTTATCGGCGGCGCGCTAGGCGCGGCCAGCGCGGCACTGGCCTGGGTCGCCGGCGGCTGGAGCGGCGTCTGCCTGGCGGGCATTGCCTACGCTGCGGCGGCATTGATATGCGCTGCCTTTCAAAAGCACTGACGAGGCAGCGGCGCCGTCATGGCGCCGCATTGATCATCCCTGCCGTGCCGGCTTGCCGCCGGCGACGAAATACGGCACCTCCACCCGCGGCAGCGGTTGCCGGCCGCGGATGCAGTCGGCGATTTTTTCCGCAATCATGATGGTCGGCGCATTCAGGTTGCCGGTGGTAATCTGCGGCATGATCGATGCATCCACCACGCGCAGGCCTTGCAAGCCATGCACCCAGCCCTGGTTATCCACCACCGCCATCTCGTCATATCCCATGGCGTTGGAACAGGATGGATGAAAAGCGGTTTCAGCATGCTGGCGCACGAAAGCATCGAGTTCCGCATCGGTCTGCACCTGGGCGCCCGGTGAAATTTCGCGGCCGGCATAGGCAGACAACGCCTGCTGCGCAATGATGTCGCGCGTGATGCGGATGCCGTTGCGGAATTCCTGCCAATCCTGTTCGGTCGACATGTAGTTGAACAGGATGCTCGGATGCTGGCGCGGGTCTTTCGAGCGCAGGTGGACCCGGCCGCGGCTGGGCGAACGCATCGAGCCCATGTGGGCCTGGAAGCTGTGCACCTTGATCGGGTTGCTGCCGTTATAGTTGATCGCTACCGGCAGGAAGTGATACTGGATATTCGGCCACTCGAAGCTGTCGTCGCTGCGGATGAAACCGCCGGCCTCGAACTGGTTGCTGGCGCCGATGCCGCTGCCCATCAGCAGCCACTCGGCGCCGATTTGCGGCTGGTTCCACGGCTTCAATGCCGGCGCCAGCGAGACCGGCTGCTTGCATTCGTACTGCTGGTAGATTTCCAGGTGGTCTTGCAGGTTGGCGCCGACGCCCGGCAAATCCAGCACCACGGGAATATCATGCTGGCGCAGCAGCGCAGCCGGACCGACGCCGGAGCGCTGCAGGATTTGCGGCGAAGCGATCGCGCCCGAACACAGCAGCACTTCGCGCCGCGCTTGCGCGGTTTGCGGCTGGTCGTTGTGCAGGTAAGCGACGCCGACGGCGCGCTTGCCGGAGAACAGGATGCGATCGGTCAAGGCATGCGTCACGATCGTCAGGTTGGGCCTTGCCCGCGCCTGGTCCAGGTAGCCGCGCGCCGTGCTGGCGCGCCGCCCTTGCGGCGTGGTGGTGCGGTCCATCGGACCGAAACCCTCCTGCTGGTAACCGTTGAGGTCATCGGTGCGCGGATAACCGGCCTGCACGCCAGCCTCCACCATCGCGTGGTAAAGCACGTTGTTGCCGCTCTTCGGCGTGGTCACGCTGACCGGGCCGTCGCCGCCGTGGTAGTCGTTGCCGCCGATGTCGCGCGTTTCAGCCTTCTTGAAGTACGGCAGGCAATCCAGGTAAGACCAGTTCTCCAGCCCTTCCCGCTTGGCCCAGTGATCGTAATCCAGCGCATTGCCGCGGATGTAGCACATGCCGTTGATCAGCGACGAACCGCCCAGGCCCTTGCCGCGTCCGCATTCCATGCGGCGGTTGTCCATGTGCGGTTCGGGATCTGTTTCATAAGCCCAGTTGTAACGCCGCCCTTGCAGCGGAAACGCCAGCGCCGCCGGCATCTGGGTGCGGAAATCGAAGCGGTAGTCGGGACCGCCGGCTTCCAGCAACAGCACGCTGGCATCCGCGTCTTCGGTCAGGCGCGTAGCCAGGACATTGCCGGCCGAACCGGCGCCGATGATGATGTAATCGTATTCTTTTGCTTGCTGCATGATGATCCTTCCTGCCGATGCCGGCTCGGCGGCATCGTTGTGAGACGTGGGCGGTAGCGTTGCAACCGCGCTCAGAACACCGAGGCGTAAGCGCCCAGCTCGACTTGAATCGATTTGATGCGGGTGTAATGTTCCAGCGTGGTCAAGCCGTTTTCGCGGCCGACGCCGGATTGCTTGTAACCGCCGACCGGCATCTCGGCCGCCGATTCGCCCCAGGTGTTGATCCAGCAGATGCCTGCTTCCAGCTGGTGGATGACGCGATGCGCGCGGCTCAGGTTTTCCGTCATCAGGCCGGCCGCCAGGCCGTACTCGGTGTCGTTGGCGCGGCGGATCACTTCATCCTCTTCGTCAAAAGACAGGATGCTCATGACCGGGCCGAAGATTTCTTCGCGCACGATCTTCATGTCGTCATGGCAGTCGGTGAACACGGTAGGCTGCACATAAGCGCCGCTGGCATAGGCGCCGCCGACTTCGCGCTTGCCGCCGGCCAGCAGGCGCGCGCCTTCGGCCAGGCCGGATTCGATGTAAGACAGCACGCTGTCCATGTGCGGGAAGCTGACCAGCGGGCCGAAGTTGGTGTTCATCTCGAGCGGATTGCCGAGGCGGATGCGCGCTACCCGCTGCAGCACCTTGGCTTCGAACGCCTGCTTGATCGAATTGTGGACAAACACGCGGGTGCCGTTGGTGCACACCTGGCCCGAGCTGTAGAAATTCGCCATCACGGCGACATCGGCGGCGCGCTCCAGGTCGGCGTCGGCGAACACGATCAGCGGCGACTTGCCGCCCAGTTCCATGGTCACTTCCTTCAGCGTCGAGCTGGAGGCGCTGGCCATGACTTTCTTGCCGGTGGCGGTGCCGCCGGTGAACGAGATCTTTTCGATGCCGGCATGCTCGGTGAGCCAGGTGCCGACTTCACGGCCGCTGCCGGTCAGCACATTGAAGACGCCGTCCGGCAAACCCGCTTCGGTATAGATTTCAGCCAGCTTGAGGGTGCTCAGCGGCGTCACTTCGCTGGGCTTGAAAATCATCGCGTTGCCGGCCGCCAGCGCCGGCGCCGATTTCCACAGGGCGATCTGGATCGGATAATTCCAGGCGCCGATGCCGGCCACCACGCCGAGCGGCTCGCGCCGGGTGTAGACAAATGAGCTTTCGCGCAGGGGAATCTGCGTGCCTTCGATCGACGGCACCAGCCCGGCGTAGTATTCCAGCACGTCGGTGCCGGTGACGATGTCGACGGCGCGCGTTTCCGACAGCGCCTTGCCGGTATCCAGGGTTTCCAGTTCGGCCAGTTCGTCGTTGCGCTCGCGCAGGATCGCTACCGCGCGGCGCAATACGCGCGAGCGCTGCATGGCGGTCTGCGCGGCCCACGCGCGCTGGCCTTGTTTGGCGCTGGCGACGGCGCGGTCGACGTCAGCCTTGGTGGCGCGCTGGACTTCTGCCAGCACTTCGCCATTGGCGGGATTGATGGTCTGGAAAGTATCGCTGCCGCTGGCGTCGACGCGGCGGCCGCCGATATAAAGTTGCTGCTGCTTGAAAACAGGCATGGGGATTCTCCTCAATGGGTTGCTATCAGGTGGGTCAAAGATCAGGCGGCTGCGGCGCTTGCAGCGGCGCTGCTGTTCTTTGCCAATTGGTAATCCAGGTATTCGTAGGCCAGCTGCCGCGCTGCGTCGGCGTCGAAGGTCTTGCCCGACAAGGAGCCGCGCAGCCACAAGCCGTCGATCATCGCCGCCAGCCCGCGGGCCGCCTGGCGCGCTTGCGGCAGCGGCAGTTCGCGCAAAAACTGGCAGCACAGGTTGGAACGCAGGCGCTGGTCATTCACATGCTGCAGCC
The DNA here is from genome assembly GCF_059418905.1 of Collimonas sp. GW821-FHT07E08. Lineage (NCBI taxonomy): Bacteria > Pseudomonadati > Pseudomonadota > Betaproteobacteria > Burkholderiales > Oxalobacteraceae > Collimonas > Collimonas sp. GW821-FHT07E08. The sequence goes on along the minus strand of NZ_JBWKQR010000002.1, from coordinate 172,047 downwards.
GGCGCAGCGATTCCTGGTGCATGCTGGACGACCAGAATGCCAGCCAGGTTTTCATGACAGGGCCGCTGACCTGGCTGTCGTTGAAGTTGGCGTCGACGATGGCGCGCAAATGGGCGGCGGCGCTGTCTTCCGCCAGTTCGCTGCGGCGGCGCAGGGTGTCTTCCCTTAAATCGCGCAGGATCTGGCGCATGGTCGCTTCCAGCAAGCCGCTCTTGTCGCCGAAATAATGGCTGATGATGCCGGTCGACAAACCGGCCTGCCTGGCAATCAAGGCAATGGTGGCGTCAGCCAGGCCGACCCGGTCGATCACTTCCAGCGTGGCCTGGATCAGTTGCTTGCGGCGCAGCGGCAGCATCTCGTTTTTTTTCCTCAACGCACTTCCCCTCAAAACATTCGCGGAAAGCGGCCTGCCGTCCGCTGCCTAAATTCAGTATAATTTAAATTGATTGGACGTTCAATCAATTTAAATACAAGGTATTATTGACAGCAAAATGTTTTCTTTATGAAAACAAAAAAAACAAAATCAGGCCAGAAACCCGGCGACAGAATCGGAATGAGGTTTACAAATGCAACATCAATCAAACACAAAGACAATGAGACAGTCAGGCCAGGCAGCAAAACCAGCATTGCGCGGGCAGCTCAAATGAGCGCCCCGGCATCAGCCGTCAGCCATCGGCCATCCCTAAAGACACGGCTCAACCGCCCCGTCTTCTTCTCTTCGGCAATCCTGATCATTGCCTTCACCGCCATCATCATCGCCTTCCCGCAGGCATCCACCGCCTGGCTGTCGAGCGCGCAAGCGACCCTGGCCAGCAGCTTCGGCTGGTACTACATGCTGGTAGTGGCCGCTTACCTTGGCTTCATCGTCTGGCTCGCCGCATCTCCTTACGGCAAGATAAAACTGGGTGCGGACGACGAACAGCCAGCCTTCAGCTACGGCGCCTGGGCCGGCATGCTGTTTTCTTCCGGCATCGGCATTTCCCTGCTCTACTTCGGCGCCTCGGAACCGTTGACGCATTACCTGTATCCGCCCCAAGGAGCGGCCGCGACGCCGGCCGCGGCAAGCCAGGCAATGACCCTGACCTTCCTGCACTGGGGCCTGCACGGCTGGGCCATCTATGCCTTGATCGCGGTGGCGCTGGGCTACTTTGCCTACCGCCACAAGCAGCCGCTGGCTTTGCGCACTGCCTTGTATCCCCTGCTCGGCGAGCGCGTCCATGGCGCCGCCGGCCACGCCGTCGATTGTTTCGGCATCGTGGTGACCGTGCTGGGCCTGGTCAGCAACCTGGGCATAGGATCGCTGCAGATCAGCGCCGGCCTGGAACACCTGTTCGGCCTGCAAAACAGCCACGGCACGCTGCTGGCGGTGATCATCGTGATGACCATGGTGGCGACCCTGGCGGCGATCTCCGGCGTCGAAACCGGCATCCGGCGCCTGTCGAACCTGAATGTCGTGCTGTTTGCGAGCTTGCTGGTTTTTGTGCTGTCGATGGGACCGACGCTGCACCTGCTGAACGCCATGATCCAGAACCTGGGCGACTACGCCAGCAACTTCGTCAGCAAGACATTTGACCTGTACGCCTACGACCGCCCTAGCGACTGGCTCGGCAAATGGACCTTGTTCTACTGGGCCTGGTGGATTTCCTGGGCGCCATTCGTCGGCCTGTTCATCGCCCGCATTTCACGCGGACGCACCATCCGCGAAGTGGTCACCGGCGTACTGCTGCTGCCGCTGGCGTTCACCCTGGTATGGCTGTCGGTGTTCGGCAACAGCGCGCTGGACCTGCTGATCAGGCACGGCGCAGCCGAGTTGAGCCGGGCAGCGCTGGAACAGCCGGCCATGACCATGTACAAGCTGCTGGCGCACTACCCGTTCGGCACCGCCATGTCGGGCGTGGCGATTTTCGTCGGCTTCGTGCTGTTCCTGACGCCGGCCGATTCGGGCGCGGTGATGCTGGCCAACCTGTCGGTGCGCGGCGCCGACGACGATGCCGATGCACCGCACTGGCTGCGCATTTTCTGGTCGGCGCTGATCATGGCGGTCACCGTCGGCCTGATGTTCGCGGATAACATCAGTGCGATACAAACCACGATCGTGCTGGCGTCGTTGCCGTTTTCCGTGGTGCTGGTGCTGTACATGGTTTGCCTGATGAAGAGCTTGCGCCTGGAGTTCATACCCGCCGCCGCGGCAAAGGCCACGGCGAAGGTCGCCAAGCAAGCCTGGTAGAAACAAAAAAAGCTGCGCAATGCGCAGCTTTTTTCATGATTCACAGGTCATTCAATTCCGGCTCAGGATTTCTTTTCGCGCAGCAAGGCATGCAAGATGATCGCGCCGAAAGTCGCGGTGCCGATGCCGCCCAGGGAGAACTGGCCGAGCTTCAAGGTAAAGTCGCCGGCTCCCAGCACCAGGGTCACGGCCGCCACGATCAGGTTGCGGTTGTTGGAGAAATCGACCTTGTTCTCGACCCAGATACGCGCCCCCGACACAGCGATCAACCCGAACACCACGATCGACACGCCACCCAGCACCGCACCCGGGATGGTCTGGATCACGGCGCCGAATTTCGGCGAAAAACCCAAGATGATGGCCAGGCAGGCCGCCACCACGAACACCAGCGTCGAATAGATCTTGGTAACCGCCATCACGCCGATGTTTTCCGCGTAAGTGGTGACACCGGTGCCGCCGACGCTGCCGGAGACGATCGTCGCCAAGCCGTCGCCGACAAAAGCGCGGCCCATGTATTTATCGAGATTTTGCCCGGTCATGGCAGCCACCGCCTTGATATGGCCAAGGTTTTCCGCCACCAGGATGATTGCGATCGGCGCCAGCAAAGCCATGGCGTCAGCCTTGAATACCGGTGCCGAGAAATGCGGGATGCCGAACCATGCAGCTTGCGCAACGATGCCGAAATCAATCGGCTTGCCGAGGCCGGCGCCATTGGTCAGCAACGCATAAATCACATACGCCAGCATCAGGCCGACCAGTATCAGCAGCCGCTGCAGCATGCCGCGCGCAAACACGGCGACACCGCCCACGCACAGCACCGTCCCCAGCGCCATCCAGGCGTCGAAGTTGTTGCCGCTGACGCCCTTGACTGCGATCGGCGCCAGGTTGAGCCCGATCACCGCCACCACCGCGCCGGTGACCACAGGCGGCATCAGGGTCTCGATCCAGCGCGTGCCGATCGCCATCACCAGCAAGCCGATCAGCGCATACAGCACGCCGCAGGCAATGATGCCGCCCAGCGCCACGCCGAGGTTGGGGTTGAGGCCATGGCCGCCGTAAGCGCTGACGGCAATCACCAGGCCGATGAAAGAAAAGCTGGAGCCGAGATAGCTCGGCACCCGGCCGCCGACCAGCACGAAGAACAGCAAGGTGCCGATGCCGGACATGAAAATCGCCAGGTTCGGATCGAAACCCATGAGCAGCGGCGCCAGCACGGTCGAACCGAACATCGCCACAACATGCTGCACCCCCATGGCGAAAGTCTGCGGCCAAGGCAAGCGTTCGTCGGCAGCGATCACCTGGCCCTGCCCGTCCGCTATGCTGGCGCGCAGGCGCCATTTGGGAAAATAAGAAGCCGCCATGAATTTCCTCTCTGTATGTCGATTTACCTGCCTGCCGCGGCCGCATGAGGTACAGGCCAGGCGCAACGGGCAGCGTAAAACGTATGATTGATTTTGTTTTTTTACCGCAAGCTAGTGTACGAAGCCCACCGCAAAATGACAATCGAGATCAGGAAAGAAATGTCTTGCGATTTGCATAAAAAAACACCGGCGCGATGGCCGGTGTTTTTTTGTCGCTAGTCCGATGCATTTACTACGGGAAGACAGGAATATGCTTTTCCACTCCAGAGAAAGCAGCTTCCGGGTGAAGCTTTTCAATCAACTCCTCTATCGCCGGCACGCGCTTGAACGGCACGTCGACCAGCAGCAGTATCTTGCCCTGGTCGATCCCGGCATGGAACGCCTTCAGGCGGGAATTGGGCAGCGCCGCCGCAGCCATCCCCGACATCCAGCTGCCGAGCACCGCGCCGGCCAAGGTCAGCGCCACCAGCGCCAGCCAGTTCAGGTGCACCCACTCCGGCGGGAAATACACCAGCCACATGCCCAGCAGCAGACCAATCACGCCGCCGGCCAGCAAACCGATTTCAGCGCCGTTGGCAAGGTCGGTTTTATGAAACACATTGGCCTCAGGCATATCGGCCGGCAACGTGCCGTCCGCGGCCCAGAAGTGAATGTGCCGAATCCCCACCCTGGCCAGCAGCAGCTCGTCTAGCGTGCTGCGTGCGCTGGAAACGTCCGGCAACATGAAATAGAGTCGTTGTCTACCCAACATGATGGTCTCCTATGACTGTGTATACACTCAGCATAGTCAATGGGAGGGGAATCCACAAAGGTTGATTGCCGCCTGGTTTGTCTAAAAATGCGACAATTCCCGTTCCGCCAACCAAAACGATGGAACCACCATGATTCTCGAATTAGCCGACATCCGCATCCAGCCTGGTAAACAACAGGAATTCGACGCCGCGATCCAGCGCGGCATCGAACAAGTCATCAGCAAAGCCAAAGGATTTGCCGGTTTCAAGATACACAAGGGAATTGAGTCGCCGGAGCGCTATGTGCTGACGATTTCCTGGCAGACGCTGGAAAACCATACCGTGGATTTCCGCGAATCGCCGGCCTTTGCCAAATGGCGCGCACTGGTCGGGCCGTTTTTTGCCGTGGCGCCCACCGTCGAGCATTTCACGCTGTTGACGGAATCGCACTGAAGCACTGAATTCGTAGCTGGGAGATGTGACAAGGCATGCACTGTGTGAGCAGCAGGGCAACCCGGTCTGACGGCCAATGCCGGCGGGATGCCCGACTGCTACGCAGCGATAAAGACGAACTACTGCAGGGTACTGAAACTACTTCTTGCTGCAAACGCTTGCAGCTTGCTTACTGCCGGCATGGAGCTGCCGTCATACCCGACGCGATGCTTAGAAACCCTTGATCCACGCTGCAGTCTGGGCGCTCTCACGGTCCAGGCGTTGCATGCGGTATTCCAGGTCATACAGGTCGACGGCTTCTGCCAGGTAAGCTTCCTTGCGTGCCGCTTCCGAACGCTCGTAGGCAGTGCCGACGCGCTTGAAAAATGCAGCGATGCTGGCCAGGACGCCGGCAGCTTGGGCTTGGGCCGAAGCAGCTGGACGGGAGATGCTAGAACTGTTGCTGATAGTCATTGTAGACATGATGTATTCCTCTTTCGTTTTGCGTTCACCGCAAGCCAATTGTTGCGTCGCACAATCAGAATAGCGTTTCCCCATCAATTATCCAATTTCGATTGCCAATAGCAGTTATCAGTTTTGTGAATTTAAGGGGCTAAAAGCCCCATTTTAGCCAGGCTTACGATTTCGCCTAAAGCGTTGTAAAACTGCTATACAGGCATGGAAAGATGACTGTAAACTGCTGCACCTCCTTCAAGCACCTAGCCCTCCATGTCCACGCATACCTTCCTCTGGCACGACTACGAAACTTTCGGCGTCCAGCCGCGGCGTGACCGCCCGGCCCAATTTGCGGCAATCCGTACCGACGCCGAGCTGAACGAAATCGGCGAGCCGCTCATGTTGTATTGCCAACCTGCAAATGATTTCCTGCCGGATCCGCAATCCTGCCTGATCACCGGCATCACGCCGCAGCAGTGCCTGGAGCGCGGCATTCCCGAATACCAGTTCGCGGCCCAGATCGAGAAAGCGTTTTCCGAACCCGGCACAATCGGCGTCGGCTACAACACGATCCGCTTCGACGACGAGGTCACGCGTTTCCTGTTCTGGCGCAACCTGATCGATCCCTATGCGCGCGAATGGCAGAACCAGTGCGGCCGCTGGGACATCCTGGATGTGGTGCGCACCGCCTACGCCTTGCGCCCCGAGGGCATCCAATGGCCGGTGAACGATGAGGGACGGCCGAGTTTCCGCCTGGAACACCTGACCGCCGCCAACGGCCTCAGCCATGAAGCCGCGCACGATGCGCTGTCCGACGTGCGGGCCACCATCGGCCTGGCAAGGCTGATACGGCAACACCAGCCACGGCTATTCGATTTCTGCCTGGCCCTGCACAAGAAAGACCGCGCCGGCGCTGAAATCGGCTTGCCGACGCCGCGGCCGTTCCTGCATATTTCCGGCATGTTCCCGGCCGAACACGGCTGCCTGGCCGTCATGTGGCCGCTCGGCGTGCATCCCACCAACAAAAATGAAATCCTGGCCTGGGACCTGGCGTTCGATCCAAGCGAACTGTTTTCCCTGGATGCGGATACCGTGCGCACCCGGCTGTTCAGCAAGGCTGCCGACCTGCCCGAAGGCGTAACCCGCCTGCCCTTGAAATCGGTGCACCTGAACAAATCGCCGATGGTGATCAATAAATTGCAAACGCTGTCGGCCGACATGGCGGCGCGCTGGGGCACCGATATCCCGCTGGCGCTGCGCCATGCCGAGATCGCGGCGCGGGCTCCCGACCTCAGCGGCTTATGGCGCCAGGTGTTCCAGCGTCCCGATGAGCCGGCCGGCGATGTCGATGAAGACCTGTACGGCGGTTTCGTCGGCAATAACGATCGCCGCAAGCTGAATGAATTGCGCGCCCTGCCGCCGCAAAAGCTGGCGGCCGCCCGCATCAGTTTTGACGACCAGCGCCTGGAAGAACTGGCGTTCCGCTACCGGGCCCGGAATTTCCCTGAGACGCTGGCCGCGGAAGACCGGCAGCGCTGGGAAGAACACCGGGTGGCGCGCCTGTTCGACGGCGAAGGCAAGGCGCGCACGGTCGAGATGCTGTTTGAAGAGATAGACAAGTTGTCGGAATCGGCGGACGAGCGCGGCGAAGAAATTCTTGGCGCGCTGTATGACTATGCCGAGATGATTGCGCCGGCCCGGTAACAACGAACCGCCGCCGGCTGCGGCATGGCTGTACTTATACAAAGCAGGCCCGGGATGATTGTCGTATGACCGAAAACCATCCCGGGCCCGCGTACCTGCGTTCAAACAACCGGGTCGGCGTCCCGCCCGGTTTCCTTATTAATCCTGTACTTCCGGCGCCAGCGCCGGCGACGTTTGCGCATCGGCTTGCGGCAGCGCTTTCAGTTTCTGGATGAAATCGCGCATGGGCTGATTGATATCTGCGAATAGCGGATGGCTGCGATTTTTCAGCATCACTTCGGTAAACAGCTTCAAGCCCAGCGCCAGCGAAGCTGCAGCATCGGCGTCAAACTGGTTCTTGCTGCGCACCTTGTCGACGATCGTAAACAGATCGTCGTGGTTGCCGGTTTCAAAACCGATGGCGGCATGGGCCGGCTCGCCTTGTTTTGGTGTTGCCAGGTGCTCCAGGGTGATGCGGTAACGGTGTTCACGCATAACTGCTCCTTCTTTCCAAACGACTTGCGGTTGCCTGATATGGCGGTAACGCCTTGCTTCAGATGCGTTCGATCTTCACGGCTGCCAGGTCGATGGCGTCGACGATGGCGTGGATCTGGTCCTGGCTGAGCTCACCCTTTTCCAGCCGCGTATGCAATGCCATCCGAAAATTCTGGATCGCCCGCCGCAGCTCCGGCGCCGAGCTGCCCGATGCGCGCTGCGCGGTTTCCAGGCGCTGCAGCGCCAAGGCCAGGGCTTCTCCGTTTTCAGCCAGGAACGCACTGCCTTCCGCCGTGATCCGATACAGCTTCTTGCCGCCGGTTTCTGCTTCGATCGCCGTGTAGCCCAGCTCTTCCAGCAGCGTCAAAGTCGGGTAGATCACGCCCGGGCTCGGGCTGTAGTCGCCGCCAACCAGTTCTTCGATGGCCTTGATCACTTCGTAGCCGTGGCGTGGCTTTTCTTGCAACAGCTTGAGGATCACCAGGCGCAGGCTGCCTTGCTCAAACATCCGCCCGCCGCGCCCGCCTTCACGCCGCCCGCCGCGTTCAAACAGGCCGCCGCCCCGATGTTGCCTTTCATGACCTTGATGCATGCGGCCGTGGTCGCAGCCTCTTCTATGTCCAAACATGTTTCTTCCTTATCTCATTGAATGAGATACTAAGATATATCTTAGAAATGGCTAAGTCAAGGAAGTTTTGATGCCTCGGGGCGCATTGCAAGAAATCCTCAACGCCCGCGCTTGGCCAGGTATTCCGGCTGGAACATGCACATGCGGATTGCGTCGCGATACACGCCATTGATGAAAAACTCGCTTTTCAGCTCGCTTTCCAGCGCGAATCCGCACTTTTGGTAAATATGGATGGCCTTGTGGTTTTCCTTGTCGACATACAGGTAAAGCTTGTACAGGTTGAGCACGCAGAAGGCGTATTCGATCGCCAGCCGGGTGGCGCGCTCGGCATAGCCCCGGCCTTGCGCGCCGGGGGCGACGATGATCTGGAATTCGGCGCGCCGGTGGATATGGGTAATCTCGACCAGCTCCACCAGTCCCACCATTTCGCCGTTGTCGCTTTCCAGGATGAAACGCCGCTCGCTCTGGTCATGGACGTGCTGGTCGTACAGCTGCACCAGTTCGACATACGCTTCATACGGCTCCTCGAACCAATAACGCATGATGTGGCTGTTATTGTCGAGCTGATGCACAAAATGCAGGTCGTTACGCTCCAGGGGCCGCAGTTTCAGGCCCGGTTGCACTAGGGTAGTCATCGGTTTTCTTTCTTATTTTGTTGCAAATTCCATGATTGGCGTTCAAGGCTGGCGCAACGCTTGCAGGCGCGTCTGCGCCGATTCCAGCAAGTTGAAATCTTGCGGGAAATCGTCCACCTGGACGCTGATATCGCCGCAGTGCGCGAAATCGTGCAAGACCTGCTGTTCCGCTTCCGTAATGTCGCCGCTGGCAGCGGCCGCCGTTATCCAGCGCTGCATCTCGACCAGGCTTTGCGGCAGAGGAGGCAGCGTGCCGGCCTGGATTGCCGGCTTGAGGCGCGCTTCGATCGCATTCACCTGCGGGATCAGCTGGAACGCCAGCTCGCCAAAAGCATGCGGCGATTGTTCGGTGCTCGGCATATGCATGCCGGCGGTCAGGCGGTCGCGGCTGTCGCTGTCGGTTTGCATGATGCGGGCGACCGTGCTGTCCAGCGCATCCGACGGCAGCTTGTATGGCCGTCCGAAAGGAAACGCGATGAAACGCAGCAGGATGGCCAGCGCGCGGTTCGGGAAATTGTCCAGCACGCCCAGGTATGCCTCCTGCGCCTGGTGCAGGGAATCCTGTATCGCCCAATGCACGTAAGGCAAATCTTCCTGCGGCCGGCCGTCGTCCTCGTAACGCTTGAGCACGCTCGACACCAGGTACAGCTGCGACAGGATGTCGCCCAGGCGGCCGGAAATCCGTTCGCGGAATTTCAGGGAACCGCCGATGACAAACATCGACATATCGCTCAGCAGCGCAAATGCGGCCGACATGCGGTTGACCGCGCGGTAGAAATGGCGCAGCTCCGCCGGTGCGGCGCTCGGTGCGCCAGGCAGGCTGCCGCTGGTCAGGCCTGCCAACAGGGTGCGTGAAAAATTGGCGAAAACAAAACTGATGTGGGCGAAGAACGCCTGGTCGAAATCAGCCAGCGCCTTGCCCTGGTCTCCCTCGCCGGCAGCCGCCATTTCCTTCAGCACATAAGGATGGCAGCGGATCGCCCCCTGCCCGAAAATGATCAGGCAGCGCGTCAGGATATTCGCGCCTTCGACCGTAATCGCAATCGGCATCTGCTGGTAGCTGCGCGCCAGGAAATTGTTCGGCCCCATGCAGATGCCCTTGCCGCCCAGCACATCCATGCCGGCGTTGACCAGCACCCGGCCGCGCTCGGTCACATGGTATTTCGAGATGGCTGAAATCACGGAAGGTTTTTCGCCGGCGTCCACCGCCAGCGCCGACAGCCTGCGCACGGCGTCCATCAGGTACAGGTTGCCGCCCATGCGCGCCAGCATCTCGTGTACGCCTTCGAACTTGCCGATCGGGATCTTGAACTGGTGGCGCATCGCTACATAAGCGCTGGTGCCGCGCACCGCCAGCTTGGAAAAACCGACTGTCGACGACGGCAACGAGATCGCGCGGCCGGCAGCCAGGCATTCCATCAGCATGCGCCAGCCCTTGCCGATCATGTCGCGGCCGCCGATCACCCAGTCGAGCGGGATGAACACATCCTTGCCGGAAGTCGGACCGTTCTGGAATACAGCATTCAAGGGCCAATGGCGGCGACCGGTCACCGCGCCGGGATGGCTGGCAGGAATCAGCGCGCAGGTGATGCCGAGGTCGGTGCTGCCGTCGGCTGCCAGCAAATGGTCTGGATCATGCACCCGGAACGCCAGGCCCAGCACCGTCGCCACCGGCCCCAGCGTGATGTAGCGCTTGTCCCAGGTAATGCGGAAACCCAGCATTTCCTGGCCATCGTAGCTGCCTACGCAAACCACGCCGATATCCGGAATTGCCGCCGCATCGGAACCGGCGTACGGACTGGTCAAGGCAAAACACGGGATCTCTTCGCCGGCGGCCAGGCGCGGCAGGAAATAATCCTTTTGCACTTCGGTGCCGTACTGCAGCAGCAGTTCAGCCGGCCCCAGCGAATTCGGCACCATCACCGAAATCGCCGCGGCCGAACAGTGCGACGACAACTTCATGATCACCTGCGAGTGCATGTAGGCAGAGAACTCCTTGCCGCCATACCGCTTGGGAATGATCATGCCGAGGAACCCTTTCTCCTTGACGAACTGCCAGGCTTGCGGCGACAGGTCCTGCCAGATCTCGGTGCTTTCCCAGTCGCTGACCAGGCCGCACAGCTGCTCGACTTCGTTGTCGAAAAAATCCTGCTCTTCAATCGTCAGTTTCGGCGCCGGCAGCTGCAGCAGCTTGTCCCAGGCCGGTTTGCCGGAAAACAGCTCGGCGTCCCACCAGGTGGTGCCGGCTTCGATGGCGTCGCGCTCGGTCTCCGACATGCGCGGCAGGATGCGCTGGAATATCTGCAGTATCGGGCGGCTGAGCAAGGTGTATCGTAAAGGCTTGATAGCCACGATCAAGGTGGGGATCACCATGAGCAGCAACAGCAGCACCGCTGCCAGCGCGCCAATTCCGGCAAACCGGAAACCGCCGCCTATCCAGAGCAGGATGGCCAGCAGCCAGATCCAGGCGCTCGCGCGCAACTGCATTAATGCCATGGCGCCGACCAGCAACGCTGCGATCCAGTAGAACATGTTGACTCCCAATTTGGCGGTTCATCGTGCGACAAATCTTGAACATGCCCAGGCGCAAAACGGGGCGCGGCCATGAAGATAGGACAGGATTGAATGTGGAACGGGCGCGCCAGACAAATGCCTTACCTGACGACAGCACCCGATAATTCTTTAACCTTTGGTCACTTTTTGCTTGATGAAAGTTCACGAAAAGCAAATTTAAATGTTAAAAAACATTCACTTAGCTTTTTTTTCTCGATTATCCAAAGACAGTCAAAAAACAATTGGCATTCGGCAACATGCTACCCTTTGTAAATCTTTGTATCCGTTTGTCAACCTTACTATAGAATCGCGCGTTACATGGTATGTAAACTTGTGCCGCCTTATGAGAAAATCTAAAACCACCAGGCATCACAATTACTCCCGACACCATAAGCACCCAGTAGCCAGCGTCTAACCAGCCAGCAGGCGCAACCATCAATCTCTATCAGAAAAGTTACAAGAGCACACGCCTTTCATGAATAATTTAATGTTGATGACCGGTGCGACCGGCTTCTTAGGTGGCGCCAACGCAGTTGAGGCAATTCATCGTGGCCTAGGCAAGAATCTGTTGCTGCTGGCAAGAGCGGAAACCCCGGCTGCGGCGCATGCCAGGGTTATCGAAAACCTGCTGCTGCTGGGTGCGAGCGCGGCCGACGCGGCGCAAATCGGGGTTGAACAAATCCTCTGCTGCGATTTGTCGGAACTCGACAAGATCAGCGGCGACCCGCGCCTGGACCGGGTTTCGGTGGTCATCCATTCAGCCGCCCTGGCGACTTTCTCGAACCATCCCTTGCTCGAAACAATCAATGTCGACGGCACTCTCGCGCTCGGCAAGCTGATGCACCAGCGGCCGGCCTTGAAGCGCTTCATGTATATCGGCACCGCCATGGCTTGCGGCGAAGGCGCTGGCATCAATGCCGTGGTGAAAGAACAGATCGACCTGCCGCTCGGCGACGAACACCTGGTGGCCTACACCCGCTCCAAGGCAATGGGTGAAAAGAAATTGCGCGACATCTATCCGGACCTGCCGGTGGTGTATGTCAGGCCATCGATCATCGTCGGCCATACCGTGCTGGGCTGCGCCCCTTCGCAAAGCATTTTCTGGGTCTTCATGGTCTGGCAGCTGCTGGGCGCGCTGACCACCTCACTCGACGAAAAAGTCGACGTGGTGCCGGTCGACTGGTGTGCCCAAGCCATCATCGACCTGGCCCAGAAAGAAACGCTGACCCACAACGTATTCCATATCTCGGCCGGCCTCGGCTCCTGCGTATCGTTCCGCGAAATCGACCTGGCGCTGGCGGCGGCGCGCGGCATCGAACCGATAGGCGCCACTTACAAGCAGATCACGCCGGACGCCATCCCGACCCTGCTGCCGCGCATGCGCGAATGCGTGCCGGAATGCAATGACCGCCTGCTGCTGCGCGCGCTCAAGCTGTATGGAGCTTTTGCCGGCCTGAATTATGTATTTGATAATCAAAACCTGCTGACCGAAGGAATCCGCCCTGCCCCGCGGTTTACCGATTACATCGCGCTCTGCGTCGAATCGGCAAAACACATCCCGATTGCCGAACAGATGAAATGGGATTTCAAGTAGATTTTTTACAATATCTCACAGTAGTTTTACGTCTATATCTGTAGCTGTTCCGTTAGAATTGCCTACTAAAGTCAACGGGGGAAGCAGCCATGAAATGGGAAGGCAATCGGGAAAGTGACAACGTCGAAGATCGCCGCAGCGATGATGGCGGAGGCGGAGGAGGCGGTTTCGGCGGCGGCCGTTCCATTGGCCTTGGCACGATCGCCATCGCGCTGGTGGCTTCGTATTTCTTCGGCATCAGCCCGACCACCGTACTGAGCCTGCTCAGCGGCGGACCGGTCAGCCAGCCGCAGTCGCAGCAAGCCCCAAATCCCAATCGCAGTGCGCAGCCTGAAGACCGCCAGACCAAATTCGTGCGCACGGTGCTGGCCGACACTGAAGACGTCTGGACCCAGATTTTCCGCGCCAACGGCAAGACTTATCCGCCGCCGAAGCTGGTGCTGTTTTCCGGCGCCACGCAAACCGCCTGCGGCACCGGCCAGACCGCTTCCGGCCCCTTCTATTGCCCCGGCGACCGCAAGGTATACATCGATCTCAGCTTTTACCAGCTGATGCAGCAGCGCTTCCACGTATCCGGCGAATTTGCCCAGGCTTACGTGATCGCCCATGAAGTCGGGCACCATGTGCAAAACCTGATGGGCATCATGGACAAGGTCAACAGCGCCGAACGCCAGATGTCGAAAGCACAGGCGAACGCCATGTCGGTGCGGCTTGAACTGCAAGCCGACTGCCTGGCCGGGGTCTGGGCCTTCCACGCCAACCAGGCGCGCAGCATCCTGGAGCAAGGCGATGTCGAAGGAGCCCTGAACGCAGCTACCGCGATCGGCGACGATGCCCTGCAAAAACAGGAACAGGGCTATGTCGTGCCGGACTCGTTCACCCATGGCACTTCGGCGCAGCGGGTGCACTGGTTCAAGCAAGGCGTCAGCAGCGGCGAAGTCAAGTCCTGCAACACGTTTGAAACCAAAGCGCTTTAACCGCAGCCAACCCATAACCAGATCACGGGAGTTCCATGACGATTGCTTACTGGTGCGTATTGATTGCCGGACTGATGCCATTGTTTACGGTCGCGCTCGCCAAGCGCGGCCGTCCCGATTTTGACAACGCTGAACCGCGCGCCTGGCTGGAAAAACAGTCGGGACTGCGGCGCCGAGCCGATTACGCCCACCGCAATCATTTCGAAGCTTTCCCGTTTTTCGCCGCCGGCGTGATCATTGCGCAGCAAGTGCATGCCGCCCAGAACATGCTGAATTTGCTGGCGCTGGTATTTATCGCAGCCCGCATCGCCTATACCGTCCTGTACCTGGCAGACCGCCCCAGCCTGCGTTCAGCCGTGTGGGCCGTTGCATTCCTGGCCGCGATCGGTCTGTTCGTGCTGGCCGGGCTGACGCATTAAACAGATAGACGGTTACATCATGCAGCATCAAGACACGATCCAACTCTTGCGCGCGGCCTTAGGCGCCACGCAAAACAGCGGCAGCACCGTCGCCGCCCTGTGCCAGGCCTGGCGCGCGCAAACCGCGCTGCTGTCAGCGTTGCCGCCGCGTTTTGCGGAAGTCGCGGAAAATTTTCTCGGACGGCTGGAAGCCGGCAGCCTGTTCAGCGAAGAAAGCTGCTCGTTCAGCCGGCAGGATTTGCTGGACCACCTGCACGTCTGGCTCGACCAGGCGCAACTTGCGCTAGGGCGTACAGCCGGCGCCTGACATTTATTCATTTATATCGGAATACCATGCAACAACTGGAACTACGCCTCAATAGCGACTACGTCGAACTCAATCAACTGCTCAAGCTGACCGGCGTGTGCGACAGCGGCGGCGCCGGCAAGGCGCTGGTCGCCAGCGGCGTGGTGGCCGTCGACGGCAAGATCGAGCTGCGCAAGACCTGCAAGATCCAGGCCGGCCAAAAAGTCACCATCGGCGATCTGCTTATCTACGTGCTGCCGCGGCGCAGCGCCGGCTGACCGATCGACCATGGAAAACATTCTCCAGATCAGGCAATTCTGGTTTGGCGACAGCCCGGACGACGTCACCACCGCTAACCGTCAAGCCCGCCTGTGGTGGAGCAAGAACTCGGATATCGATTTGCAGGTCAGGCAGCGGTTTGAAGCAACCGTGCTGGCCGCCGAGAACAGCCAGCTGGCGGATTGGGAACATACGCCGCAAGGCCTGCTTGCCCTGGTCCTGCTGACCGACCAGTTTCCTCGCAACATGTATCGCGATACGCCGCGTTCGTTCGCCTTCGATGCGCTGGCGCGCGGCTTTAGCTGCAAAGGTCGGCAAACCGATTTTTATGCCGCATTGCGCCCGATCGAGCGTGTCTTCCTGCATTTGCCGCTGACGCATTCGGAGCTGCTGCAAGACCAGGAACAGGCGGTAGCGCTTGGCGCCGCATTGGTGGAGCAAGTCGCGGCCAGCCAGAAAGAATGTTTTGCCGGCTACCTGTCGTCCGCCATCCGGCATCGCGACATCATCGCCCGCTTCGGCCGCTTCCCGCACCGCAACCGGATCCAGCAACGCCAGTCGACGCCTGAAGAACTGGAATTCCTGCGGCAGCCCGGATCGTCCTTTTAAGCCTTTTTGCCTTAAAAAGCGACGTTCAAGGGAATCTTCAGGTAACTCACGCCGTTCTCTTCCGCCGCCGGCAGCACGCCGGCGCAGATATTGAGCTGGATCGACGGCAGCATCAGGGTCGGCAAGGCCAGCGTGGCGTCGCGCCGGTTACGCATGGCGATGAATTCGCTTTCGCTGATGCCGTCGCGCACATGGATGTTTTCCGCACGCTGCCGGGCAACTGTCGCCTCGCAGGCAGGAGGCCGGCCGTCCGGCGGATAGTCGTGGCATACGAACAGGCGGGTCGACGGCGGCAAAGCCAGCAACTTGCTCACCGAGCGATACAGGCTGCTGGCGCTGCCGCCGGGGAAGTCGCAGCGCGCGCTGCCGAGGTCGGGCATGAACAGCGTGTCGCCGACAAACGCGACGTCCTGTCCCACCAGATAAGCCATGTCGGCCGGCGTATGGCCAGGCACATGCAGCGCCTGCGCGCGCAAGCTGCCGATATGGAAAATCTCGCCTGGCGCGAACAAATGGTCGAACTGGCTGCCATCGAGCAGGAATTCCGATTGCAGGTTGAATACTTTTTTGAATACGCCCTGCACCAACCTGATCTGGTCGCCGATGGCGATGGCGCCGCCCAGGCGCCGGCGCAGATAAGGCGCCGCCGAAATGTGATCGGCGTGGGCATGGGTTTCCAGCAGCCATTGCACCTTCAAGTCCTTGCTGCGCACGAATTCGATCACGCGGTCGGCCGAGGTGGTTGCGGTACGGCCGGCGACCGGATCGTAATCAAGCACCGGATCGATAATCGCGCATTCGCTCCCTGCAGCGGCATAAACCACATAGGTAAACGTGGCAGTATTTTCATCAAAAATGACTTCTATTTGCGGACTTGCCATCTATCTGCACCTCAAACTTAACAATACATAACTATATATAACTATATACAACATTGACAAATGCCTAATCCATCTTATATTATTAACAATCAAACAAGTAGCAGGCAAACAGCAACGGTACGTTTTAACAGATAACATCACTGGAGAAAAACAAGATATGGCGCGGCCACGAACCCTGACCGCACATTGTTAACAGAATTGATAACCTAAGGTCAATCCCTGGCCCCGGTCAGTCTCCCAAGGCGCCGTCAAAGCACCATTATCCACGCCTTCCCGCCTTGCCATCTTTAACAGGCTGCCACCATCGCCCGTCGCGCCGCATGCGCTTGCCAGGATCAGACTGGAAATAAGAAGACTCAAGCAAAACCAAGTAAGTAGTGCCACCCGCCCATCACGATGGAATCAGCACCTATGAGCTTTAATATCTTCAAGCACAACGACTTATTTTCAACTGCCAGCCAAATCGAACTGGAAGACTTGCCGGTTATCCTGGCCTCCGGCTACAAATCTGTGATCTGCAACCGGCCCGACGGCGAAGACGGCGGCCGCCACGCCAGCAGCAAGGACCTGGCCGCAGCTTGCGAAGCGCTCGGCCTTGCCTTCAGCTACCTGCCTGCCGACGCCACCCATCTCAGCAAAGAACATGGCATGGCGCTGCGCCGGCTGCTGGCCGACCTGCCGGCTCCTGTCCTGGCCTTTTGCCGTACCGGCAACCGCTCGACCAACATCTTCCGGCTGGCAAACCTGATCGACGCGCCGATCCAGGCAGCCGGCGCAGGCAACGACAAGCTCAAGCAGTATGAAATCGTGATCGTCGGCGGCGGCTCCGCCGGCATCGCGGTCGCGAGCAGCTTGCTCAAGCGCGCTCCCAACGCCCAGGTCGCCATTATCGAGCCGAGCAGCCTGCATTATTACCAGCCGGCCTGGACGCTGGTCGGGCGCGGCATTTTCGACAGCAGAAAAACCGTGCGGCCGATGGCGTCGCTGATACCTGAAGGCGCACAGTGGATCCAGCATGCGGTAGCGGAATTCCTGCCTGACCATAACCGCATCCGGCTCGACAACGGCTGCCTGATCGCCTACCAGCAATTGATTGTCTGCCCCGGCTTGCGGCTGGCCTGGGAAAGGATCGAAGGGCTGGAGCAAACTTTAGGAAAAAATGGCGTGACGTCGAACTACCGCTACGACCTGGCGCCATATACCTGGCAACTGGTGTCGCAGCTCAAACAAGGCAAGGCGCTGTTTTCACAGCCGGCCATGCCGATCAAATGCGCCGGCGCACCGCAAAAAGCCATGTACCTGTCGTGCGACTACTGGCTGCGCAAAGGCGTGCTGAAGCGGATAGAGGTTGAATTCAATAACGCCGGCAGCGCCCTGTTCGGCGTCCCCGCATTCGTGCCGGCGCTGATGCGCTACGTCGGAAAATACCAGGCGCGCCTGGTGCTTGAATCGAACCTGGTCAAGGTCGACGGTGAAAACAAGCTGGCCTGGTTCGACGTCAAGGACAATGCCGGCAATACCAGCCGCCAGCAAAAACCGTTTGACATGCTGCACGCGGTGCCGCCGCAGGTTGCCCCGGACGCAGTACGCAATAGTCCCCTGGCCAACGCCGACGGCTGGTGCGAAGTCGATCCGGCTTCGCTGCGGCACGTCCGCTACCGGAATGTATTCGCATTGGGAGATGTGTGCTCGACCGCCAATGCCAAGACCGTGGCGGCAATCCGCAAGCAAGCCGTGGTGGTGGCAAGCAACCTGCTCGCCGCCTGCGCCGGCAAACCGCTGGACGCCCGTTACGACGGTTACGGCGCTTGCCCGCTGACGGTGGAAAAGGGCAAGGTCATACTGGCCGAGTTCGGTTATGGCGGCAAGCTGCTGCCGACCTTCCGGCTCGACCCGACCGTCGCCCGCCGCAGCGCCTGGCTGCTGAAAACCAGCGTGCTGCCCTGGGTCTACTGGAAGCTGATGCTCAAGGGCCGCGAGTGGCTGGCGAAGTCCTCGGAATCGATCGAGAATCCGTAATCAGCGCAACGCCCGCAGCAACCTCAAGCCGTTGAACACCACCAGCAGGCTCGCTCCCATATCGGCGAACACCGCCATCCACAGAGTGGCCTCGCCGGTCAGGGCCAGCACCAGGAAGATGGCCTTGATGCCCAGCGCCAGGGTGATGTTTTGCATCAGCACCGCATGCGTCTTTTTACTTAAGCGGATGAAATCCGCGATCTTGCGCAGGTCGTCGTCCATCAGCGCCACGTCGGCGGTTTCCAGCGCCGTGTCGCTGCCTGCCGCTCCCATCGCAAAGCCGATATCGGCTTGCGCCAGCGCCGGCGCATCGTTGATGCCGTCGCCCACCATGCCGACACAACCGTAACGCGCGCGCAGGTCATTGATGGCGTCGCGCTTGTCTTGCGGCAGCTGGTCGCCGCGGGCGTCGCCGATGCCGACCTGGGCCGCGATGGCTTGCGCGGTATGCGCGTTGTCGCCGGTCAGCATGACTGCCTCGACTCCGACCGCATGCAGCTTGGCGACCGCTTCGGCCGCGATATCGCGCACCGTGTCGGCCACCGCCAGGATCAACAGGGGCTCGGTCGCCGAACACAGCACCACGGTGGTCTTGCCTTCGCTCTCCAGCGCCGACAAGCGCGCTTCCAGCGCCGGGCTGCAGATATCCATCTCGTGCACCAGGCGATGATTGCCCAGATAGAATTGCCCGCCGTCGATGCTGCCCTGCACACCGCGGCCGGTGAGCGCTTCAAACGCGCTGACTTCAAACAGGTTCCCGGCATTGCCCAAAGCCTGCCAGTGCGCCGCCACCGCACCCGATACCGGATGATCGGAACGGCTGGCCAGGCTGGCCGCCAGGCGCTGCAACCGCAGCAGCCGGCTGCCATCGCCAGCGGCAACCGGCTGCACCAGCTGCACGTCGGTGACGCGCGGTTTGCCCAGCGTCAGCGTGCCGGTTTTATCCAGGGCCAGCGCCTTGATCTTGCGCCCCATCTCCAGGTACACCCCGCCCTTGATCAGCACGCCGTTCCTGGCAGCCGCCGCCAGCCCGCTCACCACCGTCACCGGGGTCGAGATCACCAGCGCGCAAGGACAGGCGATCACCAGCAGCACCAGCGCCTTGTACAGCCACGGATAGAACGCCGCGCCCATCAGCAGCGGCGGCAAGGCGGCCACCAGCAGCGCAGCCAGCACTACCGCGGGGATGTAGTAACGGGCAAACTGATCGACAAAGCGCTGGGTCGGCGCCCGCTCGCCCTGCGCCTGCTGCACGCTCTTGATGATGCGCGCCAGGGTCGAATTGGCTTGCAGCGCACTCACCCGGTAAACGAAAGAACCACGCTCGTTGATGGTGCCGGCGAACACCTGGTCGCCGGCCTGTTTCTCCACCGGCATGCTCTCGCCGGTAATGGCCGCCTGGTTGATGGTGGTCTGCCCTTCGGTCACCACGCCGTCCAGCGGAACCCGGGCGCCCGGCTTGACGCGGATCAGCGCGGCCAGCGCTACCTCGCCGGTAGCGATTTCACGCCACTCGCCGCCGGCGCCTTGCACCGTCGCCAGGTCCGGCGCCATCGCCATCAGCCCCTTGATCGCATTGCGGGCCCGGTCCAGCGACAAGGCTTCGATCATTTCCGCCAGCGCGAACAGGAAAATCACCACTGCAGCTTCCGGCCATTGGCCGATGACGGCGGCGCCGATCACTGCCAGCGACATCAGGAAATTCATATTGAGCGAAAAATTGCGCAGCGCGATCCAGCCCTTTTTCAAGGTATCCAGGCCACCACTCAGGATCGCCGCCAGCGCCAGGCCGATCACCAGCCACGAGCCATCCTGGCCGCCGCTCCACGCCACTACCTCGGCGCCCACCGCTGTCATGCCGGAGAGCGCCATCAGCAGCCACTTCCTGCGGGATATCTTGAAAGCGCCGCCGGTGCCGGCGGTCAGATCGACGGCGCCGGTCAGCGTGTCCGACTTGAGCGCCGGCTCCATGTCCAGCGCCTGCAAGGTGGCGACAATGGCGTCCAGCGACGGCAGGCGATGCTGGACCGTCAGCTCGCGCTGGATCAGGTTGAATTGCATGGCCTCGATCCCGGCCATGTTCTTGAACCTGTCGCGGATCAATTTTTCCTCGGTCGGGCAATCCATCTTCTGGATCAGGAACACCGCCTGTTCCGCGCCTGCAACCAGCGGCGCATGGCGGGCGGCGGACGCGCCCGCGTCTGCCTGCGCATGCTGGCGCTGATGATCATGCTGATGATCGTGATGGTCGCGATGGTCGTGTTCGCAACGGCCCATGGTGTACTCCTTGACTCGGGTTTTGAGGATGCAATCGATTACTCCTTGCGTATTTAAAACCCTGTAGCTACTATAAGGTCAAGGATTTATCTTGAAATAACCTTGGAAGAGCCGCCATGAGCGCAATTTCACTCAAAATCGGGGAGTTGGCCAACCATGCCGGCTGTCCGGTGGAAACCATCCGCTATTACGAGCGAGAGGGCTTGCTGCCGCTGGCGGCACGCTCGCAAAGCAATTACCGCCTGTACGGACAGGCGCATATCGAACGCCTGCAATTCATCCGCCATTGCCGTTCGCTGGACATGACGCTGGACGAAGTGCGCCGGTTATTGCAGTTCCGCGATTTGCCGGAAGACAATTGCGCGGAGGTCAACAGCCTGCTGGACCATCATATCGAGCACGTGGCCGACCGCATCAGCGAATTGAAGGCATTGCAAATCCAGCTGAAACAGCTGCGCAAGCAATGCCAGAGAAGCCAGGCAGCCAAGGATTGCGGCATCCTGCAAGGCCTGGCCAGCATGGAAGACGACGCGCCGGCCAACCTTGGCAGCCATGGCGGCGGGGTTCATTAAGACCAGATGAATATCCACTCAGACGATCTGCGGATTTTCATTGCCGTGGTTGACAGCGGCACGCTCAGCGCCGCCGCCGAACAGCTGGGCCAGACCACCTCCGGCCTGAGCCGGGCGTTGTCGCGGCTGGAGCAGAAACTGGCCACCTCCCTCCTCACGCGCACCACGCGCCGCATGGAGCTGACGGAAGAAGGCCATCTTTTCCTGGAAAAGGCGCGCACCATCATTGCCGCGATGGAGGAAGCCGAAGAAGCGATCCAGGTGCGCCATCAAAGGCCGTCGGGACGCCTGCGGGTGGATGCTTCGCCGCCCTTCATGCTGCATTGCATAGTGCCGCACATTGCCGAATTCCGCAGCAGCTACCCCGACATCACGCTTGAACTGACCAGCAACGACCAGAACATCGACTTGCTGCAGCAACGCACCGACATCGCCATCCGCCACGGCGCGCTGCAAGACTCGATGCTGCATGCGCGCCGCCTGGGCGCCAGCCTGCAGCACATCGTCGCCAGCCCCGAATACCTGCGCCGGCATGGCACGCCGGCCAGCGCGGAGGAATTGAAGCAACACCAGCTGATCGGCTTCACCCAGCCGGAATCGCTCAACACCTGGCCGCTGCGGCTGGAACAGGAAGAGAACCTGGCGATCAGCCCGACGCTACTGGCGTCCGGCGGCGAAACCATACGCCAGCTGGCGCTGCATGGCCTTGGAATCACCTGCCTGTCGGCTTTCATGGTGCGCGAAGATATCGCCCGGGGAACCCTGGTCGATATCCTGGCGGAGCATAACAATGGCTACCGCCAGCAGATCCACGCGGTGTACTACAGGAATACCCAGCTGGCGCGGCGCATCACCTGCTTCCTGGATTTCCTGCAGCTGAAGCTCTAGGACCCGTTTTCACTCTGAACAAGTTCAGCTGGAGTGCGGCTGCTCGCTATCCATGTGCGCCATCACCGCCGGCGCATAACGCTCGCCGGCGATTGCACCGGCCGGCACAGCTGCCTCGATCCGCGCCAGGTCGGCGGCGCTCAGCTGGACATCCAATGCCCCCAGCGATTCCGCCAGGCGATCGCGGCGGCGCGCGCCGACCAGCGGCACGATATCCTTGCCGCGCGACATGACCCAGGCAATCGCGATCTGCGCCATCGTGGCTTGCTTGTCGGCCGCGATGGCGCGCAAGGCTTCCAGCAAGGCCAGGTTATGCCCGAGATTGTCGCTGCTGAAACGCGGGCTGCGGCCGCGGAAATCGCCGGGCGAGAACGCCTTGTCCTGGCCCCAGTGGCCGCTGATCAGGCCGCGCGACAATACGCCGTAGGCGGTGATGCCGATGCCCAGTTCGCGGCAGACCGGCAAGATCTCGGCTTCAATGCCGCGCGAGATCAGCGAATATTCAATCTGCAGGTCGGCAATCGGATGCACTGCCTGCGCCCGGCGCAAGGTGCCGGCGCCGACTTCGGACAGGCCGATGTAGCGCACATAACCGGCTTTCACCATATCAGCGATAGCGCCTACCGTTTCTTCAATCGGCACCGCCGGATCGAGCCGCGCCGGACGATAGATATCGATATGGTCGGTGCCGAGCCGGCGCAAGGTGTAAGCCAGGGAATTTTTCACCGCCTCAGGCCGGCCGTCAATGCCGAGCCAGTCGCCGGCCGGGTCGCGCATGGCGCCGAACTTGACGCTGAGCTGGACCTGGTCGCGATTGCGCGTGCGCAGCGCTTCCCGGATCAGCATCTCGTTGGCGCCCATGCCGTAGAAATCGCCGGTGTCGAGCAAGGTGACGCCGGCATCGATCGCCGCGTGCAAGGTGGCGATGCTTTCCGTTTCATCGGCGGGCCCGTACAGGTCGGACATGCCCATGCAGCCGAGGCCGACGATGGAGGTTTGCGGGCCGCTGTTGCCTAGTTGAAGCTTCTTCATCATGAGATCCTTTGACAGGTTATTCGATGGCAGCCCGGGGAAAACGCCAATCCAGCTGCCTTGAAAACATTATTGTCCAAGCCCAGCCGTTAATAAATGCGCATAAAATGATTTCTTTATTCGAGAAACGCTAATAATTGGAGTGGCCATGGACCGGATCCAGACGATGGAAGTCTTCTCGCGCGTCGCCGAACTGGGCAGTTTCAGCCGCGCGGCGGAACAGTTGAACCTGCCGCCGGCCACCGTCACCAACGCGGTCCAGGCGCTGGAGAAGCACATCGGCGTGCGCCTGCTGCAGCGAACCACGCGCAAAGTCACCTTGACCGATGAAGGCATTACCTATCTCGAACGCTGCACGCGATTATTGGCGGAATTTGAAGATGTCGATGCCCTGTTCCAGCGCGACCAGCTGCAGCCGCGCGGCGTGATCCGGGTCGACCTGCCGGAGCGGCTGGCGCACACGACGGTGATCCCTGCGCTGCCGGATTTTTTTGCCCGGTATCCGAACCTGCGGATCAAATTGAGCGCCACCGACCGTTTCATCGACCTGGTCGGCGAAGCGGTCGACTGCGTGGTGCGCGCCGGGCCGCTCAGCGACTCTACCCTGGTTGCACGCCGCATCGGCAGCATGGAACAGATCAACTGCGCCGCCAAGTCTTACCTGGACCGCTACGGCAGGCCGCAGACCTTGGGCGACCTGCAGCATCACATGGCGGTGAATTTCTTTTCCAGCCGCACCGGACGCGACCTGGGCTGGGAATACATGGAGGACGGCGAACCGCGTTTCCTGAAGCTGCCCGGCCAGATTTCGGTAGCCAGCTCGGAAGCTTACCTGGCAAGCTGCATCGCCGGACTGGGGCTGATACAAGCGCCGCGTTTCGGACTGGAAGAGTTGCTGGAGAGCGGCGCCGTCGAAGAAGTGCTGCCGGATTACAAACCGGCGCCGTTGCCGGTATCGGTGGTGTACGCCCACAACAAACACCTGTCGCCGCGGGTGCGGGTGTTTGTCGACTGGATCGCCAGGCTGCTGGCCGACCGCTACGCCTGAACCGGCCGGAACCGGTTCAGGCAATGAACGCTAAGCCGCGGCTGCCTGCTGCGCAATCCACAGGTCGATCTGCGTTTCCAGCATCTCCAGCGGCACGGCGCCGTTGTCGATGACGGCGTTGTTAAAGCGCCGCAGGTCAAATTTGCCGCCCAGTTCGTGCTGCGCTTTTTCCCGCAAGGCCTTGATTTTCAGCTGGCCGATCTTGTAGCCCAGGGCCTGCCCCGGATCGACGATATAACGATCGATTTCAACCTGGTTGTCGTGCGGCGGATTGGCGGTGTTGACGTTCATGTAGTCGATCGCCTGCTGCCGTGTCCAGCCCAGCGCATGCATGCCGGTATCGACCACCAGGCGGGCGGCACGGAACAGTTCATCGTTGAGATGGCCGAATCTGGAATAGGGATCGGTGTAGAAACCCATTTCGCCGCCCAGGCTTTCGGCATACAGCGCCCAGCCTTCGCCAAACGCCACGTACCAGCCGAAACGGCGGAACTCGGGCAAACCTTTGATTTCCTGCGCGCGCGCGATCTGCAGGTGATGGCCCGGCACCGATTCGTGCAAGGTCAAGGTTTCCATTTCCCATTTGGGACGCGAATCGAGCTTCGACAGGTTGGCGAAGAAGTAGCCCGGGCGCGAACCGTCCGGCGTCCCTGGTTCGTAATATGCGCCGGCCTGGTTCTCGGCGCCCACTTCCGGCACCGCTTTGACGTCGACCGGCGCGCGCGGAACATCGGCAAAAAAGCGCGGCAGCTGGGCGGAAGATTTCTTGATGAGGTCCTTGTAGCCGGCCAGCAGGTCTTCCGGCCTGGTGTAATAGAAACGCGGATCGGTGTTCAAGTAAGTGATGAATTCCGCAAACGTGCCCTTGAAACCGGTCTGCTCCATCACCAGTTTCATTTCCCCCTGGATCCGCGCCACTTCCTGCAAGCCGACAGCATGGATCTCTTGCGGCGTCATGCTGGTGGTCGTGTTTTCCTTGACCTTGTAAGCGTAGTACGCTGCGCCGCCGGGCAGGTTCGATGCCGCAATGCTGTCGCGGCAGGCCGGCAGGTAACTGTCGCCGATATACGCGTTCAGCTTGCGGAAAGCCGGCGCCACGCCTTGATGCAGCAAGCGCTCGCCTTCGCGCGCCAGGCTTGCGCGCTGCGCCGCCGGGATCGACGCCGGCATGTTTTTGAATGGCGCGGCCAGCGGGCTGCTGTCGAGCTTGGCGACAAATTCCTGCAACTGCCCGGGAACCACGCTCATCGTAACTTTGGGCGCGACCCAGCCGGATTTGACGCCTTGCTGCAATTGCGCGATCACGCCATCGACATATTTGGGCAAGGCGCGCAGGCGTCCCAGGTAATTGCGGTAATCCTTGGCCGTCTTGAACGGCGTTTGCGCAACCAGCTGCGGAAACTCGAACTGGACGCCGCTCAGCTGCGAGATCGGCTCAGGGTTATAGGGATAAAACTTGGCGGCCTCGATGTTTTTCTGTTTTTCATAGATAAACAGGTCGTAGGAAAGCAGGTCCTGTCCGCTCAGCTTGCTGCGGTCGATGCGCTCGGCTTGCTGCAGCATCTGCTGCTGGTGGGCGGTGCCGGCCAGGCTGGCGGCCAGCGAGACATCCGACAGGCGGTCGTTATAACGGTTGTCGCCGACCGCAGTGGCAAATTCAGGCGCGTTGCGCATGCTCCACTGCCAGTCGCTCTCGAACAGCGCATTGAGTTGCTGCTGCGGCGTGGCTGCGTGGCCGAGCGGCGCCAGCAGCAAGGTAAAAAGAAAAAGGAATTTATTCATCCGTGTCTCCGAAGATTAGCCCGCCATTCTAGCAAACTAAAACGAAAAAATTTCTTGATGGAAATTCCTCTGCGAGGGTCAGACTGCAGCCTCAAAACAGGCATCAGGCGAAGGCAATCGTTTCGTCTCGCTTCCCCTTCGGAGTCGCCACGACTGTGTTGCGGCCGCTGTGCTTGGCCTGGTACAAAGCCTGGTCGGCGCGGCGGATCAGGCTCTCGAGGTCCTCGTCGGATTCGAATGCCACGACGCCAAAACTGGCAGTGACATTGAGCATCGCGCCGTCGTCAAGCCGGATATGGCAAGCGTCGATCGCGCCGCGCAATTTTTCCGCTGCGGCAAACCCTTGGGATATGTCGATTTCAGGCAGCATCAGGAGGAATTCTTCCCCGCCGTAACGCGCCAGCAGGTCGACCTTGCGGTGGTGGCGCCGGCACAGGTCCGCCACTACGCGCAGTACCTGGTCGCCGGCGTGGTGCCCGTGGCGGTCGTTGACCGCCTTGAAATGATCAACGTCCATCAGGATCAGCGTCAATTGCCGCCGATAGCGCTGGGCAATGCCGAACTGCTGTTCGCCTTGCGCAAAAAAGGCACGTCGGTTCAGCAGGCCGGTCAGGAAATCCGTGTCAGACAAAGCCTGCAATTGCGCAATCATTTCTTCGCGCTGTTTTTCCAGGCCGACCTTGGCCAGGCTATGTGCCTTCAGCACATGGATTGCCCGCATCATGGCGCCGATTTCATCGTCATGGCGCGGTATCGGGATCGCCGTGTCGAACCGTTCGCCGGTCAGCGATACGAACAGGTTGGTAGCGTCAAGAACCGGGCGCAGGACCCGCTGCCGTATTACCTGCATGAGGAGAATGAAAATAGCCAGCGCAATTATTCCCAAACCGGCTGCCGCCAGCAAGAAAAAGGCTGCCCGCCTGTTCTTGTCTTTGGCCTGCTGAAGCATCTCAGCCAGGACCAGGTCGCGCAGCTGCGGAATTGCCGCCATTCCCGGCATGTAACGGATGACCATTTCACGGCCGCTCAAATCGTAGTTCCCCGAGCTGCGCCCATTTGCGAACAGCTCGTCCAGGAATCCCAGGCTGGCGCCGAGGTAACGATCGCGCACCTCGTCCAAAGCGCCCTGCAAGGCCGGGCGGTCCCGATACGGGCGCAACTGCAGTTCAATCCCGGAATACAGTTGGCCGACCTGTCCCGACAGTTTCAAAAATGCGTGGATTTCCTGGGAAGTCAAAGGACGCTGCATGATCACCGGAGCGGTAAAGACCGCTCCTATCCGGCCCGCAATATTGCGCAGGCTGGAAGCCAGCAGAGCGCCTTCCAGGCCATCGCTAAGCTGCGCATCCGACCGCACGGCAATGTCGGACAACGTGGCGATGACCGGGGCAAAACCGCTATCGACACGTGCCATTTTCTCCAGCGCGGCATCGACGGCAGCCATATCGCGCTGCCGTTTTGGCAGCGACAACAGAAGATCGATTTCTTTGCGCGCCGCCGCCAGCGCCAGCTCCGTCGCCGCTGCCTGCGCAGCCAGCGACGAAACGGCTTGCAGCGCATGACGTAACGCTGCCAGCGCCTGGTCGCTGGCGGACCGCGCCTGCTCCAGTCCTGCATACCCGCTGGCGGCAGCGCCCGCTTCTTGCATCAGCAGCGAATGGCCGGGATCGCGCTCGGCCGCCAGCGCTTCTTCCATCAGCAATGCCAGCTGAAGATTCTTGATGGCGGGCATGCTTTTTGTGCTGCGTTCGTATACGGACCATTCGCTGCTAACGATCCTGCCGGTCAAGACCAGGAACAGCAGCATCAGCAAGATCGAAATCAGCCAGAACAAGCGATTGAGCGACATACGAAATAACATACGTCCAGACTATGCAGGAATGTAATACATTGTTTTTAATAGTTACAATCTATTTAAACAACAAATCAAATAGATTATTCATCAAACGATCGTATCACACACCGCAAGAATCGCCTCTGGCGCGGCGGCTCAGGCTTCCAGGCTCACCTGCGTTTCCGTCTGCCCGTGCATTTGCAGCACATCGCGATAGAGGCTGGCATAGCCTTCCCCCATCACCCTGGCGGTAAACAATTTCTGATACCGCGCTTGCGCACGCGCGCCCATGGTCCGCGCCAGTTCCGGGTCATCCCAAAGCTGCTGCATCGCCAGCCGGAAGGCGTCCGGGTCGCTGGGAGGAACCACCAGTCCCGTTTCGCGGTGGTTGTTGATATAGCTGGTGCCGGTGCCGATCTCGCTGGAAATCATCGGCTTGCCGTACATTGCTCCTTCCAGCAGGGAGATGCCGAACGCCTCGGAACGCAGATGCGACGGAAACACTATGGCGTAGCACAGCTGCAGCAATGCGACTTTGTCTTCATCGTCGACGATGCCGAGGAAGATCACGTTGCGCAAGCCCTGCTCCTGGACCCGCTGCTTCAGTTCCTGTTCGATCGGCCCGGCGCCCACGATCACTATCGGATAATCGGTGCCGCGCGCCGCATCCAGCAGGATATGCAAACCTTTGTAATAGCGGATCGCTCCCACGAACAAAAAGAAACGTCCGCCGATCTGCTCTTGCCATTTCTCCATCCGCTCTGTCGATGGCGTCGGATAGTTGTTCTTGTCGAGGCCGATGGGAATGACCTGGGTCTTGTCCTTGTACCCGGCCAGCACGGAACTGGTTTGCAGGTAATTCGGCGAAGTGGCGACAATCGCGTCGACGCTGCTCAGGAAACGGTGCATCAGCGGCCGGTACAATTGCAGCAGTGTCTTGTAGCGCACGATGTCCGAATGATAGGTAACCACGCTCGGCTTGTTCATGCGCGTAACGAAATGGGCCAGGTCCATGAATGGCCATGGAAAATGGTAATGCACGATATCGACCTCGGCGGCAAGCTGCGCGAAACGCTTCAGCGCGGACAGCGAAAATCCGGTCGACGCGATCTGCAGGTCGAGCTTTACCCTATGCACCTTGTGTCCTTCGTACATCAGTTCGGCAGGATCAGGGTCATCGCTCAGCGTCAGAACTTCGCTCTCGACGCCGCTGGCGGACGAACATTTGCACAACTGGTAAATGGTCTGCTCGATCCCACCGTACGATTCCGACTGATAAGTCTTGTAGAAATGAAGAACCCGCATTACACACTCCTCTCGTAATCTGCCCCATCTTCTGTTCCGGCCAGAAGTGAAAGGCTATTTTCTATTTATCAGGGCCGCCTATCCCAACGGCAGCCGACACTACTCAGCCATCAGTCGCCTGCCGATACACATCGGCAGTAATGGCCGCACACTTTCGCCACGAAAATTGCACAGATCGCTCCAGGCCCGCTATGCGCTGCCCCATCCAGGCCCTGTCATCCTCCATCAGCCGGCGCATCTGCTCCGTCAGCCCTGCCTCGTCCTGGGGATCGACATAGGCCGCGGCAGCACCTGCCACCTCCGGCAGGCTGGCGCAATCAGACGCAATCACCGGCGTGCCGCTGGCCATGGCTTCCAGCACCGGCAAGCCAAACCCTTCGTACAAGGAAGGAAACACCATGATCTTGGCCGCCGCCGTGACGCAAGCCAGGTCCGCCTGGTCCAGGTAACCGGCCAGGCGCACATGGCCGGCGCTGACTGCCTGCGCCAGCGCGCCGTTCAATTCCTCTGCCTGCCAGCCTGGCATGCCCACCACCAGCAAGGGGAAACGCTCGCGCAAAGGCAACGGCAAACGCGCATGCGCCCTCAGCGTCAGCAACAGGTTTTTACGCGGCTCCAGGGTGCCGACCGACAAGATGAAACCGCGATAGGCCAAACCCAGGTTGCCGAGACGGGCAGCCAGCTGCTGCTCCACCCTGGGCTGGAAAACAGAAGAACTGGCAAGCGGCGCCACCACCACTTTTTGATCCGGCACGCCGAAATGCTTCTTGATCTCCTGTCCGATGAATTCGGAATCCACCAGGATCCGGCTGACGCGCGCCAGGGCCGACGGCAGCCGGCGTTCGATTTCGCGCAAACGGTCTTTAGGCTGGGTTTTCGGAAAATGGACATGCGTCAAGTCGTGCACGGTCATCACGGTCGGTCCGTTGAAATTGAGCGGCCACAAACTAGGTTCGTGATACACATCGGGACGCAGCGTGTGCACGCCCTGGTTAAAACGCCGCTGTTCGATCATCCGCCGGAACACATAGGCGGCCGGCAACCGCTTGGCCATGCCGGCCCAGCGCGAATAATCCTGCATCGGCTCGCCGACCAGCGCGTCCTGCCAGCGCAAGCCGCAAAAATATTGCATGCCGATGTCAGGCATCTGCTGCAGAGCCTGCGCCAGCTCAACAACGTAGTTGCCGATGCCGGTCCGTGGCGCAAGCAGGATTTTGCTATTCAGGGCAATGTTCAATTTCATGAGGTTCACTTTGCTTTTGCGTTCGCACCTGGCGGACAATCCGCTTCACCAGCTGGCGCGCCGAATCTTCCCAGCTGAGCCAGGACCAGCCCGATATCTGCCGCGTTGCCGGGAAAATGCCGCTGTCTTCCGATTGCCGGACCTGCCGGGCCAGCGATGCCGGCTCGCCCAAATCAAAATAGCTGATAAACTCACCGCCGATTTCATGAAACACCGGGATATCGCTGGCCATCACCGGCAAGCCGCGCTGCATGGCTTCCACCAGCGGCAAGCCGAAACCTTCTACAAACGAAGGGAAAACCAGTGCTTTTGCATGGCTATAACAGTATTCCAGCTCCACATCGCCGAGATCGTTGAACATGAACAGGCGCCGCTTCAGCTGCGGATGTTTTTTTACACGTTCGATCAGGCGTTCATTCTTCCAGCCTATGCGGCCGATGAAACACAGTACGACATCGCTGCCCTCCTGCCACAGCTGCTCGAAGGCGTCCAGCAGGTAAGCGTGGTTCTTGCGCGGCTCGATGGTGCTCACCATCAGATAAATGGAAAGGCCTGAGGTGAATAATTTTTCCACGGGGCCGCGCACCGATTTATCGGCATCGACCAGGTCAAGCTCGGAACCAAGGTGGAAGAAATCAAACCAGCGGCTGCCGGCGCGCTCGCGGCCCAGCCGCTGCCGCACCTCATGTTGCACTTCGTCGCGGATGGTGCTGGATATGGCAACGAATCCGTTTGCCGTATTGGCGATCCACTCGAACCAGCGGTCGAATACCTGCACCAGCGGACCGTCGCAAAACTGCGGATGGCTCAACGGGATCAGGTCGTAGATGACCGAGACGATGGTCACTCCCTGCCGCTGCAACTTCTCCGCCACGGGGAAAAAATCGGCATGCCACGACGAATCGAGCAGCACCAGGGTGTCATCGGCGCGGCACTGCATCTCAAACGCGCGCGGATTTTCTTCTGTCTTTTTCAGGATCCATTCGGTCAGATAAAGGGGCAGCACGAAAGAGGCGCTCGCCAGGCGGCATAGCACAAATGTCACCCGCCTTACATTATGCGAAGCTCTCCATGGCCATAACCGCAGCAGGCGTGCGTGGATCAGCCAATAGCGGTTGCGCACCTGCACCAGCTTCCGCGCCAGGTTTTCCAATGCCCGCTGCGAACGGCCTTGCCAATCGTCGGCATGTTCCGACGTCAGCTGCTTGACTTCCAGTATCTTCCCGTTTTTGAAAATGACGGGAATGCAGACAACTTCTTCCTGCAGCGACGGCAGGTGGTTGATGATGTTGCGGACAACGCGCTGTATCCCGGAATTCATTTCCGGGTGATGGAACACGTAGGTGCACTCGATCAGCAGCCTGGTCATGCCGTCACTCCATCCTTGCTCACGCTGGCACGGCCGTGCGAGCGTTCTACCGCCATCTCGGCATCCAGGAATGCGCAACCGACAAAATCGGGATGGCGCGTATTTATCACATGGAAAATAACGCTGTAATCACGCCATTCATAGTTGGTGTCGAGATGAGAATCCAGCCTGGACAGGGAAATCGCCACCGAATAACTGCCCTTCCCCAGGTTCATCGGGAAACGGCAGCGATAAACCAGGTCCTCGCCCGGCTGCAAATCGGCCTGCGGCATGCCGAGCCGGTGGCTGTTGATGCCGAAGATCGATTGCCCCAGCTTGTCCTTGATCATGTACCCCATGACCAGGCGCGATACCGGAGCGTTTATGGCAACCCTGACTTCCAGCGTGACGTGCGTGCCGACTTCCACTACTTCCAGCTGCCTGCCATCGTCGTCAAGCAAGGCTACCGATGCAATGCTCGCTTCGCCGGTGCCGGAAATGGTGCGCAGCCTGCCGTCGGCCAGGCGCTCCTGCCGGACTGTCTGCTGCTCTTTCTCCGCCAGCATGGCGTTATAAAAATCCATCACTTCGACCGGATCGCCCTGCATCTCCAGCTTGCCGCGGTTGAGCAGGATGGCGCGGTCGCAAATGGTCTGTATCGCATAACGGTCGTGCGACACGATCAGCAAGGTGGTGCCGGCGCGGCGGAATTCCCGGATCCGTTCAAAGCTCTTGTGCTGGAAATAGGCGTCGCCGACGGACAAGGCTTCGTCGACAATCAGCACGTCCGGCCGGCTGGCGGTCGCCACGCTGAACGCCAGCCGCATCTGCATGCCGCTGGAGTATGTCCGGACCGGCTGGTCGATATACTCGCCAATTTCGGCGAATGCTTCGATAGCCGGCATCAGCTCTTCGATTTCAGCGCCGCTCAAACCCTGCAGCTGGCCGGCCATGACGGCGTTCTGCCTGCCGGTAAAATCCGCATGAAAACCCATGCCGAGTTCCAGCAGCGCAGCCACCCGCCCCTGGATCGCCACACTGCCGGTAGTGGCCTGCGTCGTCCCCGCGATCAGTTTCAGCAGGGTGCTCTTGCCTGCGCCATTGATGCCAACGATGCCGACCGCCTCGCCGGCTTCCAGCTGGAAGCCGATATCCTGCAATACCCAATGCAGCTGATGCCGTTGCCGGGCAAACGGCAAGATCCATTCAGCCAGCCGAGCCCAGCGTCCATCGTATGACTTATAGGCTTTGCCCAAATTTTTAACGGTTACCTTACCCATCAGAGCTCATCCACCATTTCACCTGCGTGCCGGCGGAACAGCAGCATTCCAAAGGCGCACAAGGCAATGCTCAGCAGCGTCACCGGCCACAAGTCGCTCCATTGCGGCCAAAGCCCGCTCACGAAAATCCCTTGGTAGGCGCCGATCAAAGCTGTCATCGGATTGAATTTAAGCAGGGTCTGCACTTTCGCAGGCAAGGTGGAAACCGTATACACAATAGGCGTAAACCAGAACCAGAACTGCAGCACGATGCCGAACAGCTGGCCGATATCGCGGAAGAACACGTTCAGCACGCCAAGCACGATGCCCAGGCCGACGGAAAACAGCACTTGTATCAGCAACAGCGGCAGCATGCCCAGCAACACCCAGCCAGGGAAGTTGCCGGAGATGAGCAGGAAACCGAGGAACAAGCCGAAGATGATGGAAAAATTCAAGCCGGCGTTCATTATCGTGATGACCGGCAGGCAAATGCGCGGAAAATTCAGCTTCTTGATCAAGTTGCCGTTTTCCAGGAATACATTCTGCAGGCGCGACACGGTCTCGGTGAAGAACCCCCAGGTCAACAAACCGGCGCACAGATAAATGCCGTAACTGAACTGGCTGCTGGCGTTAGGCAGGCGCGCATGCATCAGCTGCGAAAAAATCACCGTATACACGACAATCATCGCCAGCGGATTCAACACCATCCAGGCCGCGCCCAGCATCGAATTTCGATAGCGCGCCTGGAACTCGCGGCGGACGCTGCCCGCCATGAATCCGCGGTAATGCCACAGTGAACGCAAGATGACCTGTGCTTTTGCCTGGATCATTGCTTGCGCCCGCCATATTTATCGCCAGGCAGCTGCATGGCGTCGTCACCCGGATGGGCGCATTTCAATCTAATACAGGATTTTCGGGCATGCATTTTCCTACTCTCTCCATTCTTTGCCGACGCGCCGCAAACCCGCATCGGCCATCCGCCGGAACAACTGCCAGCCTCGCTGTAAGTCTTCATGGCTTATGAGCGACAATCGCCTGGCACTTCGGCATCAGGGCGTTCATGCGTTGCCGCACCAGGCTGCCTTGGGGACTGCCGAGCAAGGCTTCCCAGGTACGGGTCCAGCTATTGAGCAACGGGTGCTGCGGGTCCGCCAGATCGACCTTGCAGACCCAGAAAAACAGCCACCAGAGCGACCAGTAAAATCCGTAATAGCTATGGCGCTCGATCACCAGCCCGGCGTCCGTCACCAGCTGCTCGAATTGGTCGCGCTGGATGATGCGCACGTGATTCGGTTTCTGGAAATACACCTCCGGCGCCAGCCCGACCTGCAGCTGTTCCGCTACCGGATCCGGCACTGTCAGCAAATACTGCGCGCCAGGCTTGCCGATGCGCACCAGCTCGCGCAGGAATTGCGCCGGATCGTCGACGTGCTCCAGCACTTCCATCGAAATGATCTTGCTGGCCACGCCATCCGGCAACAGCAACGGATTGGCGTCGCTTACCACTCCCTGCACCTCGCGTGCCGGCGTGCCGCTCAGGCGTTGCGTGGTGGCTGCCACTTTGGCGGCGTCGATGTCGGCGACGATGACATGCGCACCGCGATTGGCGCAGAACAATGCGCAGCCGCCGTCGCCGCAGCCAACGTCGACCACGACATCCTCGGCTCTGATCGCAAAACCTTCATACAGTTCACCGCTGTCGACCCGATACCAGCCGTCGTAGCCGGCGTCCTTCAGGCCGATGTCAAAATGATTGGCTTCCGGCACCCGCGGCGCCGCCGCAACCTGCGGCACGATCGCCTTTCCTTGCGTAGCCTGCCGGCCGCCGAGCAGTCTGTTGATCAATTTACGCATGCTAGGATTTCTCGCTATCGGCGGCAGCGATCGACGGACGATTGCGGAACCGCCCCAGCCATGCCTGGAACCAGCCTGGACTCAGATTGATGCGGTCGGCCAGCAGTTTGCCGCGGATGCGGAACGGCGTTTCGACGAAGCGATAATTCAGCTCGCTGAAAATCACCACCAGCACAATCGCGGTCAGCGCCAGGCGGCCGTTGTAATTCTTGGCGAAGACGGTATTCACCGGTTCGATCCGGAACCAGATTTCCCGGCTGGCGAGATAGGCCGGGATATGGGTCAGGTACAGCGCATAGGAGCGGCTGCCCAACCACAGGAACACCCTCTTCAACGGGTTGTCCGGCATCAGGTAGTCCTGGTCGTAAGACCCGATGAACACCAGCAGGGCCGAGATCAGCGCCACCACGCCGACCCAGAACCGGAATTCGGCAAAGTGATAGGAGCCGATCGCTCCCAAGCCCGACACCAGCAGCAACAGGACAATCCAGCGCAGCCACTGCCGGCTTTTCAGGAAAACCGGTTCGAACCAGCGGTAGCTTGGATGCTGGCTCCAGATCGCCAGCAGCACGCCCAGTATCAGCGCATCCGAACGGGTCGCCATCAAAAACAGGTCGTAGTGCCGGTGCGCGTAGAGCTGGTAGAACAGCGGCACCAGCAGCACCCATGGCAGCCAGCGCCGGAAGATAATCACCGCGAACGGCAGCAGCAGGTAAAACTGTTCTTCCAGCGACAGGCTCCAGTACGGAAAGCTGGCGCCGTATTCGGAGCGGCCGAAGGTCGCCATCAGGCGGAAATTGCCGTAGTTGAAAAGCCCGGCAAGAGTAGCGTCCAGGTTGGTCTGCAATATGCCGAAGGCGCCTGATCGATTAAACGCAACGACAGCAACCAGGATCAGCCCCAGCCACAGCCAGGCCGACGGCCACAGGCGCGAAGCGCGCCGCACCCAAAAACTCAGCATGGTAGAAAACTGGCGGCCATCGCTGCGCGCCAGGCGCGGGATCAGGTCGCGCGCGATGACAAAACCGGAAATCGCGAAGAACAGGTCGACCCCGGTCCAGCCGCCGAAATTCGGGTAGATGTAGGTCAGCAGCCGGTTCGGCTCGCCAAACAGGTTGAACTGGGTATGTTCGACCAGCACGAACAGCACGGCAATTCCGCGCAATAATTGAATATCTGAAATCCGTCGATTCATGTCTGGCCTGCTCTCCTTGCTGATCCTGTACTGGGCGTCGTCCGTCAATCCGGCTTGCGAGCTATTATCAGCTGGCTCTTGGGCATGAAACCGTCCAGCTTGTCCTTCACCTTGGCGCCGCCCGGCAGCGTCAGCAGCTGATGCCAGGTTTGCGCCCACTCATCCAGCAGCGGCGGATACGGCGCCTTGATCTGGTCCAGCGTAGCGCCGTCCTGCTGCGTCGCGCTGGCCCAGTACAAACACATCCACATGCTCCAGTAGAAACCGGAAGACTGGCGGCTTTCGATCACCAGTCCTGCTTCGGCGACCAGGGCGGCGAACGTCTCGCGTTCGAAGATATGGATATGGTTCGGCTTCTGGAAATGGGAGGCTGGGGCCAGTCCCTGCTGCACATGCTCGCCGACCGGATCGGGCACCGTCAGCAAATACAGCGCGCCGGGCCGGCCGACACGCACCAGCTCCGCCAGCACCTGCGCCGGATGGTCGACATGTTCCAGCATCTCCATCGCGATGATGCGCGTGGCGCGCCGGTCGTCCAGCGGCAGGGGATCGGTATCGCAGACCAGCGCTTGCGCGGCGCGCGCCGGGACCGCCTTGACCTGGCGCGCCAGGCGTTCGATCTTGCCGCCGTCGGTATCGGAAAAAATCACTTCGGCGCCGCAGCGCGCGGCAAACAGCGTCGCCGCACCGTCGCCGCAGCCGACGTCGAGCACCACGTCCTCGGCGCCGATCCGGAAACCGCTGACCAGTTCGCCGCTGGCATGGTTGAACCAGCCGCTTTGCAAGGCGTCGACCAGGCCGCACATGCGCGAATCGACAACGCCCTGTTCCGAAACCAATGGCGGCAGGACCGGCGCGGCTGGCGCCTTATCCTTGAACAAGGCCGTAAAGTTTGACAGTATCTTCAGCATACCGGCGCCGCTTTGTCGGTACTGCTGGCGGGCGCGGGCTGGCCGGCGCCGGCAGAGCGCGCATGGTCCAGCAGGAAGGCGCCGAGGCGTTCCGCGATCACCGCCTGCGAACAATGCTGCTGCAGGCTGCGCACCGCATGCTCGGCCATCTGTTCGTAGCGTGTCCGGTCCTGCTTGAATACGCGATAGCTGTCCTGATAAGCCGTGCGCAAGGAATCCCAGTCAATCCGGTAACGCAAGGTCCGGTACGCCTGGCGCGGATCATGCGGCCAGTGGCTTGGCTCTTCGCTGGAAGCGATGATGAATGCGTTGTCGGCGTCGATATAGTCGGCCATGGCGGTATTGTCGGGAGCGATCGCCGGCTTGCCGCAAGACATGAACTCCATCAGCGGCAGGCACTGCCCTTCGCCATGCGAGGTATTCACCACATAGCTTGTGGCCGCCACCAGTTTTTCATATTCGGGATCGGCCAGGTAGCCGTGGATCAGCACCACGCGGCAACGGTAAGGAGTGGCCTTGTGCAAATCCTCGAGCAAGGCGTCGACCGCGTTCTTGATATCGTGGTGGGTAAGTTTCAGCACCAGCGTCGCATCGGCGACATCGCGAAAGGCCCAGCAGAACGCGCCAATCATGTCGAACCAGTTCTTGCGGCCGTCATACGGATTGAACACCGAGGTGTACACCACGCCGTCGAGCTGCAGCCACTGCGGCTGCAGCCGCGCCAGCGCGGCCGGCCGGATCAGGTCCGGCTTGGGATCATGCTTATGGGTCGGTCCGAACGGCGAGAGATCGGCGCTGCGGGTATCGATCACGGTGCCCGCCACCTGCAGCTCGACGCCGCCGGCCGATATCGCCGAGCGGCGCAGGCCGGCAAACCGGTCCCACACCGGGGCCGGCGCGGAAACGATAGGGAACGCCGGCGTCATCGCCGCCCGCACCGTGGCGACAGTGTAGCTGGAATGGGTAATGGCGCAACCAAGCTTGCTGAACACCGTGCGCCAGTCATGGCGCGGCTCGCCTTGCCACGGCTCCTGCGGCACGGTGCTGAATTCCCAGGCAAACACCGGGATGGTCGGGCACTCCAGGCCGGTCACGGTCTTGTGCGGCGGCGAAAACGACAGGAACACGCAGTCCTGGCCGTGCGCCTTGGCGTTGCGGTAGATCGCGTCGACTTCGCGCGCCGGGTCGGTCACCGCGACCACGATCCCGAGCCGCTCCAGCAGCGGCCGGAATTCCTTCAGCACGAAGTAGTAGCTGTATTCTGGCAAACCCAGGTTTTTTTCAATCGAACCGGCGTCGGTTTCCGAGTAGACGATGATGATCATGTGCGGCTATCTTCAGGTCAGGCGGCTGGTCAGCGCCACGGGAACCGTGTCGCGTACAGCGCCGTGCAGCGCGGGGCTGCGTCCGGTTTGATGGAAGAAGCCCTGCAACTGCCGCTTGACGGCATCGACCGATGCATACGACTGCATCCGCTGCAGGGTATGCGCGCGCATCTGTGCATAGGTTTCCGGCGCCTGCCGGGCCGCCTGGTAGCTATCCCGGTAAGCGCTGCAAATCGAGGACCAGTCAAGCCGATAACGCAAGGTGCGAAACAGGTCGCGCGGGTCGTGCGGCCAGACGTTCTGCTCCAGCCCGGACTTGACCACAAAGGCGACCTGCTCGTCGATATAGTCGGCCATCGCCGTATGCGAAGGTGCAATGGACGGCTTGCCGCAGCTCATGAATTCCATCAGCGGCAGGCACAGGCCTTCGCACAGCGAGGTATTGACATAATAGGTAGTGGCGCCGATCAGCTGTTCGTAGGCGCCATCGTCGAGGAAAGCATGCAAGGTCACTACCCTGCATTTGAATGGCGCCAGCTGTGACAGCAGGGTCATCAAGGTCGTGCGATAGGAGGACAGGTCGCGCTCGTTCATTTTCAGCACCAGCGTGGCATCCTCGACCTCGCGGAAAGTCCAGCAAAATGCGGTCACCATGTCAAACCAGTTCTTGCGGCCGTCCTTGGGACTGAACACCGAGGTGTACACCACGCCGTCGAGTTTGACCGAGGTCTCCGGTTCCGGCGCCGCCACCACGGGCGGCGGCGCGGCAGGCAAGTCCGGCTGCGGCTGCGGCGCCGGCCGTATCACGGCATAACCCTTGCGGCCGCCGCTCGCCAGTGTCCTGGCCAGCCACAGCGGCAGCAGATCGCGCAATACATCCCGGTACCAGTCCAGCAGATGGCGCTTGGTGGCGCCCAGCCGGTAGCGCAGGTTTTTCGCTGGCGCCGGCGCTGGCGGCGGCGCCGTCGCGGGGAGCGGCTCCACGACTGCCGGCTGCGCCGCGTTGGCGATCAAGCCATCGGCCGACAAGCCGAGCACGCGGCTATCGATCACCGTGCCGCGCAAGCGAATCTCGTTTGACCCGCCAAGCGCGGGATTTCCCAGCCGCTCGCGGGCGCCGGCAAATTGCTCCCACAGCGGGGCCGGCACCGCCAGCACCGGGAATTCCTGGCCCATGGCGTCTTTCACGGCGCGCGCGGTATAACCGGACAAGGTGATAGCCCTGCCATGGCGGGCAAACACGTTGCGCCAGTCGCTGCGGGGATCCTCATCCCACTGCTCGTTGGGAATATTGCTGTATTCCCATGCAAACACCGACACCGTAGGACACTTGAGGTCGATCGCGGTCTTGCTGGGTGGGGAAAAGGAAAGGAAAACGCATTCCTCTCCACGCTGCCGGCATTCTTCAAACAGCGGGTCGACTTCGGTTTCCGGACGCCGTACCAGCGTGACCGTCCCGAGTTCCGCCAATGCGGCGCGAAAGGCTTTCAAGACAAAGTAATAGCTGTACTCTGGCAAACCAAGGCTTTTATCGATCGTGCTTTCGCCAATATCCGAATACAGAATGAAATTCATCAAAATCGTACTTTTAATCGAATGTTAATCGTCCAAACCACTGCCAGGACCGCTTGCGGCTTCGGCATATTGCTTTTCAGACTTGTCTCAGCCCCTTAGGCGGGGCCATTCTTTGTTATACACAGGGAAAGTGCCGCGGCAGCCGCATGGCCCCGACCAGAAAGTTTCCTATCAAACACTCTCCCTATGGTTGCCGATAATACCTGATACCGCATGAAGGTAGTGCGATGCGGCACTCCTTTAGAGCGGGAACCCTATTGTGCTTTAATGTAACTTTGAGTTATTTTCGGCGCCAGCTACCCAACCAGGAATGGTTTTACGGGTGGCGATTCAGGAAGAAACATTTGCATCAATATCAACATTCGCCAGCATTGGGCGCGTGATGCCAAATGACGCCGGCCGCACCGGCGCTTCACGATGAGCGCCTGCAGCCGGGGCATTGCTTTTGAAGATCAGCCAGTCTGGCTGTCGTCGGTAACCAGCCACACCCACGACGACGACAATTCGTCGGCGCGTGCCGGTTTTGCGTTGGCGCCCACAGCGGAAGCCAGGGCGCGTCCATAAATTTTCACATTGGTGCGCCTGATCGATCTTTCCGTGTTCAGGCGGGTGTGTTCGTCGCCAAGGGTGACGATGGCCCCCAGCATGACCTGCAATTCCTGGTCGTCAACCAGGTTTTCGGCCAGGCGCCGCCAGACATCGGCCTTGGTCCAGCGCCGGAACCGCATGTAGCTGGTTCTCCAGCGGCCGAATTCGGGCGACAGGTTGCTCCATGAGCCTGATTTCAGCGCGACCCATAACACCGCCTCCATGAATAGGCGATTGTCGCGGCCGCACATCCCGGAATCTCCAGGCCGTCCGATCAATAAAGGTTCCAGCTTGTCCCACTGATCATCTCGAAGAACGCCATCAATTTTCTGCATCGGTTTACTCTTTGATTGTTGAAAATGAACAAGCGCGTCGAATTGCCTTATGGCAAATCTTTTTTCTTTTGGAAATTGCCTGTCCAGATCCAGTCGATTACCCCTGTGCTACACATTCACCGGTTTGTTAAATCCGGCGTCAGCATGCAAGCAAAGAGTAAAAGCAAGAGCCGTATGAAACTACTGGAAAACTCAATCTTTAACTATCGTTGACACAAATTAACAATATTTAACCGTCTAATGACGCTAAATACACACCTATTATTTCCCATGAAAAACAAAACCGATTTAACTATTTCTTTTCATTAATATTTTCTGGCTGCCGGTTTCTTGCAGAGTCGCCGGCAACTTCGCGTGTCCAGGCGCATAACGTTAACAATGAGTGTGCAATCGCCGTCGTTGGAACCGGAAAATATTGCCAGGAGTTCTTCGCCTGCGACGTACAGATGCGTCGGCGCCGGACGTAGCCGCGAAAAAGGAACGGCGGCCGGACTGACGCGAGCTGGCCGCTCAGGCGAGCGGCGCGGCGTGCTCCATGCAGTGCTGGGCGATCCACTCGCGGAAGATCGTGATTTTCTGCTGGTTGGCGACGCTTTCCGGATAAACGAAATAATAGCTTTGCCCCGGCATCACGCAATCGAACGGCTTCACCAGCCGCTGCATCTCAAGGTCGTCGCTGGCCAGGATGCAGTCGCCTATCGCCACGCCGAATCCTTGCGCGGCCGCATTCACCGCCAGGTCCAGCGTTTCAAAACTCTGGCCGCTGCTGGCGTCGACGCCTTTGACGCCGGCAAAGCGCAGCCACATTTCCCAGTCCCGGTGATCCCTGGTCGGATGCAGCAAAGTCTGCTGCG
Source organism: Collimonas sp. GW821-FHT07E08 (assembly GCF_059418905.1). Taxonomy (NCBI): domain Bacteria; kingdom Pseudomonadati; phylum Pseudomonadota; class Betaproteobacteria; order Burkholderiales; family Oxalobacteraceae; genus Collimonas; species Collimonas sp. GW821-FHT07E08. Next base: position 130,557 of record NZ_JBWKQR010000002.1, on the reverse strand, counting down.
CCAGCTGCTCCGGCTCCAGGTACGGCTGCTCCTTGAGCATTGCAGGCGCGCATACCGGCGTCAGCTGTTCGGTAAACAACAAAAGCGAATGGGTATCCTTGCCGGTCGGCGCGCCATACACGATGGCAGCGTCAAACGATTCGCGCTGGAAGTCGACATTGTGCTGCAGGGCAGTCGTGACCTGCAGCTGGATATCCGGATTGGCGGCCTGGAACAGCATGATCTTGGGATAGATCCAGCGCATGATGCAGGTCGGCACTTTCAACGCCAGGTCGGTGCGCTGCCGCGTCAGCCGGGTCGATATCTCTTCGATCCGCGCGAAACTTTCGCGCACCGCGGGCAGCAGGAGCTCGCCTTCCTCGGTCAGCGTCAAGCCGCGCGCATGGCGCTGGAACAGGGGGAAGCCGTAATACTCTTCCAGGATCAGTATCTGCCGGCTGACCGCGCCCTGGGTCAGGCAAAGGTAGTTGGCGGCATGCGTGATGTTTTGATGGCGCGCGACAGTCTCGAAGACTTGCAGGGCATTCAAGGGCGGCAACTTGCGCATGGGCGTCTCCGGAGATCTAAGCCAACAGGAAAATGCATGGCTCCCATGATTATATTTCGTTTGTGAAGACCCCGGCAATGCCCAAGAATAGCAAGCATAAAAAAGTGAGCAGATCCCGCAGGGACACTTCACAAAGAAAATACATTTCCTGATACCGGAGAGAGACAAATGCATCCTGCCCAAAAGCCACCCGCTTCCTGTTGCAAACCCGCACCTGCCGTAATTACCCCCGACCTTCTCAGGCATCAGTTTTACGCATCCTAGCCATCATTAAAACTAATGCCTTACAGCGACATCTGGCACATCTCTTGCATCCCGGGATAACGCCGATCAATCTGGCCACAGGCATCCAATCGTTGTTTCCATACTTTTACAGCAGGAGCAAGCCATGCAAAATACAAATACCAAACGACGCAACGTCATCAAGGCAATTGGTGCATCGATTGCCGCATCCACGTTATCCGCACCATTTGTGAACGTCTTTGCACAGGAACAGAACTTCAAAGGCAAGACGCTGCGTTTCCTGACCTGGTCTGACGACACCGGCCTGGCGGCGCTGCGCAATATCGCCGCCAGCTTTTCTGAAAAGACCGGCGCCAAAGTGATCGCCGACCGCGCCGACGGCACCTCGGGCATGGTGGCCAAGCTCAAGGCTGCCGGCAACAAACCGCAATACGATGTGATCACGCTGGCTGGCGTAGGCGCTTCCGGCCTGGCGGACGCCGGCCTGCTGATGCAGCCGGACCTGGCGCGGCTGCCGAACCTGAAAGACGTCGCCCCCCAGCACCGCAGCGGCGCCAACGGCTACGGCGTCGGCTATCTGCTGTGGACCAACGGCCTGATCTACAACACCTCGACCTTCAAGGCCGCGCCGTCCAGCTACGAAGCGCTTTGGGACGAGAAATACAGCGGCCGCATCTTCTTGCCGCCGCCAAGCTGGGTCGAGGCAGTCGACCTTGCCATCATTGCCGCCAAGCTGTCGGGCGGCTCGCAAAAGAACATCGACCCCGGCTTCAAGAAACTGGCGCTGCTCAAGGACCGTATCCTGATGCTCGGCGAAAACCCGAACCAGGTGGCCGAACTGTTCCGCACCAATGCGCTGGACCTGGGCGGCATCTACTCGCCGGCCTTCTTCCCGGTCGCGATCAAGAAACCCGAGTACAAGATGGGCGTCACCTATGACATGAAGGAAGGTTTTGCGGCGCAGCTGATGTACACGGTGATTCCGAAATCGCATCCGGGCGACCTCGACCTGATCCACGCCTTCATCAACCATACGCTTGATCCGGTGGTGCAAGGCAAGATGGCCGCCGACGTCCTCAACGGCCCGGTGAACACCAAGGCGTCGATACCGGCCGACAGCAGCCGCTATGTTCCCAGCGCCAGGCAGATCGCCGAGAAAGCGCAGATCCACGACGACAAGGCGCTGGCCGTGGTGCAAAGCGAATGGGTGCGCCGCTATACCGAGATCTTTTCGGCCTAACCGCTACAGGCAAAGGTAAAAGCAATGCTCGATCAAGACTCCAATGCGCGGCCGTGGCTGCTGCTGGCGCCGGTGCTGCTGTTCCTGGCAGTGCTGGCGGCAGCGGCGCTGGCGGTGATCCGCATGAGCGTCGGCAGCAACGGCGATGAATGGCGCAGCGTTTCGCTGAGCAGTTACGCCGACCTGGCGACGCCTTATTACATGAAGTCGCTTTGGCTCACCTTGCGCCTGGCGTTCCAGAGCACGGTATTGGCGGTGCTGCTGGCGATCCCGGTGGCGATCGCCATGGCGCGCGCCAAATCAAAGCTGGCGCGGCGCCTGCTGCTGACCGGCGTGCTGCTGCCCTTGCTGGTGAACCTGCTGCTGCAAAGCTACGGCTGGCTGATCATCCTTGGCCCCGGCGGCGTGCTGAATAATTCGCTGCTGGCGCTGGGCATCGTGCAGCGCCCGGTGCAATGGCTGTATCGCGAAAACGGCGTCTTGCTGGGATTGATACAAACCGCGTTTCCGCTGGCGGCGCTGCCGATGGCCAGCGCCCTGAAAGCGATTTCCGGCAGCTACGAAGAAGCGGCCGCCACCATGGGCGCCAGCCGCTGGCAAATCCTGCGCCACGTGCTGCTGCCGCTGGCGATGCCGGGCATCCTGTCGGGCGCCTTGCTGGTGTTCGCCTACAACGCCAGCGCCTTTGCCGTGCCGCTGCTGCTCGGCGGGCGCCGGGTCTCGATGCTGGCGGTGCTGGTGCGCGACCAGATTACGCCCTTGCTCAACTGGCCGGCGGCATCCGCCACCAGCGTGGTCTTGATGCTGGCGACCCTGGCGGTGATGGCACTGTCGCAGAAACTGGTGCATCGATCACAGAAGATGCTGGGGAATACACGATGACTGCATTTGCCCTGCCGTTCCTGCGGCGCGCCCTGCCCGGCCAGCTCACCCGTTTCACCGGCGTGCTGGCGGCAGTGGTCCTGATACTTGCGGCAATGCCGATCCTCACCATGATCATCATGTCGTTCGGCGCTTCCGACACGCTGGCCTTCCCGCCGCCGAGCTACGGCTTGCAGTGGTATCGCGCAGCCTGGCGCACCTTCATGTCGCCCGACGCCAGCGACGTGCTGTCGATGGGACAGGCGCTGGGCACCAGCCTGATGGTGGCGTTCGCGACCATGCTGATCGCCGCCGCCGTGGCCATTCCCGCCGCCTATGCGTTGAATCGCTTCAACTTTCCCGGCAAGGCCGTGGTCGAGCAGTTCATCGCCCTGCCGATGGTGTATCCGCTGGTGATGCTGGGCATTTCGCTGCTGCTGGTGTTCAATTATTTTCCGGTCGAACTGGGCATTTTCCGGCTCGTCATCGCCCACGTGATCCTGGCTTTGCCGTTCGCGGTCAAGAACTGCGCGGCGTCGATTGCCGGCATCGGCCCGGAATTCGAAGAAGCGGCTTACCTGATGGGAGCACGGCCCATGCGCGCCATGTTTGACGTGGTGCTGCCGCTGATGCGGCCCGGCATCCTGGCCGGGATGCTGTTCGCCTTCATCGTCTCCTTCAACGAATTCACGGTGACTTTTTTCCTGTACGACGTCGACACCATGACCTTGCCGGTATGGCTGTACAGCCGCACCGTATCGTCGCTCGACCCGACCGTCTTCTCCTTCGCCGTATTCATCGTCCTGATCGATTTCGGCCTGATCTGGCTGCTGGAAAAGCTGGTAGGCGACGATGGCGTGGCGCTCTAGCCGAATAGGGAAGCAATACGTTCCAACCTGACGAGAACAACATGAGCAATCAACTAATTATCGAAAACGTCAACAAGCACTTCGGCGCTGTGCACGTCGTCAAGCACGTCAACCTGAGCATCCCCGAAGGCAAGCTGGTATGTTTCCTGGGGCCGTCCGGCTGCGGCAAGACCACGCTGCTGCGCATGATCGCCGGGCTCGAGACGCCGACCAGCGGCCGCCTCAGCATGGATGGCAAGGACCTCACCCAGGTGCCGGCCTGCGAGCGCGATTTCGGCATGGTGTTCCAGTCGCTGGCGCTGTTCCCGCACATGACCGTGGCCGGCAACATCGCCTACCCGCTGCGCTTGCGCAAGGCCGGCAGGCAAAGCCAGAAGCAACGTGTCGACGAACTGCTGCAGCTGATCCAGTTGCCGCACATGGCCGACCGGCCGGTGGCGCAATTGTCCGGCGGCCAGCGGCAGCGGGTAGCGATTGCCCGCGCCCTGGCGTCCGCGCCCAAGCTGTTGCTGCTGGACGAACCGCTGTCTGCACTCGACGCCAAGCTGCGCGAAGCCATGCAGGTTGAAATCCGCCTGCTGCAGCAGCGGCTTGGCATCACCACCATCATGGTGACCCACGACCAGCGCGAAGCAATGACCATGGCCGACGTGATCGTGGTGATGGAACAAGGCCAGATCGCCCAGATCGGTTCACCGCTGGACGTGTACCGGGACCCGGTCAACGAATTTGTCGCCGACTTCATCGGCCTCGGCAACATCCTGCCGGCGGTGCCGAGCGGCGAACAATGCGTACGGCTGGCCGGCGGCCAGCTGATCGACATCGGCGGCCCGCGCAAAGCCAGCGCCGGCCAGGACATCCGCCTGCTGATCAGGCCGGAAGACGTTTGCCTGAAAATCAGCGAACCGCAGGCGCACAAGGATCTTCACGCCAGCATCCGCAACAATTGCGTGCCCGGCCAGGTGAGTTTTATCCGCGACGTCGGTTCGTCGCTGGAAGCTACCGTAGATTGCGCCGGCTTTACGCTGACGGTAGCCACCAGCCCGCGCGAAGTGCCGGGGCTGGCAATCGGCAGTTCGGTACTCGCCACCCTGCCGCCGCATGCCTGCAAGCTGATCGACGCCAGCCCTGGCCGGCTGGCCGCCTGACCTGGAATGCCGCCGAACGATACATCCATTCACTCACAGGACAACACCATGAACCTATTGCCAGCCCTCCTCAATCGCCGCCTGTGCAAGCTGGGCGCCGCCGCGCTGCTCGCAGCAGGCATGCTGCATGCCGCTCCCAGCCACGCCGACGCCATCGACACCATCGCCAAGAGCGGCAAGGTCAGGATCGGCGTCTTCATGGACTACCCGCCGTTCGGCTCGATCGGCCCTGACATGCAGCCGCTCGGCTACGACATCGACATGGCCGAACTGATCGGCAAGGCATTGAAGACCAAGGTGGAACTGGTGCAAGTCACCGGCGACAACCGCATGGCTTACCTTGCCGGCGGCAAGGTGGACCTGCTGCTGTCGGTAGGACAGACGCCGGAGCGCGCCAAGGTGATTGATTTTTCCGACGCCTACGCACCGTACTACCTGGCCGTCTTCGGCGGACCCAAGCTGGCCATCAAGGACAGCGCAGACCTGGCCGGCAAGACCATCGCCGTGGCCCGCGGCACGCTGGAAGACTTGAGCATCTCGAAAACAGCGCCGGCCGGCGCCACCATCAAACGCTTTGACGACGCCAACGGCGCCATCTCGGCCTTCCTGTCGGGACAGACACAGCTGATGGTGGTCGGCAACGATGTCGGCGCCACCATCATGGCCAAGAATCCGGCCGCCGGCATACAGCAAAAATTCCAGCTGTTCAGCTCGCCGGATCACGTCGGCTTCAACAAGAACGAAGCGCGCCTGACGCAGCAGATCAACCAGGCCATCGTGCAGGCCAAGAAAGACGGCAGCCTGAACAAGATTTCGCAGAAATGGCTGCGTCTGCCATTGCCCGCCGATTTATAACGCAACGCCACCGCTAAAAAAAATGAAACGACTTGAGAGTACTGAAATAGGCAAAACCGGCGCCAGCCTGTCCGAGAGCGGAGCGCTGACGCTTGCTCCTGCAAGCACAAGCTGTGGCGAAGTGCTGATCAAGCTGCTGGAAAACTACGGGGTCGAACTGGTGTTCGGCATTCCCGGGGTCCATACCGTCGAGCTGTATCGGGGCCTGGCGCAATCCAAGGTGCGCCACATCACGCCGCGCCACGAGCAGGGGGCGGGCTTCATGGCCGACGGTTATGCGCGGGTGAGCGGCAAACCCGGTGTCTGCTTCATCATCACCGGTCCCGGCATGACCAATATCGCCACTGCGATGGCGCAAGCCTATGCCGACTCGATCCCGATGCTAGTCATTTCCAGCGTCAACGCGCGCCAGCACCTGGGAAATGGCAACGGCATGCTGCATGAATTGCCGTCCCAGCGCAGCGTGTTTGCCGGGATGACGGCGTTCTCGCATACCTTGATGAGCGCCGACGAACTGCCGGCGGTATTGGCGCGCACCTTCGCCGTGTTCGACAGCGCCCGTCCGCGGCCGGTGCATATTGAAATGCCTTTGGATGTGATCGTCGCCCCGGCCGCGCATTTGTCCGTCGCCATGCCTGCGCGCAGCGCGAAACCGTACGCCGATCCGCGCAGCGTAGCCGCCGCGGCAGCGATGCTGCAGCAGGCCAAGCGTCCGCTGATCCTGGCCGGCGGCGGCGCCGTCAACGCCGGCATTGAACTGCAACAGCTGGCAGAGCGCCTGCAGGCTCCGACTGCGCTCACCATCAACGCCAAGGGCTTGCTGCCGCCGCGGCATCCGCTGCTGCTCGGCTCCAACCAGTCCACCGCCGCGACCCGGGCACTGGTGTGCGAGGCCGACGTGGTGCTGGCAATCGGCACCGAACTCGGGGAAACCGACTATGACACCGTGTTCGACGGCGGCTTCCTCATCCCGGGCAAACTGATCAGGATCGATATCGACGCCCAGCAGCTGGCGCGCAACTATCCGCCATCGCTGACGCTGCTGTCGGACGCCGCCAGCGCGCTGCAGGGATTGATGCAGCAACTGCAGTCGCCTTCCGAGCCGGCACGGCACGACGCCTCATGGGGCAACAGCCGTGTGGCCGCCTTGCGAGGCGAAGTCGACGCCAGCCTTGACCACCCGGCCCGCATGCAGCATCGCATGCTGGAAGCGGTGGCAAGCGCGCTGCCGGATGCGATCTACGTCGGCGACTCTACCCAGCCCGTGTATACCGGCAACATCACCTTCGACGCTGCGGCGCCGCGCAGCTGGTTCAATTCCTCGACCGGATACGGCACCCTCGGTTATGCGCTGCCGGCCGCGATAGGCGCCAAGCTGGCCATGGCCGGCCGGCCGGTAATATGCCTGATCGGCGACGGCGGCTTGCAATTTACCTTGCCGGAACTGGCCAGCGCGGTGGAGGCCGGCGTGCCGGTAATCATCCTGCTGTGGAATAACAACGGCTACGGAGAAATCAAGAAGTACATGCAAAACCGTGCCATCGAACCCGTCGGCGTCGATATCTACACGCCCGATTTCCTGGCGATTGCACGCGGCTTCGGCTGTGCGGCCGAGCATGTGGCGACAGCGGCGGAACTGGCCGGCGCCCTGCGGCTGGCGGCCTCAGCCGACAGGCCGACCCTGATTGAAATCCGGGAAACCGAATGGACTGGCCAGGAGCAACAATGCTGAACCAACCGCCGCACCTGCTATACATCGCGGGCCGCTGGTACAACGCCCGTTCCGGCCGGACGGAAACCGTGCTCAACCCGGCGACCGAAACGGCGCTGGCCGAGGTCGCCTTCGGCGCCGCGCAAGATATCGACGACGCCGTCTCAGCGGCCGCGGCCGCCCAGGCAGGATGGGGCAAAAGTTCCGGCCGCGAGCGCGGCGCCTTTTTGCGCGCGATCGCCGATGGCGTGCAACAGCAGCAGGAACAGCTGGCGCGCCTGCAAACCGCCAACAACGGCAAACCCTTGAGCGAATCGCTGATCGATGTCGGCGACGTCATCGCCACCTTCAGCTACTACGCCGAACTGGCGGAACAGCTAGATGACCGCCAGGATCAGCCGGTAGCCCTGCCCGATGCCGGCTTTACCGCAACCTTGCGGCATGAACCTTGCGGTGTCGCGGCCCTGATCGTGCCGTGGAATTTCCCCATGGTGACCACGGCATGGAAAGTGGCGCCGGCGCTGGCGGCCGGCTGCACGGTGGTGCTCAAGCCGTCGGAGATAACGCCATTGCCGGAGCTGGCGCTGGCGGCCATCATCGACCGGGCCGGATTGCCGGCCGGCGTCTTCAACCTGGTCACCGGCGACGCCGAGGCCGGAGCGGCGCTGGCCTCCCATCCCGCAGTCCGCAAGGTTTCCTTCACCGGCAGCACGGTTGTCGGCCAGGCAGTGATGAAAACCGCCGCCGACGACCTCAAGCGCATCAGCCTGGAACTGGGCGGGAAATCGGCGGCGCTGTTGTTTGCCGACGCCGACCTGGAACTGGCGCTCGATATCGTCTGCGGCGGGATATTTTTCAACGCCGGACAGATGTGCTCGGCGACCTCGCGCCTGCTGATCGAGCACAGCATCGCCCAGGATTTCACGGCGCGCCTCAAGCAGCGCGTCGAATCCATCCGGGTCGGCGATCCGATGGATCCCGCAACGCAGATGGGTCCCTTGAGCAGCCGCCGGCAATATCAGAAAGTGCAGCAGTACATCCAGCAAGGGATGGCCGCGGGACTCAAGCTGATTACCGGCGGCGCGCCTGCGCAAGACAAGGCCAAGGGATATTTCGTGGCGCCGACGATCTTCGCCGACGTGCCGTTCGACAGCCCGCTCTGGCGCGAGGAAATCTTCGGCCCGGTGTTATGCATCCATGCCTTCGACAGCGAGCAGGAAGCGATTGCGATCGCCAACCGAAGCGACTACGGCCTGGTGGCGACCGTCCTGACCGCGGACAGCGAACGCGCCAGCCGCGTGTCAGCGGCGCTGGAAGTAGGCCTGGTCTGGGTCAACAGCCCGCAGGTGATTTTTCCGCAAGCCTCGTGGGGCGGCATGAAGAAAAGCAGCCTGGGCCGCGAACTTGGCCCCTGGGGCTTGCAAGCATTCCAGGAGATCAAGCACGTGATCGTGGCCGCGCCCGGATAAATCAGTGCAGGAACCTGCCGCTCTTGGCCACCATGGTCAGGTCGACGAATTCCGAGCCGTTGTGGTTGCTCGGGCTGAAGGTGACGAAATAACCGCCGGCGTCATAGTGGTTGATGGTCTCCAGGGCCTTGACCAGGCTCTCGCGCGACAGGCTGCTGCCGGCGCGCTTGAGGCCTTCCACCAGGACCTTGGCCGCAATGAACCCTTCCATGCTGACGTAATCCCACTCTCGCTTGCCGTCCTGCAGGTAGTACTTGCGGTACTCCTTGACGATGCCGTTGACTTCATCCCAAGGAGCCGGCATCACCTGTGCAATCTGCACGCCGCTGGCATCCTTGCCCAGCGCATTCACCAGCTGCTGGCTGCCGACAAATGAAATGTTCCAGAACGACGGCGGGCTGCCGGCTGCAATCATGGCCTTGATGAAGGCCGCGCTGGAGTTGTAGGCCGACACCATGATCACCGTCTGCGGCTGGCTTTGCCGGATCTTGGCGACGGCTGCGCTGACATCGACGCTGTTGCGCTCTACCGTGCCGAGCCCGGCAACCTCGATCCCGCGTTTCTTCAGCGCCCGCGTCACGCCTTCCAGGCCGGCCTTGCCATAGGCGTCGTTCTGGTAAAACACCGCGATCTTCTTCAGCGACAGGGTGGTGATCTGCTGCACGATTTTTTCGGTCTCGGCAAAGTAGCTGGCGCGGATATTGAAGATGTTCCGGTTGAACGGTTCGCGCAGCGACTGGGCGCCGGTGAACGGCGCGAAGAACGGCACCTTGGCCTTGGTCAAGGCGGGAATCGAGGCATTTGAAGTCGGCGTGCCGACATAACCGAACAAGGCCAGTACGTCGTCCTGCTCGATGAACTGCCGGGTATTCGCCGCCGCACGCTCAGGTTCATAACCGTCGTCCAGGGTCTTGAGGATGATTTTCCGGCCGAACACGCCGCCGCTGGCGTTGACCTGGTCGAAATATGCTTGCGCGCCGTCATGCATGCCCTTGCCCAGTTCCTTCGCGGGCCCGGTGAACGCCGCCGACTGCCCGAGCGTGATGGTAGTGGCGGTGACGCCGCTCTCCGCGCGGCAGAAGGCGCTTGCCAACAGCAGAGATGACAAGGCAAGTATTTTGTGAAGTCGCATGCAGAATCCGATCGTTCGTTGAGACAAGTTGATAAATATTCAAATTCCTACGCCATCGATGTTAGCGCTACCGAAAATCATCGATGAAATTTGTTGCGGTGCAGAAAATTGCGCCAAGTAAAACGCAAACCGGGCAATGCTGTCAAGCAAGCCACGCTATTTTTGCCAACCGGCGAGGGAATAAAGTGGCATCTGAGCAAGAATGGGGCCAGCACAGCCTCTCCACCCCTGTTTTGTTCGCCAAGCCGTGGCCGTGAATGTATATAATGAGAATGATTATTGATCATGGCTTTTGTATGAGACTTTGTGACTTGACGCCGTTTACCCCCGCAGTGATCGAATATGTAGAAGACGTGCTGGAGCAGGACCCGATCGCCAAGCGCCTGCGCGAGCTGGGATTTGTCCATGGCGAAGCCGTGAGCCTGGTGGCGCGCGGCCCGGTCGGCGCCGATCCGCTGATGATCCAGATCGGCTTTACCCGTTTTGCCCTGCGTCGCGCCGAAGCGCACCGGGTCCACGTCAATCCAGCGTCCTGAATCCCGGCCTCATGTCTAGTGCATCCTCCCTCCGCATCGCCCTGGTAGGCAACCCCAATTGCGGCAAGACCGCCCTGTTCAACCAGCTGACCGGCAGCCGCCAGAAAGTGGCGAACTACGCCGGCGTCACGGTAGAACGCAAGGAAGGCCGTTTCACCGCACCATCCGGGCGCGTGTTCCAGCTGCTCGACCTGCCCGGCGCGTACAGCCTGGAAGCGACCAGCCCGGACGAAATGATCACGCGCAAGGTCTGCCTCGGCCAGATGCCGGGCGAAGCGCTGCCGGACCTGGTAGTATGCGTCGCCGACGCCACCAACCTGCGCCTGCACCTGCGCTTTGTGCTGGAAGTCAAACGGCTGGGCCGGCCCATGGTGCTGGCATTGAACATGATGGACGCCGCCCGCAAGCGCGGCATCACCATCGACCGCGAGGAACTGCAGCGCCGGCTCGGCATCCCCGTGATTGAAACCGTGGCGGTGCGCAGCGGCGGCGCCCGCGGCCTGATCCAGCACCTGGACCAGGCTGGCGCACCGGCTCCGGCAACCGGCAACGTCGGCGACGATCTGCACGCCGAGGTGCGCAGCATGCTGGCGGCGGCTGTCGCCATGCCGCGCAATACATCGATGATCGACGACGCCATCGACCGCTGGGTGCTGCATCCGGTGTTCGGACTGGCGCTGCTGGCGGCCATCATGTTCTTCATTTTCCAGGCGGTCTTTTCCTGGGCGCAGCCATTGATGGAAGCGATCCAGGCCGGCGTCGGCGCAGTCGGCGCCTGGGTCGCGGCCGCCATGCCGGAAAGCCTGTTGCGCAGCCTGGTGAGCGACGGCATTTTCGGCGGACTGGGCACGGTGCTGGTGTTCCTGCCGCAGATCCTGATCCTGTTTTTCTTTATCCTGGTGCTGGAAGAATCCGGCTACCTGCCGCGCGCCGCCTTCCTGCTTGACCGCATGATGTTCAAGGCCGGCCTTACCGGCCGCTCCTTCATCCCGCTGCTGTCCAGTTTTGCCTGCGCGATTCCCGGCATCATGGCGACCCGCAGCATCCAGGACCCGCGCGACCGCCTGACCACCATCCTGGTGGCGCCGCTGATGACCTGTTCGGCGCGGCTTCCGGTATACACCTTGCTGATCGCCGCTTTCATTCCTAGCCGCAGCGTGTGGGGCCTGTTCAATTTGCAGGGCATCGTCCTGTTCGTGCTGTACGTGGCCGGCATCGCCAGCGCGCTGGCGGTATCCTGGATCATCAAGCGCGTGCGCCGGGATAAAAGCGAGCACGCGCTGCTGATGGAGCTGCCGTCTTACCGCTTGCCCGGCGCCCGCAATATCGCCATCGGCCTGTGGGAACGGGCGCTGATTTTCTTGCGCCGGGTTACCACCATCATCCTGTCGCTCACGGTGCTGCTGTGGTTTTTATCGACCTTCCCTGGCCCGCCGCCGGGTGCAACCTTGCCTGCCATCGATTACAGCCTGGCGGGCCGGATCGGCCACCTGCTGGAATACGTGTTTGCCCCGATCGGCTTTAACTGGCAGATATGCATTGCATTGGTGCCTGGCATGGCTGCGCGTGAAGTCGCGGTATCGGCGCTGGGAACCGTGTATGCCATGTCCGGCAGCGAGGACGCCATCGCTTCGCAGCTGGGGCCGATGATCGCCCATCAATGGTCGCTGGCGACCGCTCTGGCGTTGCTGGCCTGGTATGTGTTTGCGCCGCAATGCATGTCGACGCTGGCGGTGATGCGGCGCGAAACCAATTCCTGGAAGATCGTCGGCGTCGCCACCGCCTACCTGTTCGGCCTGGCTTATCTTGCGGCTTTCCTCACCTATCAGATTGCGAGGTTCCTGACATGACGCCATTTCTTGTGCTGCAAGCCATCGTGATCGGCGCCGCCGTGATCGCCAGCCTGGTCTATGCCTGCCGCCGCCTGATGCCGGCCACCAGCCAGCGCTGGCAAGGAGCCCTGGCGAATTCCCTCAGCAGCGACTCGCGGCCGACAGCATTGCGCGCGATCGGCAAGCGCTTGCAGCCGGCGGCTTCAACAGGAGGATGCGGCAGCGGATGCGGCTCGTGCTCCACCGGCTGCGGCCCAATCCCGGCAGCCGACGAACAGCCGCTGCAATTCCGCGAACGTTCACGCGAATAATCGATCCGAAGGCGCAAGTACTCCGCAAACGGTTAATTAGGGTCAGAGTCAAATTGTTTGGGTCAAACAATTTGACTCCGACCCTAATTAACTACTCGTCCTGCAGCGCGTAGCGGGCGCAGTATTCGTCGGTGATCAGGCCGGACCACCAGCCGCCGCGCAATACGGCGCGGATCGCTTCTGCTTTCTTGACGCCGCCTGCCATGCCGATCACCGGGCGCGCCGGCGGGGACGTCAGCGGCAAGCTGGTGACGCGGTCTTCAAGCGGCGATGCGATCAGGCGGCCGTCGCCGGCGATCGCGTGGCCGATCATTTCTCCCACTGCGCCGTATCCCTGCAGTTGCGCCACTTCTTCGGCAGTGATGAAGCCGTCTTCGTGCATCGGACAGCCTGGCGCAATGGTGCCGACGCCGATGAAAGTGACGTCGGCATGCTGCGCCAGGTCGGCCACGATGCGATACACGCGATGGCTGCACCACTGGCGCATGTCGTCGGCGCTGTCGGCCACCAGCGGCGCCGGCAGGAAAAAGAATCGGGCCTGGATCTTGTCGGCGGCGGTCAGCGCCACGTCATAGCGATTCGATGAGCCGTCAGCGGCAATCGCTCCCACCATCGACACGATCCGGTGCTGCGGCCGTTCCATTTCAGTGACCGCTTCCAGCACTGCCTTCAAGGTCCGCCCGGAACCGACGTTGACCACCAGCGGCGTCTCTTGCTGCAGATAGCGCTCCATCACCTCGGCGCCGACCACGGCCAGCATCTGCTGCACGCCGGCGTCGTCGACCACGTTGCCGCCCGCCCCCATGCTCGGCACCACATGGCATTGCTCCAGGCCGTAGCGCTGCTGCAATGCTGCGGCCAGCTCCAGGCAAGTCGATACCGGATGCTCCACCCTGACCTTGACCAGTCCCGACTCACGCGCATAAGCCACCAGACGCTGCGCCATCTGGCGCGAGATTCCCAGGTGGTCGGCGATTTCGTTCTGGGTATTGCCGGCCACGTAATACATCCACGCCGCGCGCGCGGCGAGATCCAGCTTTTCATTTGCCATCTGATTTCCTTTTTTGGGCATGGACCGCTCGGCACGCGTTTCCAACATGCATCGCCAGGGTCGCTGTGCCTTGTTTTTTGGCATTCGACCTTGGAATTGTCCCAGATAGTGCAGCGCAGCAGAACTAAATCTTGACACGCTTTGAATCATGCATGATTATTTGCTCAACGAAAAGTCTTTTGCTCAATATTTAAAACAGCAAGGCATGATGCAAAAGGCAACGTTAAAGAATTTTCCAGGCGACCGCCATCAACGCCGCCTGAGAAAGTGATAACGCGAAGCCGCGCAAGTCGGCATGGCGTATTGATCATTCCTACAATGGAGACAAACATGAAACGTCGCAGCATCCGCGCAAGCTCGTTTTCAGCCGCCCTGGCCCCACTCAGCCTGCTGGCTATGTTCTGCAACAGCGCCTGGGCCGCGCCAACCACCGTGAACATCGCAACGATCAACAATCCCGACATGATCGAACTGCAAAAACTTTCCTCGAATTTCGAAACCGCCAATCCTGACATCAAGCTGCGCTGGGTAGTGCTGGAAGAAAACGTCCTGCGGCAGCGGGTCACCACCGACATCGCCACCGGCAGCGGCCAGTTCGACCTGATGACCATCGGCGCCTATGAGGCGCCGATCTGGGCCAAGAAAGGCTGGCTGGCGCCGATGGAAGGCTTGCCTGCCAGCTACGACGAAGGCGACCTGATCAAGACCGTGCGCGAAGGCTTGACCGAAGGCGGCAAACTGTACGCGCTGCCGTTCTATGCCGAAAGCTCGATGACCTATTACCGCAAGGACCTGTTTGCGGAAAAGGGCTTGAAAATGCCCGAGCACCCGACCTTCCAGGACATCGCCGGCTTTGCTGAAAAACTGACCGACAAGCAGAACGGCATCGCCGGCATCTGCCTGCGCGGCCGTGCAGGCTGGGGCGAGAACATGGCGCTGGTCGGCACCATGGTGAATACCTTCGGCGCCCGCTGGTTCGATGAAAAATGGCAGCCGCAGCTCAACTCGCCAGAATGGAAAAACGCCGTCACCACCTATGTCGACCTGCTGCGCAAGTACGGCCCGGCAGGCGCCACCTCCAACGGCTTCAACGAAAACCTGGTGCTGTTCTCCAGCGGCAAATGCGGCATGTGGATCGACGCCACGGTCGCCGCCGGCATGATCTACAGCAGCAAGGAATCGAAAGTGGTCGGCAAGGTAGCGTTTGCGCCGGCGCCGGTGGCGGTCACGCCCAAGGGCGCGCATTGGCTGTGGATCTGGTCGCTGGCGATTCCGAAATCGTCGAAATCGCAGGACGCCGCCAAGAAATTCGCGGCCTGGGCGACTTCCAAGGAATATGTGCAGCTGGTCGCCAAGGAAAAGGGCTGGGGCCTGGTCCCTCCAGGCACCCGCATGTCGACCTACGCTTCGCCTGAATACAAAAAGGCTGCGCCTTATTCCGACTTCGTGCTGAATGCGATCCAGTCGGCCGACACCAAGGATGCAACCTTGCAGAAAGTGCCTTACACCGGCATCCAGTTCGTCACCATTCCCGAGTTCCAGTCGCTGGGAACGGTAGTCGGCCAGGCGATTGCCGGCGCGCTGGCGGGCAAGTCGACCGTCGAAGCTGCGTTGCAGACATCGCAGGCGCAGGCGGACCGGGTGATGCGTCAAGGGCGGTATATCAAGTAACAGCGCAAGTAACAGCGCAAGTAACAGCGCGAGTAACAGCGCGAGTAATGACACGCAGCCAATAAAAACAGCAGGCCCGCAGGCGGACGCTATGTCCGCCTGCTCTCCCTTGCCGCTGCCGGGCCGTGCCCTTGCAAGGTCCAACATCCGCAGCGCAAAAACGTAAGAGGTAAATCATGTCGACTCCTTCCGCCCAGGTCGCCAACGCGGCCCTGCCGGTACGGCCAAACGCCAGCAAATTCAAGCCGGTGCGGCTGCTGCAAACGCCCTCGGTATTCCTGCTGCTGCTGTGGATGATCGTGCCGCTGGCGATGACGCTGTACTTCTCGGTCATCCGCTACAACCTGATGATGCCGGACGTCACCGGTTTTGTCGGGCTGGACAACTATGCCTTCCTGTTCAACGATCCGGCATTCTGGCCGTCGATCCTCAATACGCTGCTGCTGATCGGCTCGGTGCTGGTCATCAGCGTGGTCACCGGCACGTTGCTGGCGGTGCTGTTCGACCAGCCGTTCTTCGGCCGCGGCATCGCCCGCCTGCTGGTGATCGGCCCGTTCTTCGTGATGCCTACCGTGGCCGCCCTGATCTGGAAAAACATGATCCTGCATCCGGTCTACGGCCTGCTGGCCTGGGCCATGCGCCTGGCCGGCCTGGAGCCGATCGACTGGCTGGCCGAATATCCGATGCTGTCGGTGATCATGATCGTCGCCTGGCAATGGATCCCGTTCGCCTTCCTGATCCTGCTGACGGCATTGCAGTCGCTCGACCTGGAACAGAAAGAAGCGGCGCAGCTGGACGGCGCCGGACCGATCCGGGTGTTCTGGTATGTAGTGCTGCCCCATCTCAAGCGCGCGATCACGGTAGTGATCATGATCGAAACCATTTTCCTGCTGTCGATTTTCGCCGAAATCTTCACCACCACCGCCGGCGGTCCGGGCACCGCGACCACCAACCTGGCTTACCTGGTGTATTCGATCGGCCTGCAGCAGTTCGATATCGGCATCGCCTCGGCCGGCGGCATCATCGCCGTGGTCCTGGCCAATATTGTGTCGTTCTTCCTGGTGCGGATGATGGCCAAGAACCTGAAAGGAGCGAACGAAAAATGAGCGCTAAAAACAAAAACCGCCTGTGGCTGGGGCTGGTGGCGTGGGCCTGTGCCATCGTGCTGTTCTTCCCTATCTTCTGGGTTGCCATCACCGCCTTCAAGACCGAACACCAGGCTTACGTGCCGACCCTGATCTTCTGGCCGACGCTGGAAAGTTTCCATGAGGTGATGGCGCGCAGCAATTACATGAACTTCGTCGGCAATTCGCTGATCGTCTCGCTCGGCTCCACCATCCTGTCGCTGCTGATCGCGGTGCCGGCAGCGTATTCGATGGCGTTCTTCCCCACCGCGCGCACCCAGAAACTGCTGCTGTGGATGCTGTCGACCAAGATGATGCCGGCGGTAGGCGTGCTGATCCCGATCTACCTGCTGGCCAAGAATACCGGCCTGCTCGATACGGTGACCGGCCTGACCATCATCTACACCCTGATCAACCTGCCGATCGCGGTCTGGATGGCGTTCACCTACTTTAACGACGTGCCCAAGGAAATCCTGGAAGCGGCGCGCATCGACGGCGCCAACGCCTGGCAGGAAATGGTCTACCTGCTGCTGCCGACCTCCATGCCGGGCCTGGTCTCGACTGCCTTGCTGCTGATCATCCTGTCGTGGAACGAAGCGTTCTGGAGCATCAACCTGACCAGCGTCAACGGCGCGCCGCTGACCGTTTTCATTGCTTCCTACTCGAATCCGGAAGGACTGTTCTGGGCCAAGCTGTCGGCCGCTTCGCTGCTGGCGATCGCGCCTATCATGGTGCTCGGCTGGCTGGCGCAAAAGCAGCTGGTGCGCGGCCTTACTTTCGGCGCGGTGAAATGAGCAAGACAATGGATAGCCATATCAGCCACCTTATCTGCGACTGCGACGGCGTTTTGCTCGATAGCGAGAGCATCGCCCTCACCGTCCTGCATCGCGAGCTGACGCCGTATTTGCCGCCCTCCATGCTGCAGGCCGGCCCGGCGCTGCACAGCGCAATCGCCGAGCGGCTGGGGATGATGACCAACCTGCTGCTGGATGAAGTCGACAGCGAATTCAAACTGGGACTGGGCGCCGCGGACTACGATGCGATCAATCTCGCAGTCGGCCGCGCCTGCAGCGAAGAAGTCAATCCGGTTCCCGGCGTCAGGGAAGCGCTGGCGGCGATTGCCTTGCCGAAGGCGGTCGCCAGCAACAGCAGCCTGGACCGCATCCATGCCGGCTTGCGCCGCTGCGATCTGCTGGAGCTGTTCGACGGCCACATCCACAGCGGCCACCAACTGGGCAGCCCGAAACCGGCGCCGGACGTCTACCTCGCCGCTGCCGCCGGCTTTGGCGTGGCACCCCGGCAATGCATCGCGATTGACGACAGCATCACCGGCGTCCACTCGGCGGTTGCCGCCGGCATCCGCGTCATCGGCTTCACCGGCGTCGCGCACGACCGCCAGCAGGCCGGCGCCCGGCTGCTGGCAGCCGGCGCCGAACGGATATTCGACAACATGCAGCAACTGGCCGAACTGCTCGGCAAACAGACGGCTTGATGCCACGCATTTTCACTGGATCGCCGCCATCCGCGGCGGCGCTCCAAGAACAAAACAGAAGGAGACCATCATGGCAGGCGTAACGATCAAGAACCTCGTCAAGAGCTACGACGACAATGAAGTCATGCGCGACATCAACCTCGACATCGAAGATGGCGAATTCGTCGTCTTCGTCGGCCCCAGCGGCTGCGGCAAATCCACGCTGCTGCGCATGATCGCCGGCCTGGAAGACATCAGCAGCGGCGACCTGTTCATCGGCGACACCCGCATGAACGATGTGCCGCCGGCCAAGCGCGGCATCGCCATGGTGTTCCAGTCCTATGCGCTGTATCCGCACATGACGCTGTACGACAACATGGCGTTCGGCCTCAAGATCGCGGGCAAATCGAAAGCCGAGATCGATACCGCGGTCCAGCGCGCCGCCAAGACCCTGCATATCGACCATCTGCTGGACCGCAAGCCGAAAGCCTTGTCGGGCGGCCAGCGCCAGCGGGTGGCCATCGGCCGCGCCATCACGCGCGAACCCAGCGTGTTCCTGTTCGACGAGCCTTTGTCGAACCTGGATTCGGCCTTGCGGGTCAAGATGCGCCTGGAATTTTCACGGCTGCACGACCAGCTCAAGACCACCATGATCTACGTCACCCATGACCAGATCGAAGCCATGACGCTGGCCGACAAGATTGTGGTGCTGTCTGCCGGCCGGGTGGAACAGGTCGGCTCGCCGCAACAGCTTTACCATCACCCGGCGAATCGTTTTGTGGCGGGTTTCATCGGCTCGCCAAAGATGAACTTCATCGACGGCAAGGTAGCGGCCATCGCCAATCACGGCGTGCTGGTCGAACTGGCCAGCGGCGGCCGCCAGTCGGTTGCGGTCGACGGCAGCAGCCTGCAGATCGGCGCCCCGGTCAGCATCGGCGTGCGTGCCGAACACTTGATGCTCGACTCGCACAATCCGATGCTGAAGGCAAAGTTCACGGTGCTGGAAGCGCTGGGCGATTTCTCCTACCTGTACGCCGATTCGACCGCATCCGAAGAACCGCTGGTGCTGCGCGTAGCCGATACGGTGGACATGCAGCGCGGCAGCGAAATCGGCGTGTCGGCCGATCCGCAGCGTTGCCACCTGTTCGACCAGGGCGGCCGCGCCTTGCGCCGGCTGGATGCAACCGTCCCGGCAACCGGACAGAGCCATCCAGCCGCTGCACAGACGGCATAAGACATTATTTACCAAAGCGGCGTCAGCCATCATTTATCCAGGACTCACCATGCAAGCCACCTCCTCTCCTACTGACGCAGCCGGCAATACCTGGCTGCACATCGGCGCAGGCTCCTTCCATCGCGCCCATCAGGCGGTATACCTGCATCACCTGATGGAAACCGGCGACACCAGCTGGTCGCTGGCGCTGGCCAACATCCGCGACGACATGACGCCGCTGCTCGACGCGCTGGAGCGCCAGGGCGGCGCCTATACGCTGGAAACCGTGACGCCGGGCGGCGTACGCAGCTACGAAACGATCCGCTCGATCAAGACTATCGTGCCGTGGGACGCGGCGCTGCTGGAGCTGACCGCGTTCGGCGCCAAGGCCAGCACCAGGATCATTTCATTCACGGTCACCGAAGCCGGCTACTACCTGGACCATCACCACAAGCTGGACACCGGCAATCCAGACCTGGCGGCCGACCTGCAAGGCGAACTGAACACCGTCTACGGCGCCCTGACCGCCATCCTGCGCGCACGCGCCGCGGCCGACAGCGGCCCAGTCACCCTGCTCAATTGCGACAACCTGCGCCACAACGGCGAACGCTTCCACGACGGCTTGCTGCAGTTCCTCGCATTGCGCGGCGAAACCGACCTGCAGCAATGGGTGGCAGGCCACACCAGCAGCCCCAACTCGATGGTCGACCGCATCACGCCGCGCCCCACCGAGGAAGTCAGGACGCGGGTGGCGCAAGCCATCGGCCAGGCCGATCCTTGCGCATTGATGGCAGAGTCGTTCATCCAGTGGGTGATCGAAGACCGCTTCGCCGCCGGCCGTCCAGCCCTGGAAAAGGTCGGCGTCGAAATGGTGCAGTCGGTGCTGCCTTATGAAGAAGCCAAGATCCGCATACTCAATGCCACCCATAGCTGCATCGCCTGGGCCGGTACGCTGGTTGGGCTGACCTATATCCATGAAGGCTGCGCCCGGGCGGATATCCGCAAAATGGCGTACGACTATGTCACGCAAGACGTGATTCCTTGCCTGACGCCGAGCCCGCTCGACCTGGCGGACTACCGCGATGTGGTGCTGGAGCGCTTCGGCAACCCGAATATCCAGGACAGCAACCAGCGCGTCGCCGCCGACGGCTTTTCCAAGATTCCCGGCTTCATCGTGCCTACCCTGCAGGAATGCATCGCCCGCGGCGTCGTGCCGCACGCCACCCTGGTCCTGCCGGCGCTGTTCTTCCTGTTCCTGCAACGCTGGGCGAAAAACGAACTGCCCTATGCCTATCAGGACGGCATCTTCGATGAAAACGCGACCCGCGCCATGCTCGGCAGCCCCGACCCGGTGCGCGCCTATTGCGCCGATCCCGCCTTATGGGGCACACTAGCTGGCAGCCCGCAGCTGGAGTTGCCGCTGCGCGAGGCGCTGGTGCACGTCCAGGACTGGCTTGCCCAGCAGACCTGACCGGATGCTGCGCTGGCAGCATCTGTTGCTGCAATAATCACCCATAAAAATACAATAGGATGGAGATATGTATCTCGGCATCGATTTGGGCACTTCGGAAGTCAAGATCGTCCTGATGGATCAGTCCGGCAAGCTGCTGGCCGACGCCGGCAGCGCGCTCACCGTGTCGCGCCCGCAGCCGCGCTGGTCGGAACAGGATCCCGGGCAATGGTGGCAAGCCACCGACGAAGCCATCGCCAAGCTGCGCGCAAAGGCGCCGGCAGAATTTCGCGCCGTGCGCGCCATCGGCCTGTCGGGCCAGATGCACGGCGCCGTCGTGCTCGGCGCGCAAGACCGCGTCTTGCGTCCGGCGATCCTGTGGAACGATTTGCGCAGCATCAGCGAATGCGTCGAACTGACCGAACGCGCGCCGCAACTGCACCAGATCGCCGGCAACCTGGCCATGCCCGGTTTCACCGCCCCCAAGCTGCTATGGCTGGCGCGCCACGAACCGGAGATATTCGCCGCCATGCAGATGGTGCTGCTGCCGAAGGACTGGCTGCGCCTGAAGATGACCGGCAACAAGGTATCCGAACCATCCGATGCAGCAGGCACCTTGTGGCTCGATGTCGCCAAACGCGACTGGTCGGACGAACTGCTGGCAGCAACCGGCATGCGCCGTTCACACATGCCGCGCTTGGTCGAAGGCGGAGAATCGTCCGGTACGCTGTTGCCTGAAGTAGCGGACGCCTGGGGCTTGTCGCCGGAGGTCATCGTGGCCGGCGGCGGCGGCGACGGCGCCGCCAGCGCGGTAGGCATCGGCGCGGTGAATCCCGGCGACGGTTTTGTCTCGCTCGGCACCTCGGGCGTGCTGTTCGTCGTCAACGACCGTTTCCGTCCGAACCCGGCCCAGGCCGTGCACGCCTTCTGCCACGCCCTGCCCGGCCGCTGGCACCAGATGAGCGTGATGCTGTCCGCCGCCAGCTGCCTGCGCTGGTTCTGCCGGCTGGTCAGTGTCGACGAAGCCACATTACTGGCGGAAATCGCCGAACTGGATACGGCTGCGCTGGAAAACGCGCCGCTGTTCCTGCCCTACCTGTCGGGTGAACGCACTCCCCACAACGATCCCTATGCGCAAGGCGTATTCCACGGCCTGTCTCACGCCCACGGCCGCGCCGCGCTCGGTTATGCCGTGATCGAAGGCGTCACCTTCGGCATGGCGGACGGCCTCGCCGCCTTGCACACCGCCGGCACCGAGGTCACGGAGCTGTCGCTGGTAGGCGGCGGTTCGCGCAGCCCTTACTGGGCGCAACTGATCGCCGATGCGCTGAATGTGCGCATGGTGACCCACGTCGGCAGCGAAACCGGCGGCGCGCTGGGCGCAGCCCGCCTGGCCTGGCTGGCTGCCAACGACCAGCCTGGCAAGGAAGCCGTCATCTGCGCCAAACCGCCGCTGCGCGAAGCATTTACGCCGAATGCGCAGCGCCACGCAGCACTACAGCCGCGCCTGGCGGCTTATCGCGAGATTTACCGTTGCCGGCCCGAACGGAATGCCGATGCCGCCCTGCCTGGGCATTGAATTGCTTTAATTTAGCGCTTGATTGCTG
Source organism: Collimonas sp. GW821-FHT07E08 (assembly GCF_059418905.1). Classification (NCBI taxonomy): domain Bacteria; kingdom Pseudomonadati; phylum Pseudomonadota; class Betaproteobacteria; order Burkholderiales; family Oxalobacteraceae; genus Collimonas; species Collimonas sp. GW821-FHT07E08. The sequence goes on along the minus strand of NZ_JBWKQR010000002.1, from coordinate 108,216 downwards.
CTAGAATATATTCGTACTCTTGCATGGTTTTTTGCAAAAGTAGTGCCGGTGTAGCTCAGTTGGTAGAGCAATTCATTCGTAATGAAGAGGTCGGGGGTTCGACTCCTCTCTCCGGCACCACGAGACATTTCAAGAAATCGCTATAAAACGCCGCAAACCAAGTAAATACATGGTTCTTCGGCGTTTTTTCATTCCAACCTTAATCTACAAAAAGCCACCAAAAACCACTAATTACCGATATCAATTCCCCAGAATTTACCCAACGATTCCCCAATTTTGTGATGTAATTGGCACCGTTTTTTGGGGAATAGGATATATGGCATCAATCGTAAAGTGCGCTGGTGGCTGGCGGGTTCAAATTGCAATCAAAGGCAAACGTGAATCGGGAACGTATCCGACCAAGGCGCAAGCTCAAGCATGGGCCGCCATGCGCGAAACTGAGATTCGCACAGAGGCGGCAACCGGAATGGTCGCTGGGAAAACCTGTCGCGAGGCATTTGAGCGATACGAAAAAGAGGTTTCACGTACTAAGCGTGGTTTTCGCTGGGAGGCCTTGCGCCTATCCGGAATGACCAAAACGGTCGTTGGGAAAATTGTTTTCGGTGACGTCAAACTTAATGAATTGACGTCAGATTTCCTGGGTCAATGGCGTGATTCGAGATTAAGAACAGTAACCGGATCAACAGTCAATCGTGATTTGAATTTGCTGTCCCATGTATTCACTACTGCGCAACAAGAGTGGGGATGGATGGGAGACAGCCCAACTAAGGGTGTACGCCGGCCAAAGAATCCCGCACCACGCGATCGACGCATTTCCGCTGATGAAATTGACCGTTTGTGTCTAGCTTTGGGATTTGATGACGAACCTGTTCGCTCAAAAAATCAAGCGGTTGCCGTCGCTTTTCTGTTTGCCATAGAGACCGCGATGCGGGCCGGTGAGATATGCGCATTGCAACTTGGGAATATCTCTGGCCGGGTCGCGGTTTTGCCAATGACAAAAAATGGCACTAAGCGTGATGTACCCTTATCGACTAGGGCAATTGAATTGCTGTCGTTCTTACCGACACCACGAGAAGGGGAGCCATTGTTTGGGCTTACGTCGGCGTCGCTCGATGCTCTGTTTCGCAAGGCGAGAGGAAAAAGCTTAGTTGAAGGGATGACTTTTCACGATACCCGACATGAAGCCATCACTCGGCTGGCAAAAAAACTCAATGTCCTGGAACTTGCCAGAATGGTCGGGCATCGTGATCTACGCATGCTGCAGATTTATTACAATGAAACAGCCGCCAAGCTGGCGGAACTTCTGGATTAGCGTTTCTCTCGATAGCTCTCTGACCAGCCAATCACCTCAGACGCTTTATACAAGGGATGCGCTCTACCTTTTCTGGATGGTAGGCGTATCGCCTTCGGGAAATCCGGCAGGCAGGCGATACGCTCGCGCACTACTGCAGCATCCCGTTTCAGATATTGACCGATCGTGGCAATGTCCCATAAATCAATCCCTAGTGGGATACTCGGCTTGAAATGTTTTGCCAGTGCGTCGGCCAATTTCGAAATCAATTCTACGTCGCTCATTCACACACCTTTGCATTCATATTCATTGCATTTCCATATTGCTGCATACATATCTCCCTCAGTAAAATTCAATTAGATAATCGGTTTGTCATTCTGGAATACCCAGCACATCATTGACTTGCTGCCTAGGGCGTTGTCTCGGGCACGGATCTGACTGTTAACCACGCGCACATCAAGAAATTTGCGCCGGCGGCTGGTGCGCAATACCTTCTTGAGATCGCCGATCACCGGGATCTGCTGGCGGCGCTCGGCGGCGATCTGCACAAAATGATTCAGGTTGACCGCGATCAGCTGCGGATCCCGTGAGTGGTTCAAGCGGTGCATGTCGTTGCTGTCCATGTAGTCGAAGGCCTCCCAGAATTCCTGTACCAGGCAATGGTCGTCATTGATCACCTGCTGACGTTCGCCGGCCATGGTGATGATCTGTTCGCGCATGGCCTTCTGCTGCTCAGGCGTCAGCTTGATCACCAGCCCCAGGGCGTCCGTTAGCGCCAGCATCTGCGCGTGGGTTTCCACCAGGCGCGGCATCTTGATCTCCGGCCGCATGCGCAATTCTTTCAGATAGACCGCCGTGCGCTCGGCCACGGTTTCCATGATCTTCTTCTCGCGCTTGGTCGCGGCCAGGATGAAACCCGACACCTTCTCGGCCGGCATGAATTTCAAGGCGTCGGCGGCCTCACCGGATTCTGGCGTTTGCGTCGTCAGGTCGAAATACAGGTGGACAATCCGCGATAGGATCGCCTCGGACGCGTTGACGGGGTTATTCTGCGAAATAACGATGGCGCCACGGAACGGTGGCTCGTAAGTCTCATTGCCGCCGGTATTCATGCCCCGTGCACGGGTTGAGCGGCCGTTGTAGGCGGTTTTCAGTTCATCCCAGTCGAACGATTTAATATGGCTCTTCTCGCCATCCATGCGCTCCCGGTCGGACTCAATCAGCACCACCGGCAAGCCGGATACCTGGGAAAAGTTACGGGCACGGGCGGCCAGGCTGGATTTGCTCGGATCGAACCCTTCATAACCGGCACGGCCGAACAGCTTCCAGAGAAACTCGATCAGCGTGGACTTGCCGGCGCCGGCCTTGCCGACTACCTCCAGGAACGGATAGGAGCTTTGCGTGGCGCGGATCTGCTCGGCAAACAGGGAACCAAACCAGAAGGTCAGCGCCACCATGCCCTTGGCGCCAAAGGCTTTCCACAACAGGTTGACCCACTCGGTCGTATAGCCGTCCGGGTCGCGGTTGATCTGGAGCGACACCGACCGATTCAGCGATTTGACGGCAAGGCGCCCCAGGTCGTAAAAATCTTCTTTATTGACGTCATACAGCGTGCCATCCTTGATAGCGACGTTGTCCAGCACATAACAGCCGTATTCCTTGCTATAACCAATATAGTCAATGGTTTCTACCCGCTTGATATGAAACAGGTCACGCTCCATCATCCGATCCAGCATCGCACTGGTGCCGCTGAACATCGCACCAGGCGCAATCCCGAGCAAGCGCTTCTTGAATTCCGCCGAGCTGGAGATCTGCGAACTGGTGAAGGTGTTCTTAATCGACGCGCCATCATGCGGGAAATCGACACGGAAGTAGTACCAGGCTTCGTCCGTCATCTCGTTTTTCTGGTAATACAGGGCCACCGGGTTGCAATTGGCTATCGGGCGTATCGTCTGGGAGGCATACAGTGCCTTCTCACGCTTGCCGGCTTCCGACAGGATGGAAGTCGAGCCGTCGCTGTCGAGCTGGTCCATTTCCTTGTTATAGGCGACCAGATCGAGCGTGAACCAGTACAAGCGGTTACGGAACTCGAAATCGAATTCAGTCTTGCCCTCCTTGCCATAGATCAGCAGCGCCTTGTCGCTGGCGCTACCGGCGACAAGAATGGCGCCGTGATAGCGGTAATTCTCGATATCGGCATCGGTCAGCTTGTCGCGCTGGTGCAGATCGTTCCAGTCCAGTTTGGCTTTGCCGTTCTGCGGGATCTGCGCGGCGCCACACTCCCAGCCGGCCGCCCGAGCGCGTTCGATATGTTTGGCCGTATAGCTGCGGCCGGCGTGATCGCCGTCCAGTGCCCACACCAGGCGGCAGTCCTGATTGCCCCGCGCATCGCGCAGATCCTGCAGCGACTGCAGTGGGTAGTTATTGCAACTCATGATCGATACGGCGGCTATGCCATGGTGTTCCAGGGCGATGGCATCGAAAATGCCTTCCACGATCCAGATCTCCTCGACCGCCTGCAGGCTGTGCGCCGGATGCGACCAGAACCTCCCCTGGTAAGCCGACCCAAAGCTAAACCGCGCCTTCTTCTTGCCGAAACGCTGCGGCTTGTCGATCAATCTCTCCCAATAGCCGTCCGCGACCGCAAAACGCACCGTAGCGCTGCCGATATTGAGATCCTTGTCGAAATAGCTCTCTTGCCGATACAAGCCCTGCACTCTCGCCAGCTCGAAGCCGCGGCCATGCTGCATGTAAGCGTCGGCGGCCGCCTGCGGGTTAGTGACTTCCGGCGTCTGGTAACGCTTGCTCCAGTCGTCGAACAGGTCGGGATACAGCTCTTTGACATGACCTTCGTAGCCGCAATTGTTCAAGCGGCCGCAACGCACCACCCACGGATTGTCGGCGTTCGCATACAGTTCCTTCTTTTGGCACTGAGGACATGTGCCGGCGCGTAGATAGCCCTTTTTTTCGTGCTTGAAATGGAATTCGGACAGGCGATTCAAAATATCGGTATGTAAGGATGGATTCATGACGATCAATTCGCACCAACGACCGCCAGCGACGGCGTGAACATGACGTCATCACGGATTGACCGTGCTGCTGTTGCCTTGCAGAGAGACAGAGACACTGCAAGTCTGCTCTGGCGCATCGCGCAATGGCAGGAACGACGAAATAAGATATAAAAAATGGCGTGGATAAAATAGTGCTGCATGGACGTGATGTGTTTTATTCAGAATGTGCGAAGCCAGCACGCCTGCTGACAGGCGTGACAAGGGCATGTTAATAAATGGGATTGTTTAGGTCGTGATTAGGGCAGCGCCAAGATGGCGTTGATCATCGACCTACCGGGACTCAGGACAATTGCTGAATGGCCGGCCAGTTGATGTGTTGCGACAGCGGCACGTCGACACCAGGTTTCGGAATGGACGACAAGGACAGGGTCCGGGCAATCTCCAGTCTGGCGACAAAGCAGAAACCACATTCCGGGTTTTGGCACATATACGTGATTTCCTTCATCAGGGCCGACATCGGACGGCTTTTAACGGCGCGGGGCAAGATCGAGCAGTGGGGACAACGCAAGCCAATATTTCTCATTAAGTATTCTTTGTTTAACTGAAAACGCAGTACGGCAACTGTCGTGGAGAGGTTCTTTTATTCAGAGTGAAAGCCCGTTCCTGGAAGGAGTTGCACGTCGTTGGCGTTGTCGTCGGCAGAAATCACTGCAGTTTCGATTGCCGGCGCTACCAATCCCTATTCGTTGCCATTATCGGCCAGCATGGCAGCGGAGATCGCTGCAGCAGCTTCGGCCTTTTGTTTTTCCATATCCCTGATGTACAAGGAATCAAGGACAGTGTGTCGTGGATCAAGCTCATAGGCCTCGATACCACGTGCAATCAAACGACGGATAAATGAAGCCCGTGACCGCCCTATCGCGTCAGCCAGTTCCTCTATCGTGGCGAGCTCCTTGGCGCTCAGACGCATACTAATCGGCGCTTGCAAACAGTCTTCAGGGGAACGACGGGAAGTACAAATTTTCATAGAGGGAAATCGGTGTGGTTGTTAAGTTGCATAATTATATAGCTCTTATTTGAGATCGTGTTAAAAAGATAGAGATTACAAACGACTACAAGTGACCACAAAAGACTACAACTGATACCTTATGACACCTAATAAATCGTTAGCTACCACACATTTTATGAAATTGAAGGCATAATAACGGCACCTTACATTAGACAAAATGAGTTCAAATGAGATCAATTGGTGAAATCCTCAAAGAGGAACGGGCTCGACTGGGGATGAATCAGGATGAGTTTTCGGCAGTAGGTGGATTGAAACGACGCGCCCTTACGCTGTATGAACAGAACGTGCGCTCACCGGACGCTGCCTATTTGCGGGCACTGGCCGCTATCGGCGTCGATGTGCAGTACATCCTGACGGGGGAACAAGCTGCATCCGCGTTGACGCAGCCCGAAAAAGACTTACTGATTAAATGTCGCCATCTCAGCCGCCGCGACCAAATGTGCGTGCTGGCAATGGTCGATGCGATGATCTCTCAACCGGAGGACGTAGTAAAAAATCTGATCACGCATCCAATGTCCGTACGCGCCAATTCTCGTTGAGGAGACACCCAAGGTGTCATCGACAAATGCTCACCACGTGATTACGTAGCGCCTGCGTCATTCTGACGGAACGTGATGTTAGTGGGTATTTGTGCCCGAAATTACAGGTCTTAATTCGGAAGATATAGCCTTGTTTAAAAGGCTGGGTAATAGCTTGCGCCATTCATTTCAAATGTGCCGATAGCTCACGCAAAATGATCATTGCCAGTTTTCGGTCATTTTCCTTCATGCCCGCCAGCATTTTTGCAATATCTTCAACTTGATCCAGGGTTCTAGCCGATCCCTGCGTCAACAACTCTCCAGCTGTACAGCCATATATCTCGGCCAGCTCATATAACCGAGGAATAGGTGGAATCACTGCTCCACGCTCAAACCTGGAAATTGTTTCTCTTTCTAATCCAAGCCGTTCGGCAACTTGGTCCTGAGTCAGCCCAGTCTTCTTCCGATAGGAAGCTAGGGCTTTACCTATGGACCGCCCTAATTCCATTTCATGATTCGTATCCATCATCGCCCAACACGTCAAGTCCCTATGAGACATAGATAGTGGATTGCTGCCTGCGATGCCAACAGGACATAAAATGTTGCAATGAGACATTAATAGATCAATAATCACAAAATGTCTTATGGCAAAACTGCAAATCTCATGCACCAGGGATTTTGCACGAGTGAAACACGTGATCGCGAATGACAGCCGACGCCGCCAATCGAATTTCCTTTGTAGGAATTGTATGTTTACACTGAATTTACCCCCAATCCAAGAAGTCAGGGATATTGTCCTGGATATGATGCCCGTGATCGCCCCCGATGCCGATCCTGAGACCATTCAACGATCCATCACCTTGGCGGAGAACCTCGTAGTGTTGTTTCAACTTGCAGAGTTCACCGCAACCACAGAAGCAGTGTTAAAAATAATGTTATCGGGGATGATTTCGACTACTGATTTTATGGACTAGGTGCGCAGTGCTTGATTCGTCTCCACCTCGTGAGACGGAGCACGAAAACTCCGCCCCAGTACCCACAAGTGTATGTCTGCCCGGCATATCGGAATGAACAAATTTCCGACGAGGTTGTAGATAGTCAACTGGGGGCGTGATTTATTGCAGGATGTTGATTCCTCAAATTCGTGGCGGTTTGGCTCGATCACACTACTCTAGCTTTTCAAACTTAAGAATCTCTCCAACTTTTCCGCCTAGTCGTCGACGAACATTCTCCAACCTAATCTCTTCGATCATCTTTCCTACTTGCTCTTGACTCAGCTGCTCAGATTCTTTTTGCCGTTCTGCCAACCAAACCATAAATTTTTCAAGGGCCAGTTGCGTATCCGAATCCATTTCACCTATGAGTCGGGAAAATTCCTGCTCCTGTTCCGCTCGAGAGGCCGGCGTATTCACTTCGCCATACTCGCCTATTTCAGGGACTTGCACACCTGAAGTCGCCAAAGCCGTACGTGCATCTTTCATCGCACCGACGAACGCAACTTCGGTATTATCGTGCGACGGCATATCAGGTTCGGATTCAATCATTGCGAGAGACGCTAGATAGAGGTGCTTGAGCAGTTCGAGATTATTATCCAAAGAAATCCCCTCTAATTCAATGTCATACAACTGCGCCGCAGACAGTTTTGCATGCATATGCTGTGACGATCAATTCGGCATTAATACACAGTGAATCGCCATCGTTTCAAAAAAATATCTCACAACTACTGAAATTTTCTCGCCAACTTATAAGTTGTTTCATTAATGAATGATTTTTCACATTAGGTCTCATTTTCCAGTTCCCCCCACGCCTGTGTTGGAAGTTAAATGCTCTGCTTTTAACGCAGTACGCAAAACCGCCAGCCCTCCAGACGGCGCGGGGTTCGCCAGAAAATCGACTGCATCAACGTGACGCAAAATAACGCACTTTTGGACTGAACCCTTGCGATTGAACTAGGGGTTCAGATCGCAGCAGACTCTCGATTGCCGCCAACTCAACAGATCACGATGGTATTTCTTTTTTCACATTTTTCATTTCGCTACTTGCCCTCTGTTTACTAGCCATCTGATCAACAACGCCTGCATCCCGAACATGACTGCCCCTAGCAAAAAGCCTACAAGGAAAAAAACCAGATAGTTATTTGACTGCGCGTCCCGTGCAAACCATGCTCCAAAAATCGTTGAAAAAATCAACGTTGACAAACCATAAGGACGCGTTGATGGCACATAACTATGATAAAGAAGAAAGAGCAATACCACTCCAGCAATAAAATCAGCCGCAAGAAAAATAAATTCTCCACCCATTTATGATCCCCAAGAAGAACACATTCAAAAATTGAACTGACTACCGAATTGATTTTGAATTCGCGTATCAACAGCGGGCCAACCATATTTTCCAAACCACTCATTAAATCCCTTAAATCCTCCGGTACCCTCTCCATAAGTTCGTACAACAACGTTGCCGTCTCCGTCTACAAATACATTGCGGTACACGTATCCAGGATCAAACATATGCCCTGGCATAGTTGTATTAAAAACCCCATAGTTTTCCTGATCGACAAAATGAATAACTTTGTTGCCTCCAATGTCAGAAATTTCGCAACTTTTTACTCCTCCAGCCGTTGGGCCGGCCGGAGTCGGAAATACCTTGACGGCATCAAAAACAGAGTCTCGGGTGCAAGTTGCTGAAAGTTTGCAAATTTTCGTCAGAGTCTCATATTCGTGGTAATTCGAATTGCGTTTAAGAGGATTATCTGGACCGCTCATACAAGAACCTGGATCTCTTCCGCAAAATCCAAGCGGGTCAATCTCCATCATTGGGTTCCCGTTTACATAGGTGAAGGTATTTATCCCACCACCAAGTCCGATAGGATCCGATTGAACGTAACGTCCCTGCTGCGGATCATAGTCGCGATGATAGTTGTAGAAATTATTCGTCTCTTTGTCATACAACTGCCCTGGGAAGCGCTGGTTGTATGTGAAGGTTCCCAGAGCGCTCGGATTCTCGTCCGGCGGTTGCAATCCAAACGGATCGGTATTATCCCAACGCCACACCATCTGATTATCGGTCGCCTGCGTGATCACCCGTGGCGTGTTGATGTGGTCCGCATAGACATAATAAACATTGGTTGCCGTGGCCTGGTTTGTTCCTGTCTCTGTGACTGATTGTTTCAGCACGGCCACTGGCAAGTCACCCAGATACACCGTCTCTTCAATTGTCTGTTGATTGGCATCGTACTCACCGATCAAATGACCCTGTTCGTCATAGACATAGCTGTTGCTGCCGGTGGCAACGATGCCGGTCGGTCCTTGCTTCTGTACTCGCTGATCAACGCCATTGTGGGAATAGGTGACAGTATTTCCCGCGTTCGTCGCACTGATCAGTCTGCCACGGTCGCTATAGACATAGCCGATCGTGCCATCGCTGGTCAGATTGCCAGCTGCATCGTAGGTGTTGCTCTTCGCCGGTGCCGGTCCGGTAGTCGCCGTCAGTTGATTGCTGTTCGCGGCAACCGTATTGGTGTAGCTGCCGCTGCCAAATGTGGCTTGGGTACGGTTGCCATTCTGGTCGTACTGGAAACTCTGGGTATTGGTACTGCTGCTGCCGGTGAGGCTGTTGAGACGATCCAGGTTGTCATAACCGTAGCTTTGGTCGAAATTGGCCGGAGCGTTGCTGCCGGTGCCCGTCCCGCTGTGACTGGTGGCTGTAATACGGCTGGTCGCATCGTAGCTGACCGTGCGGTTGGTGCCGTTGCTCAAGGCATTACCCAATGGGTAGCTGGTTACTCTTCCATCCAGATCTATCCCTCTGGCATAGGTATTCGTGCTGGTACTGCTGCTATTGCCCCAGGTCCAGGCATTGACCGGGCCGAAGGCTTGGTAGCCGATCCGGGTCAACAAGGGGATGGTGCTGCCGATATTGGTGCCGCCGCCGGTGGTATTGGTCGGGTTCAGGGTGAGGCTGTTGACTCTCCCTGCGGCGTCGTAGCTGTAATTGATCCGGTTGCCGCTCGGGTAGGTGATGCTGATCAGCTTGCCGGTGGTGTTGCCGCTCGTGCCGTAGGCGTAGCTGACCGTGCCGCTCGCGCCGCTGCTCAGCGTCTGCACTTTGGTCAGCAGGCGACCGAAGCCGTCATAGGAATAGGTCGTCTGGCCCGAACCGTCGATCATCCGGGTCAAATGGCCCTTGGCGTTCGGTGCACCTGTGGTGCCGCCGTCGTATTCGAACTGCGTGGGAGTGCCGCTGGCATAGCTGATCTGCGTTAGCCGGTTCAAGGCGTCGTAGCTGTATGTGGTGGTCTTGCCTCTGGCGTCGGTGCGGGTCTTCAGGTTGCCGGCGGCGTCATAGGTTTTATTGGTGTTGCCGGTGTCGGGACTGGACAGCGCACTCTGGTTACCCAGGCCATCGACGGTATAGCTGGTCACCAGGTTGTGCGGATCGGTGACGGAGCTGAGCTGATCCTGGCCGTCGTAGCTAAAGCTGACCGTGGGGCTGACACCGCCCGTAGCCGGGACCGGCAGTGTTTGTTGAGTCAAGCGTCCCAGGCTGTCGTAGCCTTGGGTCGTGACATGACCCAGGGGATCGGTGATCTTGGTCCGGTTCCCCATCGCGTCGTATTCGTAGCTGGTGGTCGTGTTCTGCACCGCCTGGGCCGCAGCAGTCGTACCATTCACGCTGCCCAGCAGCGGGCTATACGCCAGCGTGAACAGCACAGCGCTGACCAGGGTCTTGATACCCGGTTGTTTGATTACTAGATGCCCATTCATTGCACTGCTCCCGTGATTTGCTGCAATCGATTCAAGGCGTCCACCACACGCGTGGTCTGACGGGCCAGGGCGCCGCTCGGATCTTTGACTTGCTCGCCGATCCGGTTGCCGATGTTGTCCAGAGTGTAGGCGATGGTGTTGCCGAGGCTGTCGGCGATGTTGGTCAGGCGATGGGCGGGATCGTAGGTGTAGCTGACCGTCGATGTATCCGGCAGCGTGACCTGGGTCAGTTGGCCGACGCCGTCGTAGCCATACGTGGTGGTCTCGACCGTGCTGCCGGCCGTGACGGTCTTGCCGGTAAGCCAGCCGCGGGGACTATAGGTCAATGCGGTGGTGGCGCCGTTGGCATCGGTAATCAATCCTACCCGGCCGTTGGCGTCGTAGTTCGACAGAGTCGTGACCAGGCCGGCGGCGTTGGTCACGCTGCTCAGATTGCCCTGGCTGTCGTAGGTATAGCTGGTGGTGTCGGCGACATCGATGCGCGGGCCGGTGGCGCTCAAGACTTGGCCGATGCTGTTGTAGGTGTAATTCCAGCTGCGCGGGCTGCCGGTGACGGTCGCCGACAGGCCGGCGGCGCCGGTAGCATCGGTCGTCGCCTGCTCGGTCTTGGAGAGCAGGTTGCCGCTGGCGTCGTAACTGTACGTGGTTAGCCGCAGCGGCTCGGCCACCTGCAGCGGCAGGCGGTAGCTCGGGTGCCAGCTGGTGCTGATGGTGCGGGCCTGGGCGGTGCCGGCGGCTTCTGTGCGGCTGGTTTCGAAGTTGCGGGATAGGTCGTAAGTGTAGGTCGTCCGTACACCGTTAAAGTCCGTCCGACTCGATACGTTGCCGTTCGCGTCGTAACCCGCTGCATTCGATGCTGCGCCGCAGCCGGAACCACCAGGCTGAGATTGACCGGCAGGTCTTACTAAACCCAGCACATTCTGAAGATTGTGCGTACGCTGCGTTCCAAGTGGGTCGGTCACTGTGCTTGATACATACGGAGATCCGTAACTGATCGTGTACTTTTCCACTCCGCCAGCATGTTCCGTTGATATTGCTTTGCCATCGCTGTTATAGCTGAATGTGGCAAAACGTGCGCCGTTCTCGTCCGTAATTCCAGTTAGGGCGTTTGCAATATATGTATTTGCAGTTTTATCCTGTTCGTTGTACCAATAGATGCGCTTTTTGCCATCTGGGTAGGTCACCGAGGTCAGGTTGTTGCTCATTGCACTGCCTGCTAGAACAACCGAACTAGGTTCATCATAGGCATATGTATACACACCGCCTGCCGGATCAATCATTTTATTGATACGGGACGCGCTATCGTATTGCAGATTAAGGTGGTGATTGAATTGGTCCGTGATTTGGATCAAGAGGCCAGGTTTAGGGGCAATCGCAATCGGGGTTGTGGCATCACTATAGGTGAATGTCTGTGTTTGACCGTTTCGCATTCTTGCCGACTGAATGCGTCCCGTGCCGTCATAGTTCTCGGTTGAATCATCTGCCATTGCCAGATATCGCCAGCCAATCGTATTTCCAGAACCATCTGTCAATTGAATCAGTTGATCCTGATTGTCAGCGTCAGGTATCCACGCCCCGGAAGCATTTTGATTGAAGGTTATTCCCCGACCGTCGGATCGATAAACAATCATTGCAGCGGCTCCAGTGCCACTAAGCGCCGTCACGCGTTTATAGCTGTGCCGCCAATTGCCACCTAAATCAAAAGGCATCGATGCTGCGCTATTGACTGCTGGAGTCAGGTTGTAAGTCCGTGTAAATGTCAAGCCTACTGGGCTTTGGTAGTCTGTTTCTATCTGAACTTTATTTCCTGTCGCATGATTGATGGGATTGCCTGACATCGGGCACTGCGGTCCTGCATTTTTGTCTTCAGGAGCAGTTGATGGCTGAAGGTCAACCCCAAAAAAATTATTAGTGTAAGGACCGGACACGGCAAGACAAGTTCGATGGGTCTCATAATACTGAGGGCCACCGTACCAATATGCACTATAGGGGACGACAATATATTTCGAGGCTGAGCGTCCAAGATATGCAGCCATTCTTTCGCAAGCAGCTTGTGGGTCGGAATCATTATAGCCATACGCATAATATCCCCACCCCACAGAAGTAGCCGCTGCCAGCGAATGATAGGCCAGCAATGAGGCCAATATGATTTGGCGCTGCACAGATATAGGCAAAATAAAGGACAAGTGTTTATTTATCGCGGCTTCAATGCGCCCCGTTGCGACCGCCAGCATAGGCATCACATTGATATTTTCCGCTCTCGCCATCACCATCCCTTTGTCAGACATAAAAAGACGTGGATACCTCTGAGAGATAGCCACGTCGGTAAAATCTTGTCAGCCCACCCTCTCTGGAGGGTGGGCATACTTTCCAAGTGGAAAATAAAGTTATCCTAACATCATTTGTTGTTATACGTTAATAATCTTTTACCATCGATATCCCTGGATGCGGGACGCAAGGACATGGCGCTCATGTCAGCAGCGAAGAGAGGGCAATGCGCCATCTACGTTGCAAAACTTGGGCGAAAATAGGGAGAAAAATGGGAGAATCTTGAGACCATCTTAGACAACCCGACACAATATCAACGCGCTAGCGCGCTACTGTTTACGTTGTCTAAGATGGTCTAAGACCGTTTGATGGTGGTGGAGGTGGCGGGAATCGAACCCGCGTACGTAAGCTGAATTGTTGGCAATGGGGGATGCGAACAGAGCAATTTTACAGAGTGGCGGACCGTCAACAAGGGCTATTCCGTAATTACCCGAAATTTGCCTCCTGGCTGAATATCCGGGAATCCATTCAAATCGTTGTATTCATCCTGCATCACATCGAGATCTTCGCCTCGCTACGAGACACGTCATGACCAACTGATATGTGTTGCGACAGGCAGCAAACGACCCATTCCGGCCGGTCAATTCTCTCCAAAGCAGACGCTCAAATATAAGCCAGCGATAGGGGCGACTTCACTCTCTGTCGCTACTATTCAACCGGTGCAAGCGTTAATACAAGCCGAATAGGTACTGCCCGCCCTTCGTGTTTCAATTCGAGCATCAAGTCAGCATCTGGCAGAGTCCAGAGAGTGAGCCGGATAGCATCTCTTTCGTGCGGAAACCCATCATTCGCGCTTAACGAGTAATCCTTACCGGTCCCCAGCGCCGCAATGACCTTACCCAACGCCTCCTCAAAACGGCGATCATACTCGCCGATCAAGTGCCGGTAAGCTGGTTCCGACAACGAGTCAGCATTGAAATACACATCAAAGGTAGCTTCAACAAATCTTATGAAACCATCTTCGCGGAAATAGAAGCTGTATTTCCGCTGCTTCTCATCTTGAAATGTACGTCGCTTACCTGCACTCTGCACAAGCTTCAAACCTCGACCCGGAAGCTCCGCCAACACTTCATCCAAATTCCACCGTGTTTGGATTCGAGTCAACATCTGGACGACCTGTTCAATCACACACTACTCCTTGAGTATCTAGCCATGCTGCCAAAACTCTAAACTCCCCAATAGGCGGTCGAATTTCTCTTTTATTCCGACTGAACATCTCTGAATTTCTGTTTCTGACCGATAAAAACTGGTCAGGTGAAAGTCCTATCTCTAATCCTTTAATCGTTCTGGATGAATAACCATACGGTGCCTGGACGGCAGCTATTGGCCGATATGCGCCAATAGCTACCCTCTCAATTTTTTTTACGTTCGGCTTGTTGGCATTCTTTGATGGTTTGCCCTGTGTAGACCATGTCAATATGCACTGCCTTTACCCCAAACACAGTCCCACCAGAATTCGCAATTGATGCCTGAGCGCCATCTTTGCAAAACATTATTTCAGCAGTGTCACTTTGATTTATTTTTCTCCATCCCATATCCAATAATTTATCTGTATATTTTTTCCGCATTGGTTCATTAAAAGAAGCCGCATCCAGCGTTAAAAAATAGTAGTTGGCATTTCTTCTGCCATCCTGATAGTCCATCACCTTTCCACCACTATCAATCAACGTTTGCATACTGTCGCTTTGGTGTACTCAACAAGCTCTGCTCGTGGCAATAGATTTCATGTCCAATTTCGCGAGCATTTGCGAGCTCAAGGTCGAACACCCCCATTATCAAACTTAAGCACTCATGCCGTTTAAAGCCGGCTTCGCGGGCTTTACGATATACCTCATGCGCTGTAGCTCCGCTATGCTTCATAGCTAAGTATGGTTTAGGGTCTTGGTCCATGGTTACTCTCAAATATGGCCTAGTGGTGACGCTTACGCTAGGTCCGCTCCTGGCCGATAACAGGCATTGGCGAGCGATTGCGACCTATACCACTAGAGCCCTAGCGGAAGTCCGTTCGCACCATCCAATTTCGAAATTTTCCAACGCTCCGGTTCGTTGTATTCGTAATCAATATTGAAATTGAATTTACTGTCAACGGTCAGTAAGAACACGCAGAACTTATTTCCACCATTTGAAGTCGCGTCGCGTAATCGTGGCCCCAGCTCATTTACACCGTCATAAAATTGCTTATGTTTGAGCGCACCAAGAAGGAAAACTCCGTCCGGCGTTTCATACGACCCATTACATCCCCAGTTGTCTTCGTCGACCATACGAAATCTTACGAAGGCTCTGAGCCACGAGGAATACGTAGCTTGCATTGCCGCGATAAGATTTTTTGCAAGCTCAATAGTTAATTCGGTGGCTTCATCTTGGTTTTTCATGACGTTTAAATCCTGATTCAGCTACTTCTTTTCTCGAAAAGTGCCAGATTCAATTTCTCCGTACATGCCACAATAGTTTTGCGAACATGTTCCACCTCGCCCCATGCGCTCCCAACCATGAGATGCAATGAGCTTAACGATATTTCCTTTTGTTTGAAAAGTCAGCGTGCAGCTATCTTCTTTAAATTCGGTTTCGTTTGCTCGAATCGTCGAGGCTTCTTTTAATACATTGCATTCATGATGGTTCGGTCCAAGAGTATTCAAGAGAAAACAGCTAGTTCCCGCCGTTGTTTTCCATACGGCGAGTTCATCTTGGACGCGTGAGGGTGGCTCACCATTGAAGTGGAATACCTTGTGAGATCGGATAAAATTTTGTGCGCTAGCCGGGGGGCCGTCAGCGCAACCAGCGAAAGCATGGCCATAGCCGCTTGATCCAGTGACTGCAAATACTAGGACGATGTTTCTGAAGAGGACCATGAATTTTCCAATGGGGACGGCTTTCGACGATGTCATCGAGCGATACATCTTATCACTAGAAAGTTTCTCCTATAACATCGTTTTTCTCGGCTGAGCGAATGACCGGATCTGGCCGAAAGCGGGAGTTAACTGTTCGATTTCAAAGAAATTGCACTCATAGCAAACTTTGCTATCGAAGTGTATCTAACCATTTTCTCGAAACAGCAAAAAGCCCGCATCTTGCGGGCTTTGCACTTCTTCGGATGTCCGTTTCGTTCATGTTCCTTCAATCTTGCTGGTCAATGACTGCTTTAACTGATTTACTGAGTCAAGGAGCGACAATATGGTCGACCAGAACACATAGATCAAGAAGAACATACCAACAATAGGAATCAGAGTGACTACGACATAAACAGGGACGTTCTTATTTGTTCGTGCCGCTATTTGTCCAACAAAGACTGCATAAATCAACTGCATGATAAACATCGGTAAGAAACTGATGAGTGTCGGGCCCACAATATTTCCTTTTCTGATTAGTTATAAACATTATGAATTGAGAGACGGGGACTTATGTTCGTCTATGGCTTTCCACTCTTAGCCAATTGCGGACATCGCGAACTGTATCAAAAAAAGCCAGCAAATGCGGGCCTTTTTCTTTTCGTGGATGTCTGCTTCTGGCCTTTGAGCCGGTCAACTGAATATTAGAACTGGGCATTCCGTGTTCCGGGAATGTGTTTTGAACTAACTTCAATTTGCCATGCGATGAATTTTTCAAGGTTGAATTCGTAACGCTCTTGAAAGGATACGGTTTCTGCAGACATTAACTCTGCGTAGGTTTGCATTAAGGTTGAAGCTCGCAGAAATTGTGATTGAGCCAAATAACCGTTAATTGCGTTCAGTAAAACAGGAAAATCGGCATTTTCTTTTTTGCCACCAAAAACCAATTTGAGCTGGTTCCTAGCAAGCCAAATTGGGTCACTTTCAATTGATGGGACCGATGACTGTTGAGAACAGAGCCAGCGCAGTGCTTTTAATGGCCGTTCACCAAACGATGGTGGGGAAATAATTGCGCGTATTGAAATGCAAACGGCCTCTTCAATGCGACCAATACGAACATATTGTTGCCACAGAAGGGACAACGCATCTGTGTACTCT
The DNA here is from genome assembly GCF_059418905.1 of Collimonas sp. GW821-FHT07E08. NCBI lineage: Bacteria > Pseudomonadati > Pseudomonadota > Betaproteobacteria > Burkholderiales > Oxalobacteraceae > Collimonas > Collimonas sp. GW821-FHT07E08. The sequence continues at coordinate 91,253 of NZ_JBWKQR010000002.1, read as the reverse complement.
GGCAGCATTACCAAAGCCGTTTCAAGATGCTGAATGGACGTTTCTATATCTTGGTTTTTGATGCTTTCCTTTGCCGCTTGTAAGCAAGTCCTTGGAGACCTGGGGTCTTCTGACAGTGATGGAGGCTCGGGATATTCATCCGGGGAGGATTGAGCTGCAGTGAGAAATGAGTCGAGACTGGAATAAGTGGGCTGTATTTGCCATGAGTCATGCCAGGTTTCAACAACAAGTGGTTCGTAGTCTTCGCGCCCTATAGGCCAATATAAGCCAAACGTGTCTCCGTTCCCCAACTCGCATTCAAAAAATAGTAAGAAACCTAACGGAGGGAACGGTGTACGGTGGTTCCAATCCTTGTGTGGAGTAATCTTGCGTAGGTTGACCGGAATGAGCATAAGGGAGAATTCCTAATTTTTTATATCGCAAGACATCAATTTAACCTAGGTTGCAAGGAGCGACCGCTTTGGAGGCGAGTAATGGCAGTCCGGTTTTGGCCGAGGCTGTGTGAAAACGCAGAAAAATTCGGCTCACGTAAAAATCGGCCTCTCAAAACGACCGCTACGCGATTTTCTCGATATCGGCAATGGTCACTCTACCCACGAAAATTCATGTCTTTTGCGTTTTCACACAGCCTCGGCCGGAGGCGGACATCAAGAGGCGACTGTTATCGGCCCCACATCTTCCGATGCTAGCGCCATTGAAATTGCTAGGGCGGATGCAATTTCGAAGCTTCCTTCGTTTGAGTCATTTTCGTGTGATGAGCCGTCCACTATACGGACCAGCAAACCATCGGGAATATAATTTTCAAATTTTTCTCCTGGCCAAAACGAACATCTCACTCCTCTATATATCGCTTCCTTGAATATTGCAGGAATCTGTTTCTCAGAGACTTCCCACGAGAACGATAAGCCCGTCAGTGCATGTTCGAGAAGCAGCACGACATGACCATAACGATGCAACCCACCGTTCTGACGTACATAGCGCCCCTCTCCGCGTAGCGGCGCTTGAAAAATTAGTTTCTTCATTTATTCGCGTCCCCTTTTGGCCGGGTGCGGACTAATTAAGGAAGTAAAAAATCACACTTTATTCACGCCGAAATGCATCGCAAGCGTCCAAACTATGCCGAACAATATTAGCATCGCAATAAGTCCGTATAGGATGCGCAGTAACGAGAACGCCTTGCCTTGTGATTTTTCTAAAATGGCTTGCGCTACGCGATTTCTAAAAGTGAATTCCCCTATCAAGTCACCGACAAGTGTTACAGGCAGTGCCAAAACAAAAAACCACAGCCAGCCAGATTGCGTATTCGGATAGTCAGGAAATGCAAGAACTAGCATTCCCAATATTGCTGCAACTGAGAGTGCGATATACCAGCCAATGAATTTAATAATACGGTACATCTACACCTCAGTAATGCAACGAAAAATGTTAATTTTACGCGGAAGTTTTCCAATATCAGCGACACCAATGTCAGCTTTGGAGCAGACTCTCGACTGGCAGGTTCTGGCCGATTACGGACGATCAAATCGAAACAGCATTACTTCAGCCCATTGACTGGAGTTTGTAGGATTTTCATTTTAGAGCTGCTTGTATGATTGCACATGATGAGGAAACAGCGATTCGTACAACTTAGCCTCAACGCCAAGCAAATTGATTTCTATCTCTGGCTCTCCTAGCGAAATCGAATAGTCAAGGATGCTAACTCCGATCGCAGGAATTACTGCGCCATCAGCTGTTGTGACTGAAAGTTGAATGTCACTTTGGTCCGAATGAATTTTCTGACATACATCCCTAATACGATCATATTCTGCTGTAGGCTGAAAATTTCCAAATGCCACTCCCATCGGAGCATCGCCTGCCTCCAGGGCCGAGAATCCGACGAGATTAGGACCCGCATATACTTTGTACATTCATTCTCCTTAATCCACCATCACAAGATTGGAACGACCGCATTTGGCCGGCAGCGGCCGTCCCAAAGCGGACGGCGTCTCAACGGATAGTCTGGTGGCCGTTATCTTACATGCGCTCGATGGTGTATGGCTCAATCTCGCATCGCCAGCCACTGAAATGTCCGCAGCCGCCAGGTCCATTAGGTCCTCGTACAACTCCAGACACTCGTACACGCTTACCAGCCCATCGCGAGAGTGCCCTTTCATTTGGCTGAATGCTTCCGCTTCCAAAGGCCAACCATACGCCTGATTGATAGTACGGCGGCTCAATATCATCGGTAATTTCACGGCGTTCCGCCTTTGGAAAATGCTCGAGAGATGTGTTCTCGAATTCGAAGACCAGAAGCCCAGCTACTTCGACAGGCTTTCCGTCGAATTCGCTAATGCGGTCTATTAATTCGTTTACAGAGAGCATAAGGACCTTCCCGGCATTGTTTGACGTTAATCTGATTGAAGAATCCACCGGTTGAATCCACAGCCGATTGCAGACAGTCATAGCTGATTATATTGCCGACATCCAGCCATTCGACTCAAGCTCTGTGATTACGCTGTCAAATTCCTCTTTAGTGATGGCACAGTTGACGCGATAACCGCCTTTCGGATGGACCCCATCAATTTTTGCGGCAGAGACTCCCGGAAGGTTAGTGAGCAGCGACAATAGCGCAGTTTGCTCACTACCTGTGTAGAGCGTTTCGCCTCGACGTCGCATCAATCTTAAGTACCCCATTGTTAGCACCTAATTCAATTAAACAGTAACGTCTACTATTGGCCGATTGCGGATTATTTTTCTTTTGGCATCATTCGTATATCTTCCCACAAAAGAGAAAGACCGCGAACTTCTTCCAAGGGGACTCCGACGCCAAACCTTGCTTAGAGCCGAATGCTGAATCTTCGGCCCAAGCATGAGCAGCTTCCAGAAAGTCCTCAATCGAATGATTTTCCCATCCGTGTTCATTTCGCCCGAAGTCATCAACGCGTCCTCCTGCACTTGCGCGGCGGTCTTTTTCAAGAGCTGCGACGAACGCAAGGAATGTGGTTTCGTCAACGACGGTTTCTAATTGTTCGTGTAATTGCATCTAAATTAGGTAGGGAAAATTAAAGTATCGGGATTATGAACTCTCTGTGAGGGTCCGCTTCTGGCCGGTAGCGGGCATCGCTGCAACGTGCCGTGCTTGATGGATTACCGTCAGCGTCAAAACTTTAAATTTTTCGACGATTTCTTCTGATTTGATGGAAGAAATTTCAGGAAATATCGAATATTAAATAATCTAGTAAATCCCCAAACGCAGCCCGTGAAACACGCCAAAAATGTAAATATTGCCGTTGAAACGTAGAGCACTGGGCTCGTTTCATAAAATACTATGTGACGCGAGAATTTGCCTATTGTTACTGGCTCCAAGTTGACCCACGCAGGAATCATATACCAAAGATAAATCGGCCCGAAAAAAATGAAAAAGATTGGGCCTAAAATCCGTTCGCTGAAATCAATAAACGCTTTATACATATTCCTGATTACCGGTCATAAGCCTAATTTTTACAGCGTCATAAATGTGAATTGCATCATACCGAAAGGCGATTCATGACTTGCACATCAAAGGCCGTTATTGGCCGATTTGCGCCAATAGCCATCGGCGAATGGTGGTTCACGACCCGTTCATGTCGCGCATCATGCCATGTTCACCAAACACGATAAAACTACTTTTTGGAAAATTGCCAAGTTCCAGAGCCGACAAAGGAAATCTCACGCGCAATGGTAGATTTTTCATCTCCTTTCCATAAAGTGCACCTGATGGCCGGAGCGGTGTCCTTCATGGAAAATTCACACTCACCATTGTTGTAGCTGAATTCAGCGTTCAACATTTGGTCAAATAACCTATAAATCTTGTAGGTCGCAACCGAATTGTCCGCAGAGACTGCAACCATCCCAGATGAAACGAAGAACCATGCGTTCCCTTCGAGAGGGAATATGAATATCGGAGCGTCTGGGTTTTTGGCATCAATTCCAGCAAATGACTTACATATCGGAGTGGTGTCCGCTCCCAAAAAAAAGGTCCGTTCGCACGTTCCCTCGATGCGATACGTGCCTCGTGAAAGTGCGAACTTATCATTGGCAACAGACAATTGCACTACTGCGACCAGCGATATCCCAAACAAGAGGCGTACAAGTTTCGATTTCATTTTGTCTTTCTTTATAGGGTAATTCGCGGTCGCCATTTCTTGGTGGTACGTATCCGAAACGACAGCTTTTGGCCGAAAGCACGCAGCGGCAAACGACAGCATCAAGGCGAACTCCGCGAATGAACCGGTAAATGACTGGACAGATATGCCTGGCAATGTAAGGGCTTGAAGAGCGAGTAGCTGTCCGCTTAGACTGGACCGCCAACATGTTGAGTCAATCGATTAATCAACAAAGATACGTCAAAGCCGTCAGATACGACAGATTTTGGCACGATATGATAGAGCCTAGGCATCGGATAGATGAGAATGTAATTGTCATTCTGACGCCACTTCACCAAGTGGTTCCAGATGAGTTTTCCATCTGCATTCGGAGAAATAAAACGGACGCCATCTTGGAGTAGTTCAACTGTGAACTCCTCATGAATGGCTTTGTATTTTCTATAGTGCCGACGAGCCATTATGGGGGCAATGATGTATCGCCCCAGCACCGTCACAATCAGCCCTCCCGCAAGTCCACCGATTGCACCGGCTTTGACAACTAACGAACCAAACACAGCAAGCGCGATTAGGACCAGTGCTAACGCTGCATAAATGAAAATTTGGTGCCGAGTTAGCTTAACAAACAGCTTCATCGTGTTCACGTAGTCTTCTTCTGAAATTCGATACTTAGCTTGCATGCTCTCCCAATCGGACGCCTGTTTAGATGCGGGCATAAATACTACGTGGACCGAAACGCATATGCGTCGATATTGAACAACTTAATCGTGGCGGAAAAATTGTTACCGCATGTTGCCACTTGGAACTTAACAAAGCAATATCGTTTTGGTGAAGTGCGTCAAAGTCAGCTTTTGGCCGAGGCTGTGTGAAAACGCAGAAAAATTCGGCTCACGTAAAAATCGGCCTCTCAAAACGACCGCTACGCGATTTTCTCGATATCGGCAATGGTCACTCTACCCACGAAAATTCATGTCTTTTGCGTTTTCACACAGCCTCGGCCGTTTTGAGCCCATCGCTTTTTCTGTTGTCCCATTGAAGGGGCGGTAACTAGTCTTGGCGTTGCCTGGACCAGTAATGATGCCTGGTCAAACATGCAGGGCCGCGGAGCGAAGCGTTACGGCGAGGTCGTACTCCATCAGGCGGACATTCGGAACCTGCGTTGCCGCGTAACGCAGTTTCTGGCCGATGTCCGACGCAATGATGATGCCATACACATTCTTGTCGCCCGCTAAGTGCACTTTGACCCAGCCCATATAACGAAGGATTTGTCCTAGAGCCGCGTCCGGTCCGCGACCGACTTTCAGTTCGAGTACATAGAAGTCACCGTTGCTGGTCGCCAAAATGTCGATGGGACCAACGTCGGTCTGAAATTCCACGCCATCACGATCGTCCGTGCGGTATAGCGCAAGCGGCGCATCGTGACCAGGTAGTTTCGGAAGCTTCTTGGCGAGGTAGTCGCGAAGGTGCGCCTCTAGAGCGAACATGCTGTACGACTCATCGGTTGCCTCTACGGCTTCGGCGATCTGCGCTAGATTGTCGCCCACGCCATCCGCGAGGCGGACGATCAGTGCGCCGTCGGCAGAATGCGCGATTTCCCACACGCCGTGTTTCTCAGGCTGGTACCAAACAACCCGTCCGCGCCCAATGCTGAACAAGTAATCGTAGGCTGTGTCGGTGAGCCGTGGCTTCTTGTTGTCGCTGTAATGGATACGCGATGGATGATTCACCGCCCCCGAGATAATGCTGCATGTCATTGAACTGTCGTTTATGCCATCGCCGTACATCGACCTCACTTTTGCTTTAATTGCTTGATACGTACATTCGCCATTCAATTGCTGGACCGCTTCTTTAACCATTTGCCATACCGGCGGGCGGTTACCGTTACTCACTATTTGCACTCCTTGTTCGTATTCTAGGTCCATCTAACGGACCAGGCTGTAAAGGGTTGGCGTACCGTGCTCAAGCGGCAACATATAACGATGACGATCAGATGTCCGCTTTGGGCTGAGTTTGTTAGCGACTGCTCCTGGCCCGGAGTGTGTAAAAACGGATCCCGATTGGATCCGTTTTTACACACTCTGGGCCGATACCGGAAATTAACTGCCCGATTTCAAAGAAATCGCACTCATAACCGTTACTGACCGACAGCAGCAGGTCGGTCAGTTCTGTTGTTGGCTAAGTTGTTCCTTTGCCCAGGCTATAGCATCCTTCGCATCTATAAACTGTCCCTCCTGCGGGTCACAAATTACCCCTCCCGACATTGAAGCAAGCACGCTTGACGCGGCAAGGGCCGAAACGAGCTCGAGCGGCCGAGTTCCAATTGAGAACAGAATCGAAAAATCTGTATCTGCAGGTTCACCTGCATCGCGTTCATCTCCCGGCGAAATTTCCGACGAGTAGTATTCAAAACCAGAGAGATGTCCATTTACGGGACATGGCAGAAAGCCAGAAAATGAGTCGACATCAAAATTGATGTCTAGGAGTACGGGGAAATCAGCCTCAGAAATAGCCGTCTGCCATGTTTGAGGCGAAGGCATATTGCGGCGATTCAAATACACAATAAAATCGTATGCCATGGGAATCCTAAAAATAACCACCTGTACAGCTCAAAGCAATTCAGGTATTGAGAATCGATTCTTCTTCTTGCTCTTGTTCAGTATTTTTTGCTTGTCTTGCGCAATACGACGGCACTCCGGGCACCAGCGCCCTTTACGAATATACATCGGCAGGGCCTCCCAAGTGTGACCCTCGATGCACTGCCAACTCAGCGGCGTTACCACATTAGTGTAAATATCTGACAGACAGCGGCCGCCTCGATCCCGCGCAATTTCCCTCATTTTTTCGATACCCAGACGCATGTGCTCGAATGAACACTGCGCGCACCAGTGGCGGCGAACTCGTTCCGGCTGAGCGCTCCAGATATGACCCACAGCACATTGCCATTGCAGGTGTGTAGTGCTGTCGACGTAGGTATCTGACAAGCAAAGCCCACCCTTGCTGGCTGCAAGCTCCTGCATTTTTTCAATTGTGCCGCGCTTTCTATCGACATGGCATTTGGGACACCAACGCCCGCCACGCACCACTGCCGCAGTCGTTTCCCAGGTATGCCCCTCGGCACATTTCCAACGCAATTGGGATCTGCTGTCTACATAGCGCTTGGACAGCAACTGCCCACCGCGCCGCTCTGCGAACCCACGCATCTCTTCCACGCTGCCGCGCATACGGTCGTAGTAGCAACGTAAGCACCAGCTGCCGCGCTTTACACTGTGGGAGGTTGCATGCCATTGATGCTTCTTCGCACATTGCCAGAGCAAATTCGTGGAAGAATTAATATAGATGTCTGATAAACATAAGCCACCGCGGTCATTTGCGATTTGCTGCATTTCTTTAAGCACTAACTGCTGACGTTCGCTTCTAATCATTACCTGTATTTAGATTTCTCAATACCATGCCGTTTGATCTCAGTGCCGCTCGACGTAAACCTTATTCCATATCGCATCAAGGTGTTTTTTATAGACCAAATTTTCGGGTAGCAGCAAAGATTTATCGTAAGTCTTCTCCCCACCGTATGGTTCCTGGCCCTGAATAACTATTTGGGACTCCCCTCTAATGGCGAATTTTTCCTTACCTTTTCGCATAATGATTTTGACGGTGCTAGGATCAATCCCTCCACCACAAAACATCTTATATGGAACCGTGACTTCGGCCACTCCATCATTATTCAGGTCAGTAATCGTCACGTTCTTCGCGAAAAAAGACGCGCTGGAATCTAAACCTGGACAGTCAACAAAATCCGAAATAGTCCATTCCTCAACCCAACCTGCATTGTCTTTAGCGTAAAAAACAGCGCGCAAATCTATGCGCTCATTTCTGGAACTATTTTTTTCGGTTTTCGATGGTCCATTTTTTTCCGTCAAAACCAATATGTGCTGGCCTATCTTGTCCTGTACATTAGTTGCAGAAATTAAATCCCCTTTTAGTTCGATATGTTCAGCGGACAGAATTTTTTGATCAATTTTGGAAGTCGTTATTTCCGCCGAAAAAGCACTGCTGCAACTCGCGGAGACAAGGAAAACTATTGGCAATACTGCTCGTGAAATATTCTTTTGCATGGCTGCCCCAATCATCTTGTAGCATCTCCTTTTTTGGTCTTTGTCTTGATTCCGAATTCCTTGTTTAATTCTTCCGCCGAATGCTCTGCCAGAGTGTTCGCTTTTTCTATGTCTTTCTTCGCAAATTCCTGGTAAGCAACCGGCACAAAAAAACGAACTCCTTTACGGAAAGGAGAGAAATTAATTTGGTCGGATTGATTGCCGCCTAAACAAATATAATCGTGTCCCGATTTAGCATACACCAACGTAGCGTGATGAGTGCCAATTAGCGCGATGGCCCCAAAGATCGGTGTTTTTATCTCGACAAAATTAGGATCTGAAGCCACTCCCCTTGCGCGCATCGGATTCTTCCATTTAACGTAAGCGGGATGAGCCGTGGATAAGCAATAATTCACGAACGAGGCACACCACGCATTCAGAGTTCCCTTCAAAGTCTTAAGGGACGTGACGCCGATCAATTCATGATAGTTTGATGTCTCGGTAATCACATCTTCTGTTTTTCCCGCCCATTTTTTTGCTTCAGCAATTGCGACTGCCATCCATGGGGCGCGCTGCTGATCTGGCTGCAGCAGCGCTATTGGCTCTCCCTTGCCATCCTTACTACGCGCCAACTCCACTTTTTCGGCAGGCGGTTTAGGTGGCTTCTTTTCTTCTGCCTTTGGTGCGGCTGCGGCAGCGGGTTGCGCCGGCTCGGCAGCATTTGGCACCTTCTTTTTAGGGACTTGCTCCAACTTCGGCCTAGCTTGTTTCTGACTGCTCCCGGATTGAGGTGAAAAACTTCCATAGATAGAGATGACTTGCGATGGGAATATTTTCTTCTCATCTTTGATCTGCGGATTGTCTTTCTTTATTTCCTCAGCGGTAGTTTTATAAATTTTGGCAATTTTGCTGAGCGTGTCACCGGGTTGAATCACATAGTGCACAGGCCGACGCTTTGACGGCGCGTCACTTTTTACTTTCTTTAAGTCAGTTGGAGCGACGTACGTTCGTAAATTATTAAACAGAGCAAACGAGTTCGACTTATCACCCATGACGAAGTCGTGGATTTTCTTCCATTCCCCTTCGACGCTAGCAACAAAAATGCTAACGGTCTTCCCAATATCTAAGTGCGCGATGAGAGGCAATTGTCCCTTGTCATCAGTCTTCGTTTGGTGACTCGTTCCGCCAATGTCGATCTTTACTGGGAGATTAGCTTTGGGTTTTGTTCCATCGGAGATAGTGACAGTTGTGGTATTTACCACTTGTTCTTTTCTGGTCGATTGCTGGTTGTGAAAACCTTCGTGCTTCTCCATCGCATCAAGAACGGAATCGAGTTGAGCATCGGTAAGATCGCTGAGTTTTTTCGTCGTCGGAAAACCCGTCTGTTTGCTAATGGCATCCGCGTAAACCTGGGGATCGTTGTTATCGCTGGCGGGTGCATACCCTTGGGTTACATTCCCATTCTTGTCCTCCACACCAGCAAGCATCGTGTAGATAGTACGTTCATTGTACTTACGTCGGAGCAAAGCTTTCTTTTGTGCTCGTCCTTTTTCGTAACTCGCAAAAATTAAAAACTCACCATTCGACTTCGTTTTCCCAACACCTATCGCCCCATAAATGGCCACACCTGCTTTTGCCGGACGCAAGTTTCCTGGATTATTAAAGCGCCAAGCAATAGTGCCACCGGTACGCAACAAGTGGCTTCCGTCGGCCGCGGCATAATCAACAGTAAGGTGTTCGTATGTATATTTGGCGCTGACAAATTCTTGACTCATTTCGGACCTTCATTTCACCGGTTTGAGAGCGGATTCTTTATTTAAGATATCTTCGACGCTTAAATTCAACGTCTTGGAGTAGCGCCTTGTGAACACTGGCTTCAAAGAATAAGGAGGATCATCAGGATGATCATTGTCCGCTTCAGAAAACTTAAACCATGTGACGACAGATTCGCCCTTTTCGTACCAGCCGTTATCGGCTCGCTTGTCCGCCCTTATAAAATAGACGCCGCTCGCCTGCGCCGAGACAATACCATCCGCCAATGTGACATCCCCGCCACTTGCGCTTGACCATGTAAATTGCAGGTCATCTGGTTTGCGCAAGATTGGAACTTGATTCCAGGTTTCACTATTTTTTGCTTGGAAATAAAAGTTATAACTGCGCTTAAACGTGGTTGTGTCCTGATAAGTGCCGACCACCAAAATCACTTTACCTGCTGGCAATTTCCACTCATGCAGACCTTGAGTCATCGGGAAGACGTCTTTGGCCAATACATTCTGAGCGAAACCGATGCTAAGATAAAACACAACGTACAGAAAAATTCTCATTGCGAATTGCTTCTTGCGAAAAATCATGCTTCCCCCTCGGGATTCTCAAAGTAGTGGCCGATTATGTCAGCCGAAAGATGAACGGTTTCGTCATCACCGGCCAATGCGCCGATATATGGATCATCTTCATGATGCAGTTCCGCATCTTCATCTGCATCAACGTTTGCTTGATCGGCTGGAGCCTCTCCTGCTGGTGACGGCTCAAATAACTTCCACTTGTCGTCACCGATATGCAAAGCCAGTTTTTTTCCTTCTTCAAAATCTTGCCGAGGGAATCGTCCATCCTCTCCGATTGCCCCTCCGGCAAGAGAGGTACCGGCTTCATCCACAATCCGGAAGGGTAAGCCGGTTAACCCGAAGGCCCCAGCTATTTCGTCAGCACCAGAAAAGGCAAATCGCTGACTATGTTGGCCCGCCTGCGCGACGAGTGTTTCAGTTTGATGTTCGTCAAAACTGCGCGGGCCAGGGAGACTGTGGTTCGCAGCATGCGCAACATAGGCGCCATTTGTCCCATGTTCAATTCCAGCGGCGTTGTACTTAACGTAGCTGCCACCGCCGTTGATCATAACTTCTTCCTTCGCTACGATCGTGATGCGATTTGCTGTGTGCGTGATATTCAGTTTGGCCAGAATATTGATGCTGTTCGTAAGTGCCTGCACGTCGATGTCGCCAGCTGCTGCAACCATCTTCATACCGGCTTTTTGCACAAATAAACGGAAAGTCTTCGTGATACTGGCAAACAAGCTGTCTCCGCTGGCAATCGACAAGCTCTTACCAGTTGTGACTGCAGTGTGTTCACCGCTGGCGATATGGGTCGATTGGGCAGTAGTGGTCTCGATGCCGGCCGGGCTGGCCAACACTAGATGCGGTTCCGACAGCTCAGGGAAAGTACCGTCGCTGCTGGCACCACTGCCCTTGATCGCATCGTTCTGAGCTTTAAGAATTTTCGCGATATCGGCCTGCTGCCCCTGCTTCTCCTGCGCACCAACCTGCTGCGCCATGTCGGCCAGCGTCTCGTGTTGGTCTCGCGCCGAAGTGAGACGTTGTACCGTCTCACCCATGTCCTTCATGTGGGAGGCAGCGTTGGTGCGTGCCTCAGTGGTGATCAACATTCCGTTGGCCGAGCGCGCAACGCCATGACCATCGGTGCGCAGTTCCCAGCCCTCACCCCTGGCATCCTTGCGACCAGCATTGTCTTCAATGCGGGTGATATGCCCCAAGCTCAACTGACTGTGCTGATGGTCACTCTTTATCTGTGCCTGAATTTTTCCATTGGAATCGTCCAGGATCACATGGTTTGAACGTCCACCAGGCTGATTGCCACCGTCAGGTGTCAACTCACGGCTCCTGAATCCCGTCAATGGCTGCTGGGTCGCCAATTTCCATGGCGGCATATTGCGCTGGTTATAGACGGCCCCAGTAAAGATAGGCCTATCAGGATTGCCATCCAACCACTGGATAATTCCTTCACTGCCGACGCGAGGAATTGCCTTAGCTCCCAGTTCACCGCCAGCCCATGCACTGGCTACACGCACCCATGCTGAACTCTTCTCATCGTTATTGCCGATGCGGTCCCAATGAAACTGTACGCGGATACGTCCGTATTCATCCGTATGTATCGAACCCTGACCAGATGGGCCGACCACGATAGCGGTTTGCGGATAAGTGATCTTGGTGTCGACACTATTGAAGCTGCGGCCCGGTCGCCAGGGAATGATCTTTCGAATACACGTCAACGTATTGCTGTATTCGGCCTTCTCGGTAGTCTGTTGCAAGTAATTATTGGATGCCTTGTGATGCACAGAAAGGATGAGAAACTCACTTTTACTGGCCTCTTCTTTGCTACCGAAAAGATTGAAGGCGAAATGGCCGGTCAAACGGAACCAGAAGCCAGGGATCACAAAGCGGCTATTACCAGCTGCTTCGAAGTGTTTCCCACTTGCTTCAATCTCTTCCATGCGCAATCGAGACAACCTGTCGGCATCTTGAGCGCTCTTCACGCCATAGGCTCCGACATATTCGTACGATTCGATATCGAGGACATTCCCTTGCTTATTCAGAGTTGGCACGCCGGCATTGATCGGTACAGGCTTCTTGAAATTGAATCCCGAGAGCGATACAGAGCCCGGAACAATTTGTCGAACCGGAGAGAACTGGGCTATACCATCTTCCTCTATGGCGCCGCCGTGACGCTGAAATCTAATTTCCGAACCACCATCAATCGATGTCGCACGCGTGGAGTCATCCGTGATGATTAATTTGTGACCCTGCTCAGTATGTTCGTAGTAGTACAAGAGACCTGCCGCTTCGAGGCGGCGATGAATGTAATTGTGATCGCTTTCATCGAACTGAAAGGCGTCAGTCATCGGCAAATCTTCGCCGCTGACACGGAAATCCCAGTTGGGCAGTGTGCCGTAGTCGCTGAAGATGCTGTCGAGCTGCTCGCGCAGGGTCTTGCCGTGGAAAATGTAATTGTCTTTTCGCAGGTGCAGATACTGCAACCACGGGCCTAGTTTGGCCTGGTAGAAGGTGACCCCACCATCAGAACGGATCGAACGGAACTCAAAACAAAAACCACTGAAATAGCGGAGCGTGCCATCAGTTCGAACAAGTTCGATGTTGAATAGTTTGCCCTGCAAATCCTTGAGCGCCAGGCTTGGGTCATCCGAGAGTAATTCAATTTTGAACTCAAAATCTCGCGACAAATTTTCAATCGCGTCGAGCTTGTTGATCAGCAATTGTGCATGCGGACCATCGTCGTGCGGAAACGATAGGCGCAGGATTCGCTTGTTTTGACGGCCGTTAATTAATGCCTGCAAATTTTCCAGTACGTTACTCATGCCATGTTCCTGTGAATGCTCGGGAATTTCAATCCGTGATTCACTCTGAGTGATGCGACGCTCTTGGACATATTGCAACAGCGAATCGGCAATCTTGGCGAGCCGAAAAGACACGACCGAGTTCTCAGAGGGAAATATTTGAGCTTGGATATTAGCAGCTTTTTATTGCTAAATTCCTCACTGTGTTGTTTCGTGACAATATTTTGCAAAGGTATTGCATAAAGAACAAAACTCCCCTCTAACAACCATTTATTTCGTTGCGCGTACGGCCCGCCCTATGCTGTTAATTTGCTGCAGTCAGCTCCGTCGCCTGCCCAGTATGCATACAGCCCTTGAACAACGGATTGGTAGGCATAGAATCAATCGTGGTGTTGCTAAACCGCTTCCGACCACCCATCCAGATCGCTTTATGCGAAGAGTTCGATCGCAAGATCGCCTCGTTCCCCCATTGACCGCCTCGATATTTTGAGCGCAGCCCCAACTTCGGTAGTTCTGGCAGATTTCGATATACAAACAATTGAACTGCTGCTGCGCGTTCTCACCGTGAATATTAAAAAGGAAATATTTTGAGAGTTTTAACCCTTGGCGCGCAGTCATCCCCCCGCCACGCCTGCCCGCTAAATTGGGCGGTTTCGACTCAAATTTGCAAAAGTGACGCAATAGGAGAAACCAACCGGCGCAGGGCGAAAAATCGTGGTGAGAGAGCGACGCAAAACGACGCACGCGGAGGGGTAAAAATGAGAATCTGGTGGGAGCGAAGAAAAACTGATTTCAGGTTTGACCTCGGGGAAAGCATAACCTTTATAACCAGGCGATTTTATGCACTATAAGCCGTTGATTTATATAGATTTAGGTGGTTATGGTTGAACTATAACTTTTGATAACCTAAAACATAACCAGACCTTAAATCATTGATTTATATAGTTATTTATTTTTATAGAAATTATCTTTAACTTTATAACCCAGTTATGCCAAGGTTATGCCGAGATTATAGTTTGCTGAATCTTGCAAGGCCTTATGCAGCAAGGGTTTTCAGCCACTTTCTGCAAAAGGTTATAAAGGTTATGGTTTTCCCGAGTGGTACTTTATTTTAGAGAACCTTCAGCCACGACCTCAGAAATTGCTATATTGCACTCTGCCAATAAGCATTTTTTGCTATTAAGGAAGCCTGACGCAGATTTCATATCTGTCTCCACCGTTGTTCACATCTCAAACGACAACTAACTTCTTGACGGTATAAAGATAAAAATGATTGACACAATATCGTACCGAATACATGGAAAACATGGCTCAATTGAAGATATGAGTTGGGCCGACGTTCCTCCATTTGCCATCGTAACCGGTGAAAATGGCGCCGGAAAAACGCAGCTATTGGAGGCTATAGCAGTTGGCTATGGGCAGCACATACCCGGAGACCCTCGAGCACGAGCCATGCCAAGCAAACCGATGGGTACCGCGCTAGATATCGATGGCAAAAGATACGTCGGAGGAAATGCCTTTTACGCTGCCGCGTCATGGACCCCGTCCGATTGGGGCTCAGCAACGATAGATGGAATTTCTGCTGAGGCTCACCGCCTCTACGATATGCCTACGTTAAACCCACTAATGACATATCTAGACGACCCTCTGTATGTCGAATGGGAAAAAATCTCTACTGCGTTGGATGACAACGCAACAGCGTTCAAGACCATACCTCCCGGCTGGGACAAATTTGAGCCACGCCTCACTCCGGCGCGCCTTGC
This sequence comes from Collimonas sp. GW821-FHT07E08, assembly GCF_059418905.1. Taxonomy (NCBI): domain Bacteria; kingdom Pseudomonadati; phylum Pseudomonadota; class Betaproteobacteria; order Burkholderiales; family Oxalobacteraceae; genus Collimonas; species Collimonas sp. GW821-FHT07E08. The sequence goes on along the minus strand of NZ_JBWKQR010000002.1, from coordinate 76,135 downwards.
ACAAGGCACTAGTAATCAACACAACCTAGCCTTCCTATTTCTTAGTTATGAGGTACTGCGGGTCGCCGCGAAGGACAGGGCCGCGAGGACCTTCGAGGATCCGGAAAAATCAATCGAACAACTTGGCGAACCGCCATGGGAGACGTTTAATATATTTTGCAAGGAAGCCGATGTCGGTTTTGAGATTGTCCCCCCATCAATAGAACGTCCAACAATTCTCGCTCGTCCGATACCACCATACCAACTGCAACTTCGAGACATTAAACGAGGAACGGTAATCCCGGTCTCCGAAGCTTCGTCTGGTGAGCGCATCATGCTTTCAATTATTGCCTGGCGATACTTAGCCGAAACCTGGAAAAAAAGTTACGACGTGATCATTCTTGACGAACCAGATGCTCATTTGCACCCTTCATTAGTCAGAAAATTTCTAAGCGTTCTTCAAAGCGTGTTGGTTGAACGCCATGGTGCCCGGGTGATCATGACGACACACTCTCCATCAACGGTAGCACTAGCTCCCAAAGGCTCCATATTTGAGCTACAACGATACGGTACCCCTCGGATTGCGCCGGTACAAAACTCAGCCGAGATAGTAGCGAAACTTACGGGTGGACTCGTCGCCGTGGATGCAGCCACACGGTTCATCGTTCTTGAAGGACCTTCTGACCCACCGTTCTATAAGGGACTCTGGACTCTAATGCTGGAAGCTGGATTGCCTAGCTTCCCGGGCATATCTTTTTCCGTTAGAGATGGCTGTTCAAAAGTGAAAGAGACCGTGCGATTTCTTCGTGAATGGGATTTCGAACGCTTCTATGGAATATTGGATCGAGACGCCCCGCCAAATCAAAACATGCAGGAAGAAGGCATTTTCGTCCTGAGTAGAAACGGGATCGAAAATTATATATTCGATCCTTTGAATATATGGCTTTGTTTATGGCTTGAGCGCTCACAATTCCACGCACAGCTCCACCAAATCCCATCACTTCGACAAGGTAACGGCTCTCGACTAAAGGAAGAGAAACCCGCAGAACTCCAGCTCGTCGTGGATTCGGTGTGGAATAAAATTCTGGCGACTTCCCCAGAAATTGAACCTCTTTTAAGAAATCTCGTTCCCGTGTTTTTTAAAGGTGGTCTCAAGCTGCAGTACCCGCGGTGGTTCCTTGAATGCGACGATCACTCTCTCGCAACCAGTGTTCGGAAAGCTTTTTTCCCATATCCGTTTCCACCGAACGACTTGCATCAAAGTTATATGACGCTCAATCTGATACCCCAAGAATTTTGGGACATTTTCTCAAAAATCGCAAAACCCCTGCCTGACGAGGAATAGTCACTTATACGCTGAACATGCACCTTGTTTCAGTGCACTTCATATACTCATTATTGAAAGTTGGGGTAGCGAGTGATACTGAATTGATACGAGTAAGTCGCTGAGCCAGTAGTTACGTAGAGGATATCCCCTTGAACTAACGAGACAATTGAATCCTCGTTACTATACTTAGTTACAGTACAAATCCGTTTCAAAATAGCCACAATTTCTCGAAGTGTCTCGCATCTCGCGATATTTTCAAAAACTATTTGCACCATCCCCATTTTTTACGAAACAAACAGATAACTCATTGATTTTAAACAGAATCAATTTCCTCTCTCCGGCACCATGAGATTTCCTGACAAGCAACGTCAAACGCCACAGAATCTGCCTAACAGATCCTGTGGCGTTTTTTCATTCAAAAACGTTTGATATGGAACGGCTCGATTTACCCGACGGTGGCGCCGATGCTGCCGATCAGCGTACAGCCGCATTCGGTCTTGTGACCTTCCAGCGCAACAGGAATCCCGTCAAGGATAAACGTCGAATGCCCTTCGATGATCTTGTTGACGCCGTGCGGTTTACCACCCGGATAGACCAGCGGACATTCGACCAGGTCGCCCAGCCGTGCAATCGGCTTGTCCAGCACGTTATGCGTGGGAGAACCGCTGATCACATGACCGCCATGACTGGTTTTGTCGCCCACTACGATGATTTTTAGAGCCATGATTTTTCCTGAAAAAATAATCCAACTACACTAAACCAAGCAGGCGGCGCTCGCAATTTCGCGGCCTCGTGCGATCCTAAATTCATCTGTAAGAACCAGAATACATCGACAACACGTTCATCGCCACCATAAGGCCGATGCCCACAAACGGAAAAGCGATGGCGCTGCCCACCGCCAGGTAAGCTTCTTTCCGCCATTGCCGCCTGGCGCAATACCATGCGGCGATTATCAGTGCAGGCAGGGCCAGATAAAAAACATAGACGATATTCACCGACGCCAGCCAGAAAAACAGGAATAATCCGACTGCCACCAGCAGCCAGATCCATGTGTTCGGGCGCGGGGCTGGAACGGCGGGATCCGCGCTCTCCGGCGCCATCCTCATCATGCGGCGCCATCCTATGAATAACAAGGTAAACAGCGGTGGAATGAAGGGAGCGACCGTAGCAGAATTGATGGAACGGCCCAGTAGGACGGTTAATACAATAAAGGCGAGACTAACCAATAACGACAGGCCAATGCCGCGCAGTATCCAATCCCACGCGCGGGTGCCGGCATTTGCATCCTGCGCAGCCGATTCCTGCTGTTTTGCCGATCTGGCGATTTTGACGATCCATACAAGCAATGCCAGCACCAACAGCACCACCACAACTGGCAATAAACCCAGCCAGCTTGCCTGGGCTTCACTCGTTTCCATCATCGTGTTTTTCCAATCTAAAAATTGCGGAGTCTGCTGTTCGTCGAACTTAACCCGGCAGCTTTACATTTGATCCGTCTAATTTATCAACACGTCCTTTATACGGCGCCAATGTCGTCAAATCTTGCGTTTCGACCTGCGTATTCGTGAAATCAAGCCTTTCGAGGATTTTGGTATTCTTGATGTCCAGCCTGCTGATGCGGCTTTCCTTGAAACTGGCTTCCTGGATGGCGCAATTATCGAGAATCAGGTTTGCGGTATTTATATGATTCGACGCCAGCACAGGAATCTTGCAATTGTGAAGCCGCAGGGACTGGTTGACGCGCACTATTTCTTTCTTGCTGGAAAAGCCTCCACCGATAAACACCCCTTCGCTGGCTTTGCCAAACGTGACATTATCAATGTCGATACGCACGATCTTGGCCGGCGAAGTCTGGAATACGTCTCGTCCGTTCCCCTTGATCTGGCAGTTCCGTATGGTCAGGCTTGCCGCCGATCCAAACAAGGCATTGACATAACCCGCATCCAGCGATTCCATCAGCACATCGCCCTTGACCGTGGCTTCGGACAGGTCGATGTTATCGATGGCGGTATTGCGAATGGTGAGGGATAAAAATGCGGCAGGACGCATATCAAAATTTCCGCGCAGCTTGGAGTTCTCTATAAGAACTTCAGAACCGCCTGTCGCCGCATCTATCGGGCAATCAACATTTTCAAATTGACAGTCCCTGATAGTCAGCTTGGTATCGCCATAGATGCTCATGTACTTGAACTGGCAGCGCGTGAACTCCGTTTCGCCTTCGGTCCCTAATGCGCCAAAATGGTTTTGATCGGCGCCGTCACCCTGGAATTTACAGTCTTCGAAACGGACTTTCGTACTGCCCGGATCGCCGATCAGATTCAGCTTGCCGACACCCGCGCATTTGGAAAACTGGACCCGATTCATTTTGCCGAATCCCAAAATTCCGCCAAAGCGGCAACCGTCGAATTGCAGATCTTCACTGCCCTTCAATTTGATGGCATATGAGCTTGCAAAATCGCAGTCGACGAAACGGATGTTGCGCCATGCTTGGCCATGAAATTCAGTGCCGCCAAATGACGCGCTATTGATTGTCATGAGGGCGTCGCCATTTTCTTTCTGGCGGAGCTCCGGATTTTGCAGGTAGTCAAAAACTTTTCCAAATTCGCCAATTGGTTTTTTGCTGCTCATGGCATCACATCCTGTTATGTTGGTTAGACTTAAAGCAAAAACACTGACACGGCGCAGAAAACTCCGCCGTGAAGTTATGATTATCATGTTCAGCCTTTAATGACTTTTTGAGGATCCGGATAGCTGTTTCCTGGGCCGTTCCGGTAGGTTTTAAATAACCATCCCCAATCTGGCACTTCGCCCCGCTCTCCGGCTGGCCTGCCGATAAGCGGCACGGCTCCGATTTCCGTTATTCTAAATTGAATCTCCAGCGGAAATACCCACGAATCGCTGAAGTTCATGTCTTTGCCCCAATCGGGCTGGCCGGCGGCAACGGTTGGTTTCTTCAACAAGACTTCGCAAAAAGCTTGCGGGATTTTTGTCCCGCCATTTGCCCTGAATGCGCTGTCCAGCACATTCAGATCCGATGCGCTAAACGTCAGGCGCTTTTTGCTGCCGCTGGAAGAGCCAAACAACTGCTTTGGCGCATCCGAGAAAGATGGCGTGAGCCGGTGCCAGGTTTTTTTTGCGTCGCCTGTTTCTTCATCCCGTCCCCCGACAAATACCCATATGTTCATTCCAGTTATACACGCCAACCCTGTCATCTGGTCGCTAAGAGTGACATCCACGGTACGGGAAAAAAGCGCCTGCCCAGGCTTGAAGTCGGTACACATGAAATTCAGCGGCATGGCAATATCGCTGTCGCCACGGCTCATGACGGCCAGATAGTCGAGCGCCACGCACAAACGCGGCTGGGTGTTCTTTTTAGGATCGCTGGTCTTGACTTGTTTAATCGCACCACCCTTAGCATCCAGCAAGGTTCCGCTAGGCGGACGCAGGGTCCAGCCATTGAGCTCCCCATACAGGTTTTGCACGCCGATCGGGCCGCCGCAGCTGCTGACGATAAAATTGGTGTGCTGGTCCGAGCTTTTTTGCTCCCCGTGCAGCCCAGGGTCGCGTGAATCGGCAATATTGGCCCGTCTCAACATGTTAGGGCGGTCTTCTGGCGTCGGCCGGTACAGTCCCGAACGATGGCTATGGCCGGACAAGTGATGATTGACACGCCGCGTATCGTCGACAAAGACACAGGTATCGAAATACCACTTGAGATTCTTTTCGCAAGTGCCGAAATTGGCATCATTGAAAGCTGGCGTATCGACGACGCGGACCTGCCCTTCCGACAGCACTCTGTCAAACGGCGTGATGCTGAGCTTGGCATTCAGCGGCGATTTGTTGTAGTTGATGATGGTGAAATGCGTCGCCACCAGCAGCTTTGCCTTGGAGTTCTGCTTGTAAAGCCCGGCAGAATTAAGAATATGCTTCTGCTGTTCATTAATCGAATGCGTGGCACGGGGCAAGACCGTGCTGCCTTGCGCATCAGGGCTGCTGCTCTGGCGCCAGATCCTGTCGCCCGCCATCCCCTTTACTTTTTCCATGCTCAAGTTGATGTAGACCTCGCCATTGCCCCATTCCAGGCCGCACAGCACCTGCTTTGCATCTTTGCCGGCCGGGTCTTCCGGTTTCGCGCCGTATGGGATGACAAAATCCGACAGCGGCGTGAACAGGGCGCTGAACCAGTCGAAATTGTCCGCGTGAAAATTCCTCGCCGTGTAAATTTGCGCATAGGTTGGACCGTAAGCCAGCGTCGCTTCATAGATGGTCATGTTGTGGTCGGCGGCAATCCCTTCGTTGGCCTTGCCGGCAATCCACTCGCTGGCTGCCTCAACATCCTTGCGCAGGTCCGCTATCTGCTCTTCTCGTGAAGAGGTCTTGAACCACCATCCGTCGCGCTTGATCGTTGGCATCACCGGCGACATGCCGGTTGCCATCTCTTCCATCCGTCCCATCTTGTTAGCCCAGGTGCTCAAGCTGGAGTCGGCGCGCGGGCTGACTCCGTATGGCACGTCATACGCCTCGTGATTGCCGGTCGTCATGAAAACAGGAAGCGTCAATTCCCGGTAAGAGTGCCGCACCAGGCTGTACATCAGCATATCGTCCATGCCCCGCTTGTACAGATTTTTGTCGTCGAGCTTGCCGAGCACGTTGAAATTTTTCCATTGGTCGCCAATGGTTCCCCCGACCTTGTCCGGGTCGATATTGCGGTTGAAGTCGATCAGGTCGCCGGTCAGAAAGATCGCATCGGCACGGTTCTCGCCCTTGCCGAATTGCTCAAACAGATCCTTGAGAGCCATGAAACTGTTGCACACCTTGCCGCCGACCTTGTCTGCCAATGCGCCCGCTGCATCGTCTTCGATCACGCGAGCCGGAGATTGCGCCAACGCGTTGTGGCGCACATTCACGTGCACATCCGACAAATGGCCGATCTTGAGCGTGTCGCTCTTGCCGCGAATGACCGGATGCCAGCTCATCAGCCGGTCGGCCCTCTGCGCCGGCAGGCCCGTTGCCTGGAAATTATCGAGATTGAATTCATAGGGCCGCGCAAAATGATTGGCGGCGGCATTTTTCTGGTTGTGCAGAAAATCGTGGATGTACATGTCTTGTCCTTCGACATGGGTAATCCCTTGATATTCCTGATGACGGGCATGTTCCTCATCGATTTCCACCATCCAGGCAAACGTTTTGAAGGCATCGTTGCCAATGCTGGTAAACGGTCCCTGCGTCAGGTCTATCTCGATTTCGTAGACATGGCTTAGCCCCCGGTACACTTCGGCGGCCTGGGTTGAAATTGTCGCAAACGGCTGGCCGTGCCGGTTCTTGATCAGGGCGCCAGCGGCGAAGTCACCCACCAGCCAGCCGTTGATGGCTGTCTTGGCCTTGGAAAATGTCTTGCCATCCCCAAACAAAGTGCCCTGGGTGGTATCGGTCTTTGTGTCCTTTTTCTTGATGTCATACAGGCGCAGATGGCGATCAGTCGCACAGTGGATGGTATGTGCCTGCTTGGTCTTCTCATCAATGGTGAAATGTGTACGCGCCTCGGCAGCCGCTCCCAGGAAAATGCTGCACTTGGTTTGCCCCGGCGCCAGGATCAACGGCGTGCCGAGGCTGGGGTAAAGAATGACAGCACTGATAGGAGGATCTTTTTCGCACTCGGTAACGCCGGGAGTCTGGTTCTTGCCGCTGGAGGCATTTGCTACGCTTGAAGAGATATCAGCCATGTAATAGTCCGGATAAAAGTATTAGGCCAATGACGCTAGCGGATGGCTGGAAACGTTTCCAGCGCGGCGCAGGCGTAACGGGGTCAGTATTTTTTCTGAGAGAAGCGCTAGGCTGCGCGGCGCATCGGCCTGCTGCCCTTCCCAATACGCCGCGGGCATGCGCCCGATGACAGCAGCGATCGATTCTTTTGCAGCGGCGCTGGCGCGCAGCAAGGCGTTTAGCTGCGGCTCGTCGCAAGCGCGCGGGTGCATCCGCAAACCAAGCGCGATCAGCAGCCGCTGGTCGCTCCATTCGCTCAAATCCAGCTGCTCGGCCAGCTTCAGCTGTAGATGGGCAATCACGCGCAGCACAGGCGCGGCGATGTGGTCGAGCTCGCCGGGATCGGTATCTTCTTTCAGGATCAGGGCTTGCAGCCGCTCGGCGTGGTTCAGGCGATCCAGCGCCAGCTGCAGTTCGGCGCCGATTGGCAGCGGTTCGCTGAGCGCGGCCGGTTGCGGCTGCGCTGCGCCGCGGATGACGCGCGGCGTGAACAAATGATCCCAGCTTGCCCACCATTGCATCGCGCCGAGGAATTGCTGGCGTACCGGTTGCGGCCAGCATTGGACCATGTCCAGGCCGATGCGCGGGTCGAAATAACGCATCAGCACTTGCGATTTATCTTCCAGCAGGCCGTTGAACCAGCTGCGCAGATGGGCGCACAGCACATGGGTGCGCAGCGGACTGGCGATCACGCTGAGCGCCTGTCTGCTGCCGGCATCGGTGGCAAGGCGCAGCAGCAAAGCGTCCGACGGTTGCGGCGGCAAGCGCAACAGCCATGGCCCCTGGTCCACGTGCGCATCCTCTGCCGTGTGGGCAAACAAAGGCTCCGCATCGAGTTCGTGGTCAGCGATGAGCTTGGCGATGCTGCCCGGCGCGCATTGCCCTGCGTTGACCAGCGCGTAACACTGGGCAGTGCGCGGCGGCCGCAGCAGGATGCGCAAATCGTGGCTCAGCGCCTGCGCGACTTCATCCAGGAATTGTTGCGGATCATGCGATGGCGTTGATTCTGCCGAACCTGGAACTACGTGTAACGGAGCGCTCATGTCATATCCATTCAGAGCCGCTTGGTCAGCGTGGAAGCCTGCTGATTCGCTTCCTGCATGCAGCTGACGCAGATGTCCGGCTGGGTCTTGACCGGCAAGCTTTTCGGCCCAGGCCAGCTGCGGCTCGCCGCATGCACCAGATGCGGACCATTGGTGCCGTATTCGATGCCGCCGGCATTGTGCTTGACATAGCTGCCGCCGCCGTTGATCAAGACTTCTTCCTTCGCCGTGATAGTGACGCGCTCGGCAGTCACGCTGATGTTCAGCTTGGCCAGCAGGTTGATATTGTTCGACAGCGCCTTGACGTCGATATCGCCTGCGGCTGCGATCATTTTCATGCCGGCCTTATGGATAAACAGGCGGAAGGTCTGGGCAACGCTGGCAAACAGGCTGTCGCCGCTGGCGATCGACAGGCTCTTGCCGGAACTGATCGCGGTATGCTGGGTGCTGGCGATATGCATCGACTGCGCGGTCGTCGTTTCGATCCCGGCCGGGCTGGCCAGCACCAGGTGCGGCGCCGCCAGCTCGGGGAAACTGTCCCCGCCTTCGGCAGCGCCGCCCTGGATTGCCTGGTTCTGGCCTGTGAGCGCTTGCGCAACATCGGTTTGCTGTGCAGGCGCTTCCTGGGCGCCGCTCTGTTCGGCCAATTCGGCCAGTGCCTGATGGCCGTCCGTTGCCTGCGACAAGCGTTGCACCGTTTCGCCCATGTCCTTGATATGCGAAGCCGCATTGGCGCGCGCCTCGGTAGTGATCAGCATGCCCTTGGCGGAACGGGCGACGCCATGGCCGTCGGTACGCAACTCCCATCCTTCGCCACGGAAATCCTTGCGCCCGGCATTGTCTTCAATGCGGGTGATGTTGCCCAGGCTGAGCTGGCTGTGCTGATGGTCACTCTTGAGCTGCGCCTGGATCTTGGCGTTGGTGTCGTCCAGGATCAGGTGGTTGCTGCGGCCGTTGCCGCCATTGCCGAACTCGCGGCTGCGCATGCCGGTCAGGACCTGCTGGCCGGCCAGTTGCCATGGCGGCATGTTGCTCTGGTTGTAGACGGCGCCGGTGATGATCGGATGGTCCGGATTGCCGTCCAGCCACTGGACGATGCATTCGGAGCCGATGCGCGGGGTCGAGATGGAGCCGAGGTCGCTGCCGGCCCAAGGACTGGCGACACGCACCCAGGCCGAACTCTTTTCATCATTGGCGCCGATGCGGTCCCAATGGAATTGCAGCTTGACCCGGGCGAATTCGTCGACGTAGACATCCTGCCCGGCCGGCCCGACCACGGTCGCCGTCTGCGGCGCCTGGATCCTGGTGTCGACGCTATTGAAGCCGCGCGCCGGACGCCACGGGATGCTCTTGCGGATGCAGATCAGGCGGTTGTCATAGGCAGCCGGCTGGTCAGCCTGCTGCAGGTAATTGTTGCTGGCGCTATGGACCACGCTGACGATCAGGAACTCATTCTTGCCCGATCCTCCCGCCTGGCCGGAAGCGCCGACGTTGAAGTGGCCGGTCAGCACGAACGAACGCCCCGGCACGGCAAAGCGGCTGTTGCCTGCCGCCGCCACATGCTTGCCGCTGGCTTCAATCTGCTCCATCTGCCGCTTGGCCATGGCATCGCCATCCTGGCGGTCCTTGAAACCATAGGCGCCCGCGTATTCGTACGACTCGACATCGAGCACGTCGCCTTGCTGGTTGATGGTCGGGATGTCGAGGTTGGCCGGGATCGGCGCCTTGAAATTGAATCCCGACAGGGCGACCCGGCCCGGGACGATCTGCCGCACCGGCGTCCATTCGCCGATGGCGTCTTCTTCCTGCGCCCCGGCGTGGCGCTGGAAACGGATTTCCGAACTGCTGCCGGCGATCGGTTCGGCCTGCGTCGAATCGTCCGACAGGACCAGCTGATGCCCCTTCTCGGAATGCTCATACCAGTAGTGCCAGCCCGCGGCTTCCCAGCGCCGGTGCAGATAGTTGTGATCGGATTCGTCGAACTGGCAAGCCATGGTAAACGGCAGGTCGTTGCCCTTGACGCGTGAATCCCAGTCGGCATGCGCGCCGTAATCGCTGAAGATGTTTTGCGTTTGCTCGTTCAGCGTCTTGCCATGGAACAGGAGATTGTTTTTGCGGAGCCGGAGATAGGCTAGCCACGGCTTCAGGACCATCGAGTAAAACGCCACGCTGCCGTCGGTCCGGGCCAGCCGGAATTCAAAGACATAGCCGTTGAAATAGCGCAGGCTGCCATCGCCGCGCACCAGTTCCACGGTCACCATCTTGCCCTGGATTTCCTTGAGCGGGATGCTGGCGTCGTCTGCCAGCACTTCAACCCTGTATTCGAAATCGCGGGACAAGCCTTCTTCGGCTTCGAGGCGATTCGCCACCAATGTCGTGCGCGGCCCGTCGCCATGGGGGAAAGACAGGCGCAATATCCGGTTATGCTGGCGATCCTGCACCAAGGCCAGGATGGATTGAGGCAAACTGCTCATGCGGGGTTCCTCGAAATTGAACCGTTACTGTTAAATGTTATTTAAACAATATTTAACGCTATATTTTACCCGAAGGCAAATCTTATCAAATCATAACGGCCAGCCTCGTTAATTACCAACAGGAAATATTCTTAATCCGGAAACTTTGCAAGAATTAACACTCTTGTTGGAATTCGGAGACAGCATCCGGCATGCATCCCGGACCGGCCGCCGCCAAAGCGCTATTTGCAGGTGCTCCACACCATCGGCATTGCCGTCCGCCACATGCCGATTCGGCAGAATCAGGCAATCCTCGCACAGCATTGGTCTACCCTGCCCGATGCCTGCCCGCCTATGATGAGATCAACGTTTTATCCATCAGCGGAGATCCCATGAAAACGGTAGACCATATCTATATCAACGGCAGATTCATCAAACCCCACGGCACGGAAATACTCGAACTCGTCAATCCATCGACCAAGGCGGTGATCGGCAAAGTCACGCTCGCCGATGAACAGGATGCACAAGCCGCGATTGCAGCGGCGAAGGCTGCCTACAAGAGTTTTTCGCAAACCACCAAGGAACAGCGCATGGCGTATCTGCAGCGCATGCACGACGCCGTAGCAGCCCGCTCGGACGAACTGCGGGACACCATGATCGAAGAATACGGCGGTCCGTACCGCACGAGCAATGCAACCACGCAGCGCGCGGCCAACAGCTTTCTTCAAGCGAAGGAACTGCTGAAGACATTCGATTTCGTCAAGCATGTCGGCATCTCCAAAGTCGTGCTGGAGCCGCTCGGCGTGGTCGGCCTCATCACTCCCTGGAACGCCAACTACGGTTTCATCTGCAGCAAGCTGGCCATGGCGATTGCCGCCGGCAGCACTGCCGTGATCAAGCCCAGCGAATTGAGTGCCCTGCAAACCCAGCTGCTGACCGAGTGCCTGCATGCTGCCGGTTTGCCGGCCGGCGTGTTCAACATTGTCACCGGCCGCGGCGCCACGGTCGGCGCGGAACTGACCCGCCATCCCGACATTGCCAAGATTTCGTTCACAGGCTCGACCGATGTCGGCAAAACCATCGCGCGCGGCGCGGTCGACACCATGAAGCGGGTTACCCTTGAACTTGGCGGCAAATCTCCGAACGTGATCCTGGATGATGCTGACCTGGAACAGGCCATTCCAATCGCAATAGCGGCGGCGACCGTCAACAGCGGCCAGGCGTGCATGGCAGGCACCCGCCTGATCGTTCCTGCGAGTCGCCTGGATGAAGTCAAGCGCCTGGCAGCAAAAGCGATGCAAGCCTTGCAAGTGGGGGATCCGCACAACCCCGACACGGCGATCGGGCCGATGGTCACGCAAACCCAATATGACCGGGTGCAACGCTACATCCGCCTGGGCGTGGAAGAAGGCGCGGAGCTGCTGGTCGGCGGCGCAGGCCATCCGGCCGGCCTGGAGCAGGGCTATTTCGTGCAACCCACGGTGTTCGCCAACGTCACCACGGACATGCGGATCGCGCAAGAAGAAATTTTCGGGCCGGTGCTGGTCATCCTGAGCTATGCAACCGAGGCGGAAGCCATCGACATCGCGAACGATACGGTCTATGGCTTGCACGCTTTCGTCAGTTCGGCCGACGTCGGCAGGGCAAACAAGGTGGCGGCCCGGATCGTCGCCGGCCGGGTGTTCATCAATGGCATGTATGATGAACCCAGAGCGCCGTTTGGCGGATTCAAGCAATCCGGCATCGGCCGGGAATTCGGCACCTACGGACTTGAAGCCTACCTGGAGCCGAAAGCGGTCATGGGTCACGGTGAAACAAGCAATGAAAATGCGCAATAGCGGCAATGCCCCGATGCACTCCTCCAGCCTGCTGGATCTCTTGCGGGCGGAGGTGCTTGGCCATTTCGTCAACATTCCCGAAGAGCAGCGCGACGTATCCACGGCGCTGCCCTATCTCTCGTTCATCCGTTTCACCCGCCCCACCGAACTCAGCAGAGGCATGCTGGAGCCGTCGATGTGCCTGGTGCTGCAGGGGACAAAAAAAGTATTGATAGGGACCGAGATCACGCACTACGGCAGCGGCAGTTATGTGCTGTCCGCAATCGATATGCCGGTTTCGGGCCAGGTGGTGGAAGCGTCTGCCGCGCAGCCTTATCTTGGGATAAGGATCGACCTGGACGCCAAGGAAATAGCAGCGCAGGTTATCGAAAGCAACATCCCGGTTCCCAAGAATTCCCGCTCGCGCGCCGGCGCCTATGTGGAGGAATCGGATGATGAACTGCAGGATGCATTCCTGCGTTTGTTGCGGCTATTGAGGAAACCCCGCGACCTGGCCGCGCTGGCGCCCCTGGTCAAGCAGGAAATCCTGTATCGCCTTATCACCGCCAAAGACGGCGACGTGCTGGGCCAGACCGTGCTGGCCCATTACCAGGAAAAAGGAGTCAACCAGGCGATCCACTGGATCAAGACCAACTACGCCGAACCGATGCAGATCGAGAAACTGGCCAAGACGGTCAGCATGAGCGTGTCGAACCTGCACCACCGCTTCAAGGCCATCACCGTCATGAGCCCATTGCAGTATCAAAAGCAGATACGCTTGCTGGAAGCGCGCAAGCTGCTCTTGAGCGGCAACATCGAAGCCGCCACGGTGGCGTTCAAGGTGGGTTATGAAAGTCCGTCGCAATTCAGCCGGGAGTATCGCCGGCTGTTCGGGGCCTCGCCGCTGCAAGACATGGAGTATTTGAAACACCATGAACTGGATCGGTAACTCCGGCTAGCTGCTAGAATTGCAGGCTCCCCAACCCAGCAAGATTCCCATGCCATCATACGCATTCCGTCTTCTCAATGTCTTTGCAGAATCCACTTTCGGCGGCAACCAGCTCTGCGTGTTTGAAGACGCGCGCGGCATGGACGACGCCACCATGCGGGCGCTGGCGCTGCAGTTCAACCTCTCGGAAACCACGTTTATCCTGCCGTCCGAGAACGCCGCTGCCCGTGTGCGGATTTTTACGCCGGGTTATGAAATGCGCTTTGCCGGCCATCCGACGCTGGGCACCGCGCACGTGGTGCGCGACCTTGCCGGCGCCGGCGACACGCTGTCGCTGGAATTTGCAGCCGGTGTGGTCCCGGTGTCCGCCGACTGCGACGTCTGGACCTTCACCGCGCCTCAAGGCGGCGGATTGAAAACGGCGCCGGCAAACCTGACGCAAGCCGAGATGGCGGCGCTGCTCGGCCTGAACGAAGACGATCTGCTGGCCGCACCGGCATGGATAGACACCGGCGCCGACCAGTTGCTGGTAGCGTTGCGCAGCATGGACGCCGTGCGCCGCACCAGCCCTGACAGCGCACATCTCGATGCCTGGCCCGAGAGCAGCCTGGAGCGCAAGACCGTCTACGTGTTTGCCTTCGATCCTGACCGGCCGGGCCAGGTATTGTCCCGCTACTTCTTTTCCAAGCAGGGCGGCGGCGTATCCGAAGATCCGGGCACCGGATCGGCTTGCGCCAATCTCGGCGGCTGGCTGATCGCCAACGGCCATCCCCTGCCTGCCGAATATCAGATCGCGCAAGGCGAAGCGGTGCAGCGCCCTTGCCTGCTGCGGCTCAAGGTGACGGCCGACCGCGCCATCCAGGTGGGCGGCAAGGTCATCGAAATCGGCCGCGGCAAGATCAGCTTGTAGCGCACAGTTTCAGATTCAGGCCCGCGCCTGCGACCAGCGCCGGTAGCGCCGCGTCAGCCGGCGCGTACGCAACTGGTCGATGACCAGGGTCAGCAGCGCCGAATGATTCCCCGCTGCCGCCCGGCTGGCGCCGAGCGAGCGCAAGCGGCGCTTGACCAAGGCCATGCGCGCCAGCGCCGCCATCATCTGGTCCTTCCATTCCACCGCCGGACCGCGCGCAGACTGGTCGCCGCCGGCCAGCCATTGCGCAGGCAAATCGGGCGCGATCGCCAGCGCCGTCGCCATGCCCGCCACCGCCACGCCGCTGGCCAGCACCTGCTCCGCCACCGCCTTGCGGCCGATGCCGCCGGTAGTCATCACGGGCATGCGGGCGACGGCGGCCAGTTCTTTGGCAAACTCCAGGAAATAGGCTTCACGCGCCAAGGTACGGCCATCCGCAGTCTGGCCCTGCATCGCCGGACTCTCGTAGCTGCCGCCGGACAGCTCGACCAGGTCCACCTGCAATTCGTTGAGCCAGAGGATGACCTGCCTGGCGTCGTCCTCGCTGAAACCGCCGCGCTGGAAATCGGCAGAATTAAGCTTTACCGCCACGCTGAATCCAGCCGCAACCGCAGCCCGCACCGCGCGCACCACATGCAGCAGCAAGCGCGCCCGGTTTTCCAGGCTGCCGCCCCACTCGTCCTGGCGGCGATTGCTCAGGGGCGACAGGAATTGGGAGATCAGGTAGCCGTGCGCGGCGTGGATTTCGACGCCGCTGAACCCGGCCCGTTCGGCAGCGGCGGCGCTGGCGGCAAAGCGCTTGATGACTTCCTGGATCTCCGCATCGCTCATCGCTTTCGGTTGCACAAACAGCTTGCTGTGCTTGCCCATGTCCAGCGCCAGCGCCGACGGCGCCCACGCCGTGCCGCCCATGGCAGCCATCACCTGGCGTCCCGGATGGTTGAGCTGCATCCAGACTTGCGCGCCCTTGTGTTTCGCCGCTTCTGCCCACTGCTTGAAAGGCTGCAGGGGAGTATCGGCTTCCAGCACGATGCCGCCCGGCCCGGTCAGGGCGCGGCCGTCGATCATGACGTTGCCGGTGATGATCAGGCCGGCGCCGCCGTCGGCCCAGGCGCGGTAAAGCCGGTGGATGGCGGTGCCGGGCAACTGGCCGCTGTCGGCCATGTTTTCTTCCATGGCGGCTTTGGCGAGGCGGTTGGGCAAGGCGCTGCCGTTCGGCAGTTGCAAAGGTGAAAACATGGTCGAAGTCATGATGGATGCGCTAGCAAAAGGAGGAAATACGGTATGCTAAGCTTGAAGTCAACTTGAAGGTCAAGCGATATGAAGATTGGTGAACTGGCGGATAAAACCGGCATGGCCCCCTCGGCCATCCGCTATTACGAACAAAGCGGCCTGCTGCCCAAGCCTGAACGCGGCGCCAACGGCTACCGCGACTATGCCGAGGCTGCCATCGAACGCCTGCGGCGGATCCAGATGGCGCAAAGCCTGGGATTTTCGCTGGACGCTATCCGCAGCGTATTCGCCAGCAACGAGGAACTGTCCAAGGACGACCTGATAGGCAAACTGGATGGCCGGCTCAAGGAAATCGAGCAGCTGATGGACACGCTGCGCGAGCAGCACCAGCACCTGCGCAACCTGCGCGCCACGCTGCAGGCAACCTGGGCGGAAGGAGAATGCCTGAACACCTCCAGCCTGGAAAACGGCCGGATTGCCAGGCCCGGGAAACACTAGGCGTCCTTGTATTCGGAATACTTGCGCGCATCCCCGCGCACTTTATCGGCAGGATATTTAAGTCGGTTGAGGACCATTTTTTCTGACACGGCCGCGCGCAGGTCAATGTCGAGCTTGTCGGCAAGGCGCACCAGGTAGACCAGCACGTCGGCCATTTCATGCCGGACCTGCTGCAATTTGCCTGGGGCGAGCTCATCGCCGCTGCCGGTTGGCAGCCATTGGAAATGTTCCAGCAACTCGGCCGCCTCGACGCACAGCGCCGCCGACAGGTTTTTAGGGGTATGGAATTGATCCCAGTCGCGCTCGGCGACGAACTGGCGGACTTCCTCCCGCAAGCTGGCAAATTCACCGTTTCCTGACTGTTCGACCATGGCAGCGCTCCGTTTAAAATTCCCACCATGATATAGGCTGCGGCGGCTGCAAGCAGCCGCTTCGATGCCGCGGTCATGATCGTGCTCTGGCAGCGCTCCGGCCGGCGGTTAAAATGTCAATTTCGCAAGCACTTACATCGCAAAGGCCTACGTGATATAAGAGTAGCTGTTACTTTGCTTTCAGCAACCTGCTCTTGACTAGAGCCTGTTAACAGGCCCTAGTGTTTTGTGAACAGACGTGCCGCCGTTTAATGATGGAACCATCATCTCGGTAAGGATGCATATGGACATGAGCGTAAAAATCGGCGGGCAGCCGGAAGCAATCCGCCGGGTGACAAAAATCTATTCACGCTTGCTGATCGCGGGCTTTGCGCTATCGCCGGCTATCCTGATCGCCTACCTGTATTTCTTCCAGGATCCCGGGCTCAAATTCGAAGACCACCTGTTCCACGAAATCGCGATTGCCGCCGCTACCCTGGAGGGCATTTTTGTCACTTACGTCAGCTGGCGTTGCTACCTGTCCTCGGGAGAGCCGCTGCTGCGCTGGCTTACCCTGGGGTTTTTAGGATTCACCCTGATCTACGCCCTGCACGGCATCTTCACCGGCATGGCGCATCACAATATCTGGCTGTTCCTGCTGTATGGCCCGGCGTCCCGCCTGGCGATGGCGATCCTGCTGCTGGTCGGCTTGTTATCCTTCAACCAGGAACCGGACGCTCGCGAGCTGCGCACCAATCCGCGTCCATGGCGGATATGGATCGCGGCGTTTCTGCTGATCGATATCGCAGTGGCGTCCATCGCCTATTCGGCGATTGCAGGCAGTCCTGCGGTGCGGCTGACAATGGAGGGCGGCGCCCTGTTTTTCTGCGCGGTCAACATCATCCTCATGCTGGCCGGCCGGATCCGCTCGCCGCTGATGACGATCTTCGGCATTTCGATCGCCCTGTTCGGCCTGTCGTCATTGGCGTTCATTCTCGGCCGCCCGTGGAATCACATGTGGTGGCTGGCGCATGCCATCTTCGCCGGCGGATTTTTCTTCCTCAGCTACGGCATCATCCAGGCCTTCCATACCACCCGTTCATTCGCCACGATCTACAACCAGGAAGAAATGGTGAACCGGCTGGCGATGGCGATGGTCCGGACCGAAAGCGCGCTGCAGGAGCTGCAGCACAGCAACCGCATGCTGGAGCACCTGGCCTCGACCGATCCCCTGACCGGCGCCGCCAACCGCCGCTATTTCATCGAGCGGGTGGATGCCGAAATCGCCAGGTCCAGGCGGGATAACCTGTCGTTTTCCCTGCTCGCCCTCGACCTGGATAATTTCAAGGCCATCAACGATCATTACGGCCATCAGGTGGGCGACGACGTACTGCAGGGTTTCGTGCAGAAATGCCTGGAAGAGATCCGTCCCTATGACAGCGTAGCGCGCATGGGCGGCGAAGAATTCATGGTCTTGCTGCCGCAAGCCTCGCTGGACGTTGCAGTGGTGATCGGCGAGCGCATCAGGTCAGCCACCGAAAACGCCGTGTTCGACAGCATCGTCATACCTAAGGTGATACTCACGGTCAGCATCGGCGTATCGCAGTTCGGCCGCGACGGCAGCACCATCGACACGATTTTCCGCGCCGCCGACGAGCGCCTCTATCGCGCCAAGAACCAGGGCCGCAACTGCGTGATTACAACATGAAGCGGCAGCGCCGCGACCTGCCGGCTCAACCGGCGCCGGTGTTGCGGTATTTGCCGATGCCGATGCCGAATATGCTGGTCTGATGGCTCCTGCTTTTCACCACCCTCAATTTTTTGCTGGGATCGAGCAGCGTGAAGCGTTCCCTGATGTCAGCTTCGCTTGGCAATGAATTTGCGCGCCAGCGGATGATATCGATACCGGCCTTTTTCAGCGCCTTGTACTTTCTTTCATCCTCTTTGCTGACGGTCTTGCTGTTGTGATTCTTGTTGTCTATCTCGATCACCGCGACTACATCGCTGGCTTTGTCGCAAATCACGAAATCCAGGTTCTTTGCCGTCAGGCTGTCGAGACCGGCGCTGTCCTTGGTGCCCAGGCAGCGGCTCAGCCCGACTTGCGCCAGCACCATGTGGTCCGGCAACGCGCCTACCAGCCGCCAGTACATGATCTGTTCATTGTTCGACATCGGCTTTTTCTTGACGTATTCGCGCCGCTTTTGCAGCTTCGCCTGCTTCTCCCTGGTAACCACAGCAATCACAGCCATGATAATGAGCGTTAGCACCGTGAGTGCAATGACTGCTTTCATTATTCAGTTCCTCTAGTTGAGCGCAGCGGCCATTATATTTCTATATGGAAATATAATGAAGTCAAAAATGCAGTACTTCTGGATTGTTTATCGCGATCGAGGCAGCGGGGCCATCAGGATCTTGGAGAAAAACTGGCCGGGAAAGGCCGGCAGATATCGACGCGCCGCGAGAAAAGCGGCACAGGATGGAGGACAAAGGGCGGTGGACATCTTGTCCGTCCAACCCTGCCAGCTCGCAGAGCCGACAGCAGCTGGCTGTATTTACAGGCCGGAATTACTCGGTCAGCCCGAAAATCGCATCGTAGCCATTCTTGGCGCGATCTGCTTCTTCCAGTTCATTGCTCAAACCCAGGTCTTCCAGCTCTTCCGCGGCATTGTTGAACTGCTTGCTGCTGGAGGCGCCGATGACACGGTAGATTTCCTGTTTCGCATTGCGGATGCCGAGCAATATCTGTTCTTGCCTGACGACGTTCAGTTCTGTCGACGTGATCAGCAGGTTGGCCATGATGTCGTGGTCGAACTCGGGGATGTCTTTATCTCCGATTAGTGCTGTTTTCAATCTGTTCCTCTTGTCTTTATGGATAAATTTTGCCGCAAGTGTGCGATTTTATCAGTGTAGTGCTTTGTAAGTAATGGAGCTTCAGAACCGGAGCGATAGCAGTGCTATCGCGAGGATTTGCAACGACGCATGGCGCGAAAAGACGCCGTTTCTGAAGCTCCATTATTTGCAAAGTACTACACTAAGTCTGGCGTTTTGCCGTCATGGCGCTCCGCGAAGCGCCTGGGCGCTGCATCTGCGCCGGGCTTCGCGGAGAACCTTCCTGCTTATTCCTGGTGGTAGCGGGTCACCAGTTCGACTTCGCTCTTCGAACCGAGGAAGACCGGCACGCGCTGGTGCAGCTTCTCGGGCTGGATATCCATGATCGCCTGCTTGCCGTCGGTGGCGGCGCCGCCGGCCTGCTCGACGATGAAGGCCATCGGGTTGGCTTCGTACATCAGGCGCAGCTTGCCTGGCTTGTCCGGTTCACGCGCATCGGCCGGGTACATGAAGATGCCGCCGCGGTTCAGGATGCGGTGGACGTCGGCCACCATCGATGCGATCCAGCGCATGTTGAAATCTTTCTGACGCGGCCCGCTGCTGCCTGCCAGCATTTCGTTGACATAACGCGTGACCGGCGGGTGCCAGTGGCGCGCGTTGGAAGCGTTGATCGCAAATTCCTTGGTCTCGGCCGGGATTTGCATGCCGCGCTGGGTCAGGACCCACGAACCCATTTCACGGTCCAGGGTAAAGCAATCCACGCCATTGCCGGTGGTCAGCACCAGCATGGTCTGCGGGCCGTAGACGGCGTAGCCGGCGGCGACCTGCTTGCGGCCAGACTGCATGAAATCCTGTTCGGTCGGCGATTTCATGCCGTCCGGTGCTTTCAGCACGGAGAAGATGGTGCCGATCGAGACATTGACGTCGATGTTGCTGGAACCGTCGAGCGGATCGAACAGCAGCATGTATTCGCCTTGCGGATAGCGGTTGGGAATCGGGTGTATCGATTCCATTTCTTCCGAAGCCATGGCCGCCAGGTGGCCGCCCCACTCATTGGCTTCCAGCAGGATTTCGTTGGAAATGATGTCCAGTTTCTTCTGCACTTCGCCTTGCACGTTCTCGCTGTCGGCGCTGCCCAGGACTTCGCCCAGCGCGCCCTTGCCGACGGCGTGGCTGATGGTCTTGCAGGCGCGCCCGACCACTTCGATCAGCAGCCGCAGTTCGGCCGGGATGCTGTTGTGCAAGCGTTGTTGCTCTATCAGGTGCTGGGTAAGACTAATACGTTTCATATTGCTCTTTCTTTGTTGTAGCCGTCCCCGGCCGGCGGCGGAAACCTTCCCGCTGCCGGTTGGGAAACGGTAAAAAATCAGTTGGCGAGCGCTTTGCCGACGACTTCCAGTACGTCTTTCGACAAGTCAGGCGCCGCGGCGACGCGCTGCAAGGCCGCACGCATCTTTTCCTGCAGCGCCGGCGCATATTTGCGCCAGCGGTCCAGGCTGCGCGCCAGCCGCGCCGCTACTTGCGGATTGACGCCGTTGAGTGCGATCACCTGGTCGGCCCAGAATGCGTAGCCGCTGCCGTCGGCCGCGTGGAAATTGGCCGGGTTGCCGCTGCAGAAACTGAAAATCAGGCTGCGCGCGCGGTTCGGGTTTTTCAGCGTGAACGCCGGATGCTCCAACAAGGCGCGGATCGCCGCGACATCGGCCGTGTAAGCCGTCGCTTGCAAGGCGAACCATTTGTCGATGACCAACGCTTCCTGCTCGAAATCCTTATAGAATTTTTCCAGGGCGGCAGCCTTGCCTGGCGCGCTGCTGTTAGTCAGCGCCACCAGTGCGGCGAGGCGGTCGGTCATGTTGTTGGCGTTGTCGTACTGCTGCTGGGCCAGCGCATGCGCAGCTTCGTCGTCGGCCTGGATCAGGTACGACAAGGCGGCATTCTTCAATGCGCGTTTGCCGGATGCTTCGGCATCCGGGCTGTATGCGCCAGGCGTCTGATTGGCGTGGTAAGCCGCCAGCAGGTCATCCTTGAGCGCCTGTCCCAGCTTGCCGCGCAGGTATTGGCGCGACTGGTGGATCGCTTGCGGATCGATCACTTCGGTCTGCTCTGCCAGCAAGACTTCCGACGGCAAGGTCAGGGCCAGTTCGCGGAAAGCCGCGTCAAGCTTCGCATCGTTGAGGATCAGGCCGAACGCCGTGCCCAACGCTGCGCTATTGGAGGCCGCATTGTCCAAGATATCCTGCAGCGCCGCCACATGGCCGGCTTGCCCTGCATCCTGCACCGCTGCAGTCAGCGCCAGCAAGCTGCGCGTAGCGAGACGCTGGCCGGCTTCCCAGCGGTTGAACGGATCGCTGTCGTGCGCCAGCAGGAAAGCCAGTTCGGCATCGCTGTATTCGACATCCAGCACCACCGGCGCCGAAAAACTGCGCAAGATCGACGGCACCGGCTGTTCCGCCACGTCGACAAAACGGAAGGTCTGCTGCGCCTTGGTCAATTCCAGCACGCGGGTGGTTGCGGCGCCGCCCTGGCCCTTGCCGTCGGCCTGCAAACGCAGCGGCATGTCCTTGCCCTTGCTGTCGAGCAGGCCGACGGCAACCGGAATATGGAACGGCAGCTTCTTGGCCTGGCCCGAGGTCGGTGCGCAGGTCTGCGTCAGCGTCAGCTCGTAGGTTTTCTTGACGGCGTCGTACTTGCTCTGTACCTGCACCCGCGGCGTGCCGGCCTGGCTGTACCAGCGCTCGAACTGGCTCAGGTCGCGGCCGTTGGCGTCGACCATCGCGGCGCGGAAATCGTCGCACTCTACCGCCTGGCCGTCATGCCGCTCGAAATACAAGTCCATGCCTTTGCGGAAACCGTCGCGGCCGAACAAGGTCTGGTACATGCGTACCACTTCGGCGCCTTTTTCATAAATCGTGACGGTGTAGAAATTATTGATTTCGACATAGGAGTCAGGCCGCACCGAGTGCGCCATCGGGCCGGCATCTTCCGGGAACTGGGCCTGGCGCAAGACACGCACGTCGTCGATGCGCTTGACGGCGCGGCCGCTGTCGGTGCCGACCATGTCCGCCGAAAACTCCTGGTCGCGGAATACGGTCAGGCCCTCTTTCAGCGACAGCTGGAACCAGTCGCGGCAGGTGACGCGGTTGCCGGTCCAGTTGTGGAAATATTCGTGGCCGACCACCGCTTCGATATTGGCGTAGTCGACATCGGTGGCGATACGCGAATTGGCCAGCACATACTTGGTGTTGAAAATGTTCAAGCCCTTGTTTTCCATCGCTCCCATGTTGAAGTCGCCGACGGCGACGATCATGAAGCGGTCGAGGTCGAGCTCCAGGCCGAAGCGCTCTTCATCCCATCGGATGCTGTTGACCAGGGAATCCATGGCGTGCTGGGTCTTGTCCAGGTTGCCGTCTTCGACCCATACTTGCAGCAATACTTCGCGGCCGGATTTCAGCGTGTGCTTTTGCTCCTGGCAGACCAGCTTGCCGGCTACCAGCGCGAACAGGTAGGAAGGTTTCTTGAACGGATCTTCCCACTTGGCGTAGTGGCGGCCGTCCGCCAGGTCGCCTTCCTCGATCAGGTTGCCGTTCGACAGCAGCACCGGATATTTTTTCTTGTCGGCGCGCAGCATGACGGTGTACTTGGCCATCACATCGGGACGGTCAGGGAAATAGGTGATCTTGCGGAAACCTTCGGCTTCGCATTGGGTGAAGAAATTGCCGTTGGATACATACAAACCCATCAGCGAAGTATTTTTTTCCGGGCTGGTCAGCGTTTCGATTTCCAGCACTACCTTGGCCGGCGCCGAAGCGATGCGCAGCTTGCCGGCCTCCAGCTGGTACTGGCCGGGTTTCAATTGTTTGCCGTTCAGGCGCAGCTGCACCAGCTCCAGCTCTTCGCCGAACAGGACGATTTCCTTGCTGCTGCTGGCCGGGTTGCGCCGCATCGAGATGCGGGTGGCGATGCGGGTAGCGGCAGGATCAAGGTCAAAGCCCATGTCGACCGTGTCGACCAGGAAGGCAGGAACGGTGTAATCCTTACGAAGGATGGTTGGTGGCGTGGCGGAGGTATCTGTGCGCATAGGAAGTAGTGGAGTGACGGTTAATATCGATGACTACGGTTGATAACTATGGTTGGTAACTACAGTCGGCAACTAAGCAGGCCTGCCAGGGATCGCCTGGCGGCCTGCTTAATAACGTGGCTGGTCAGTCTCAATAATTCGGGCAGACAGTGATTCTACCAATCAAAGCGCAAAGCATCATGCAATTTGCTGCGGATTGCCGACCCGCCGGCGATTCATCGATAGCAAACTGCAAAGATCGCCCTGGCCAGGGAATTCGTTTAAAATTAATATAAATACATGATTTTCATGGATCAGACAGCAAACGCCATTTCTCAGCTGACAGATAGTGGCAATGCCATAGAGCAGCACCATGAAGACTTGGCTAAAATGGTCACCGCAGCCGCCGCTACCGGATACCGCCAATCGGGCAAACCACTGGACCGGCCTGCAATCCCCCACCAAGAGGAATCACAATGAAACGTATCATCAGTCTCTGTCTGGCCGCATGTGCATTGCTGCTGGGCGGTTGCGCCACGGTCATCCGCAGCGACGTCACCGCCTTCAACGAATGGCCGGCCGATTTGCCGGACAAGTCCTATGTGTTCGACACTACGGCGGCGCAAAACAATGACCTGGAATATCGCAATTACGAAAACCTGGTGCGGCAGGAGCTGCAGCGCCTGGGATTCGTGCCAGCCGGCAGCGCCTCGCCGCAGCTGAAGGTCGCGCTGAACTACGGCATTGCCGCGCGCGATGTCCATGTGGTCGAGCCGGTAGTGGCGGACCCCATGTGGTACGGCCCTTACGGGCCCTATGCCTGGGGCGGCCCAAGGTTCTACAGCCCGTATTACGATCCGTTCTGGTACGCACCGCAGGTGATCGGCCAGCGCGAATACAACTACCAGCTGTTCCAGCGCCACCTGAACATCGCCATCACGCGCGCCGGCAACGGCCAGAAACTGTATGACGTCACGGTCTCCAGCGAAGGCAAGGTGAATTCCTTGCCGGCCGTGATGCCGTACATGGTGCGCAGCGCATTCACCGACTTCCCTGGCAAGAGCGGCGTGCCGCACCAGGTTGAATTGAAAGTCGAAGACCAGAAATAGATAGAAGCCTGTCGGCGGCAAAACGGCCTGTGCTCCCTTTTCCCAGGGACCACAGGCCGTTTTTCATGGGGCGCGGAGTCAGCTATAAAACCATTCGCTGGCAAACGTGATGAAACCGATCAGGATGACCGCCAGCACCAGTACGATCAGCAGGCGGCCGAACTTGGGCGAACCCTCGCTGCCGCTGGCCTGCTCCTCCGGGTGGTTCATCGGATTTTGCGCATCCGGCTGCTGTTTCAAGGGGTCGTTCATGCATGCCTCAGGGGATCAGGATGGTGGAGCCCGTGGTCTTGCGCGACTCCAGGTCGATATGCGCTTGCGCCACGTCTTTCAAGGCATAGCGCTGATTGATTTCAATCGTGATTTTTTTGCTGTCCACCATCTGGAACAGGTCGGCCGCTGCCGTATCCAGGTCGGCGCGGCTGGCGATATAGCTCGGCAGCGACGGCCGGGTAATGGTCAGCGAGCCGCGCGACGCCAGTTCGTTCAGGCTGAACGGCGGCACCGCACCGGAAGCGTTGCCGAAACTGACCATGGTGCCGAGCGGCGCCAGGCTGTCCAGCGAACCGATGAAAGTATCCTTGCCGATCGAATCGTAGACCACGGGCACGCCTTTGCCGCCGGTGATTTCACGCACCCGCTCGACGAAATTCTCGGTCTTGTAGTTGATCACATGGGCGCAGCCGGCTGCCTTCGCCAGCGCCGCTTTTTCATCGGAGCTGACCGTGCCTATCATGGTCACGCCCAATGCCTTGGCCCATTGGCTGGCGATCAGGCCGACGCCGCCGGCGGCGGCGTGGAACAGGATGGTTTCGCCGCCGCGCAAGGGAAACGTGCGGCGGAACAGGTACTGCACCGTCAAGCCTTGCAACGTCATCGCGGCGGCGGTATCGAAACTGATGGAATCCGGCAATTTGACCAGGAACGCGGCAGGCATCACGCGCGCCTCGGAATAGGCGCCATTCGGGCGCGTGGCGTATGACACGCGGTCGCCCACCTTGACATGCTGCACGCCCGGACCGACTGCTTCGATCACGCCGGCGGCTTCCTGTCCCAGGGCGCCTGGCAACGGCTGCGGATACAGGCCGCTGCGGAAGTAGACGTCGATAAAATTCAGGCCGCAAGCGACATGCCGTATCCGCACTTCGCCCGGTCCCGGGTCACCGACTTCCACGTCGACATATTCCATCACTTCCGGGCCACCGGTCCGCGACATCCTGATTGCTTTTACCATGATTGCTCTCACCTCCAAATATGCGCCAAATCGCCGCTTTTTTAATTGTCGTTGCTGTTTTAGATCCCTATGATTTCTTTTTCGAAATCAGGTAAATACCCGCCAACACCAGCCCGGTCCCGGTCAGCTGGATCGCCGTAACCGGTTCCGCCAAAATCAGTGCCCCCAGGAACAAGGTGGAGACCGGCCCCACCATGCCTGCCTGCGCCGCAGTCGCAGGGCCGATGCGGGCCACCGCGACCATGGTCAGGAATACCGGCAGCACCGTGCAAAACACGGCATTGATGACCGACAAGCCATACACCGCCGGCTGCTGCTGCAACAGGACCTGCCACGGCCGCAACAGCAAGAACTGCAAGATGCAGGCGGCGCACGATACGCACATTGCATACGCCACCAGCCGCATCGCCCCGACCCGGCTCACCAGTTCCCCGGAGAGCATCAGGTACAGCGCGTAACTGATCGCCGCCCCCAGCACCAGCGCACTGCCGAGGCCGACGTTCGCTCCTCCCAGGCGCACATCGTGCAGGAACACCAGCACCGTCCCCAGGTAGGAAATCAGCAAAGCCCCCCACTCCAGCCAGGTCACCCGGCGCCCATAAAACAGGAACGACATCAGCAGCACGAACGAGGGCGTCAAGAACAGTATCAGGCGCTCCAGCCCGGCAGAAATATACTGCAAGCCGAGAAAATCGAGAAAACTCGACAGGTAATACCCGATCAATCCCAGCACCACGATCCGCACCCGGTCCTGGTTCGCCAGCGGCGCTTCGCTGCGCGCCTTCCACAATGCCACCGCGGCGAACAGGGGCAAGGCGAACAGCATGCGAAACGTGATCAGCAATACGGCGTCGACCGGATAACGGTAAATCAGCTTGGCGACAATGGCCTTGGCAGAAAACAGGATGGCGCCGGCAATTGCAATTGCCAAGCCGCCAAGAAAAGCCTGGCGGCCGCCAGGCTGCAACTTGCCGCTCATTGTTTGCCCATGGTGGAATTGTAATGGGTATGTGAAGATCGCGTTGCTAAGGCAATGGTTAGGAAAAAAACTGCCTCCTGCCGCGGCCCGCAAACGCGATCATTGGTGATGGTCAATCTCACTTATTCTTCACTTCTTCTTCAGCAGAGATCCCAGCACACCGCGTATCAATTCGCGCCCGACCTGCGATCCGATGGTGCGCGCAGCGGACTTGACCACCGCCTGCACCACGCTGTCCTTGCGCCCGGAACCGCCGCCGAGCAGGCCGCCCAGCACGCTGCCCCACGAGCTGCCGGCAGAGTCCGCACCCGCACCGGCGCTGTCCTTGCCGGCCGGAGCGGCCGCCACCCGCCCTTTCAGCTTTTCGTACGCGGATTCACGGTCGACCGCAGTTTCATACACCCCGGCGACGATCGACGATGCAATCAGCTGCTTGCGTTCGTCGTCGCTGATCGGCCCGATCTGCGATGCCGGCGGCAGGATGAAGGCGCGCTCGACGATGCTCGGCCGCCCCTTCTCATCGAGGAAAGACACCAGCGCTTCGCCGACGCCGAGCTCGCTGATGACTTGCGCGGTATTCAAGTCAGGATTGGCGCGGAAGGTCTCGGCGGCCGCCTGCACCGCTTTCTGGTCGCGCGGCGTATACGCCCGCAGCGCATGCTGCACCCGGTTGCCTAGCTGGCCCAGCACGGTATCGGGAATATCCAGCGGGTTTTGCGTGACGAAGAACACGCCGACGCCCTTGGAGCGGATCAGGCGCACCACCTGCTCGATCTTTTGCAGCAGGGGCTTGGGCGCTTCGCTGAACAGCAGATGGGCTTCGTCGAAGAAAAACACCAGCTTCGGCTTTTCCAGGTCGCCGACTTCCGGCAGGCGCTCGAACAGTTCCGACAGCATCCACAGCAGGAAGGTCGAATACAGGAGCGGTGCGTTCATCAGCTTGTCCGCCGCCAGGATGTTGACCACGCCCTTGCCGCGGCCGTCGGTCTGGATCAGGTCGTCGATGTTCAGCATCGGTTCGCCGAAGAACTGCTCGCCGCCCTGTTCGCCGATGCCGATCAGGCCGCGCTGGATGGCGCCGATGCTGGCAGCGGAAATATTGCCGTATTCGGTCTGGAAGCTGGCGGCGTTGTCGCCGACGTGCTGCAGCATTGCCCGCAGGTCCTTCAGGTCCAGCAGCAGCAAGCCATTGTCGTCGGCAATCTTGAACACCAGCTGCAATACGCCCTGCTGGGTATCGTTCAGGTTGAGCATGCGCGCCAGCAGCAGCGGCCCCATGTCGGAGATGGTGGCCCGCACCGGATGCCCCTGCACGCCGTACACATCCCAGAAAGTCACGGGCGTGGCGGCCCACTGCGGCTCGGCCATGCCGAGCGCCTGCAGGCGCTGCTTGAGCTTGTCCGAGGCCGCGCCGGCCTTGGCCATGCCGGACAGGTCGCCTTTGACGTCCGCCATGAAAACCGGCACCCCGCTATCCGACAACGCTTGCGCAATCACCTGCAGGGTGACGGTCTTGCCGGTGCCGGTGGCGCCGGTGATGCAGCCATGGCGGTTCACCAGTGCGGGCAGGAGCGCCAGGTCATGCTGGGCGTTTTTGGCGATCGGGAGGGGATTTGACATGGTTTGGCGGACGTTTTAAGTGGATTTCAATGGATTTCACGAAAGTGCATTATGGTAAAATTGCGCTTTGATTATAGCTAACTCAAGCAAGAAAGAATCAACATGGCTGGACACAGCAAATGGGCCAATATCAAGCACAAGAAGGCCGCCACCGACGCCAAGCGCGGCAAGATCTGGACGCGGCTGATCAAGGAAATCACGGTTGCGGCCCGCATGGGCGGCGGCGACATCGACGCCAATCCGCGCCTGCGGCTGGCGGTTGACAAGGCGTCCGACGCCAATATGCCGAAGGATAACGTCACCCGCGCCATCCAGCGCGGCAGCGGCGGCCTGGAAGGCGTCAACTATGAGGAAGTGCGCTACGAAGGCTACGGCATCAACGGCGCCGCGATCATTGTCGATTGCATGACTGACAACAGAATCCGCACCGTGGCCGAAGTGCGCCACGCGTTTTCCAAGTTCGGCGGCAACATGGGCACCGAAGGTTCGGTGGCTTTCATGTTCAAGCATTGCGGCCAGCTGCTGTTCGCGCCGGGCACCAATGAAGATGCCCTGATGGAAGCCGCGCTGGAAGCCGGCGCCGAGGATGTCATCACCGACGACGAAGGCGGGAT
The DNA here is from genome assembly GCF_059418905.1 of Collimonas sp. GW821-FHT07E08. Taxonomy (NCBI): domain Bacteria; kingdom Pseudomonadati; phylum Pseudomonadota; class Betaproteobacteria; order Burkholderiales; family Oxalobacteraceae; genus Collimonas; species Collimonas sp. GW821-FHT07E08. The sequence goes on along the minus strand of NZ_JBWKQR010000002.1, from coordinate 47,371 downwards.
CGAAGTCATTTCCGCACCGCATGATTTTGCCGCGCTCAAAGGCGCCTTGGAAAAATCCGGCTTCAAGGCCGAAATGGCGGAAATCATCATGAAGCCGGCGACCGAAACCGTATTCTCGGGCGACGACGCGGTCAAGATGCAAAAGCTGCTCGACGCCCTGGAAAACCTGGACGACGTGCAGGAAATTTACAGCAACGCAGTAATCGAAGACTGACTCGGATCGTTTATATGAAAATTCTGGTAGTGGGCTCTGGCGGCCGTGAGCATGCCCTGGCGTGGAAAATCGCCCAATCACCGCGTATCCAAACCGTCTTCGTGGCGCCCGGCAACGGCGGCACCGCGCTGGACCAGCGCCTGGAAAACATCAACATCACCGATCCTTCGGCGCTGGCCGATTTCGTCGAGCGCGAACATGTCGCGCTCACCGTGGTCGGGCCGGAGACGCCGCTGGCGGCCGGCATCGTGAACGTTTTCCGCGACCGCGGCTTGAAGATTTTCGGACCGACGCGGGAAGCGGCGCAGCTGGAAAGCTCCAAGGATTTCGCCAAGTCGTTCATGCAGCGGCACCACATCCCGACCGCCGAATACCAGACCTTCTCCGATGTCGGCGCCGCCCACCGCTACATCGACCAGAAAGGCGCGCCGATCGTCATCAAGGCCGACGGCCTGGCTGCCGGCAAAGGCGTAGTGGTTGCGATGACCATCGACGAAGCGCATGGCGCGGTCGACATGATGCTGTCCGATAACCGCCTCGGCGATGCCGGCGCGCGCGTGGTGATCGAAGAATTCCTGGCAGGCGAAGAAGCCAGCTTCATCGTCATGGTCGACGGCAAGCACATCTTGCCGCTGGCCACCAGCCAGGACCACAAGCGCCTCAAGGATGACGACCAGGGCCCGAACACCGGCGGCATGGGCGCTTATTCGCCGGCGCCTATCGTGACGCCGGCGCTGCACGCCCGCGTCATGCGCGAAATCATCACGCCCACCGTGCAAGGCATGGCCAAGGACGGCATTCCGTTCAGCGGCTTCCTGTATGCCGGCCTGATGATCGACGACAAGGGCAATCCGAAGACGCTGGAATTCAATTGCCGCATGGGCGATCCGGAAACCCAGCCGATCATGGCGCGCCTGAAAACCGACCTGCTGGCGGTGATGGAACACGCCGTCAACGGCACGCTGGATACGATCGAGCTGGAATGGGACCGCCGCACCGCGCTCGGCGTGGTGATGGCCGCGGCCGGTTATCCCGACGCGCCGCGCAAGGACGACCTGATTTCCGGGATTCCCGCCGAGACCGCCGACGCGGTCACCTTCCATGCCGGCACCACCCTCAGCGGCGAGCGCCTGACCACTTCCGGCGGCCGCGTCCTGTGCGTGGTCGGCCTGGGCGACAGCGTCAAGATGGCGCAGAAACAGGCATACAACGTGGTCGACGCAATTCATTTCAACGGCGCCCAGTTCCGCCGCGATATCGGCTGGCGGGCATTGAAGAAACATGCCTGATCGGGCGGGCTACTAGCATTTTCTGCTGCATCAAGAAGTTGGGGCCAGTGGTTTTCGTCAGGCAAGGACGGACAACCCTGGCCCCAATTGATTAAACAAGATTCACTACATCACTCCACGATGAGCTCACACATCACCGCCGGCAATCCGGCCAGCGCCGTCAAATCCTATCTGCTCGACCTGCAGGCGCGCATCGTCGCGGCGCTGGAGCAGATCGACGGCAAGCAGTTCGGCAGCGACCAATGGCAGCGCGCCGAAGGCGGCGGCGGCAATTCGCGCATCATCGAAGAAGGCAATGTGCTGGAACGCGGCGGCGTCGGCTTTTCGCACGTGATGGGCAAGAGCCTGCCGCCGTCGGCCGCCGCCAACCGGCCTGAACTGGCCGGCCGCCAGTGGGAAGCCATGGGCGTGTCGCTGGTGATGCATCCGCGCAATCCGTTTGCCCCCACCGTGCACATGAACGTGCGTTTCTTTATCGCCAGCGCAGAAGGCCAGGAACCGGTCTGGTGGTTCGGCGGCGGCATCGACCTGACCCCGTATTACGGTTTTACCGAAGACGTCGAACACTTCCACCGCAGCTGCCGCGACGCCCTTGCCCCTTTTGACAGCGAGGCCGGCCAGCAGCTGTATCCGCGCTTCAAGCAATGGTGCGACGACTACTTCTACCTGAAACACCGCAAGGAACCGCGCGGCGTCGGCGGCATCTTCTTCGACGATTTCAACCAGCTGGGCTTCGACCGCAGCTTCGCCATGATGCAAAGCGTGGGCAATGCCTTCATCCCTGCATATGCCCCGATCCTGGCGCGCCGCAAGGATATTGCCTACGGCGAAACCGAGCGGGATTTCCAGGCATATCGCCGCGGCCGCTATGTCGAGTTCAATTTAGTGTATGATCGCGGCACTTTGTTCGGTCTGCAATCCGGGGGACGTACCGAGTCCATCCTGATGTCGATGCCGCCCGTGGTCAAGTGGCGTTACGACTGGCAACCGGCGGCAGGAAGCCCGGAAGCCAAGCTGTACACCGATTTTCTGATCCATCGCGAGTGGGTGTGATGGGCAGCTCCCCTGTGACATCCAGCCAGCCTGTTCATCCCGCGGCCCAGCTCCGGCCATGCATTGCGGTTCTCGGCGGCAGCTTCGATCCGGTCCATAATGGCCATGTCGCGCTGGCGAAGTACTTCGTGACCTTGCTGGCGCCGGATGAATTGCGGGTGATTCCTGCCGGCAACCCATGGCAAAAGCACGGGCTGGAAGCCACGCCGGAACAGCGGGTGGCGATGGTAGAGCGTGCATTCAGCCGGCAAAGCGTGCCTTTGGTGATCGACCAGCAGGAAATCCGGCGGCACACCGCGACGTATACGATAGATACGCTGCAAGCCTTGCGGTCCGAACTTGGACCGCAGGCGTCTATCGTATTCCTGATGGGCGCAGACCAGTTGCAGCACTTGAATACCTGGCAAGGCTGGGACCGCCTGTTTGACTATGCCCACCTGGGCGTTGCTTCGCGGCCGGGGTTCGCCATGGATGCATCGCAGGTTCCAGCCGAGGTCACGCGCGAATTCACACGCCGCGCCGCCACCCCGGAACAGATTCGCCAGAGCGCGCACGGTTTGACCTACCTGGCGCAGAACCTGGCTGTAGACATTTCGGCAACGGAAATTCGTGCCGCGCTGCACAACGCAAAAAGACCCGACACGCTGGTCCCGGCCGCAGTACTGGACTATATTGAACAACATCATCTCTATAAGAATTAAATGGATATCAAAAAACTACAAAGTCTCGTCATCGATGCACTCGAAGACGTCAAAGCACAAGACATCCGCGTCTACGACACGGTCCACCTGACCGGCCTGTTCGACCGCATCGCGATCGCTTCCGGCACCTCCAACCGCCAGACCAAGGCGCTGGCCGCCTCGGTACGCGACAAGGTCAAGGAAAACGGCGGCACCATCCTCAGCGTCGAGGGCGAAGACACCGGCGAATGGGTACTGGTCGACATGGGCGACATGGTGGTGCACATCATGCAGCCGGCGATCCGCGCGTATTACCGTCTGGAAGAAATCTGGGGCGACAAGGAAGTCAAGTTCGGCGCCGCCAAGCGGATTTCCACCCGCACCGCAGCCGAAGAAGAAGCGCCGAAGAAGATTTCGCGCCACCTGACGACTTCGCAGGCATTGAAGCCGGAAGACGACACACCGAAAAAAGCGCCTGCGCGCAAGAAACCGGTCAAGACTGACGGCGCCAAGAAGGCGGTCGGCAAAACCATCAAGGTAGCGCCGTCGAAGAGCTCGATCCCGCCGAAGAAGACTGCGGCGCCAAAGAAAGCGCCAGCCAAGAAACCCGCTGTCAAGCGCGCTCCGGCAAAAACCAAGGCAGCTGAATAAGCTGCCGCGGCCATAGCATCCCCATGCAGCTCATCATCGCTGCGGTCGGCCATAAAATGCCGGCATGGATAGAAAGCGGATTCGGCGAGTATGCGAAACGCATGCCGCCGGACTGCCGCATCGTCCTCAAGGAAATCAAGCCGGTCGAACGTTCCGGCAGCAAGACCGCGGAAACAGCCATGGCGCTGGAACGCAGCCGGATCGAGGCGGTGCTGCCGAAAGGCGTGCGCATCGTCGCCCTCGATGAACGCGGCAAAGACCTCACCAGCGTCCAGTTGTCGCAGCAGCTGACCCAATGGCAGCGCGATGGGCGCGATGTCGCCTTCATCATCGGCGGCGCCGACGGCCTCGATCCTGAATTCAAGGCCGGCGCCGACAGCCTGCTGCGCATCTCCAGCCTGACGCTGCCGCACGGCATGGTCAGGGTGCTGCTAGCGGAACAGCTCTACCGGGCCTGGTCGATTACCCAGAATCATCCTTATCACCGCGTCTGAGCCCCTCAATAAGCCCCCGATACGCAGGTAACTCTGTAATAATCGCTGGAATCATGAGACCACGCACCCGCCGTAGCCGCCAGCAATGAAAAATCCTTACCAGAAAATCTACCTTGCCTCGAAAAGCCCGCGCCGGCGGGAATTGCTGCGACAGATCGGCGTCGCATTCGAATTGCTGCTGCTGCGCGACCAGACCCCGCGCGGCCCCGACGTCAGCGAGGAAGTCTTGCAGGGCGAGGCGCCGCAGGCGTATGTCGCCCGGGTGACCATGGAGAAAGCTCACGCCGCGCAGCAGATGATGATCTGGCGCAGCCTGCCGGTGCGCCCTATCCTGGCCGCCGACACCACCGTCACGATCGACGGCCGGATCCTCGGCAAACCGGCCAGCAAAGCCGAGGCGAGCGCCATGCTGCGCCTGCTGTCGGGACGCAGCCACCAGGTCCTGACCAGCGTTGTCGTCATCCATGGCGAGCAATCCTGGCAACTCACGCAGGTTTCCGATGTCTTGTTCCAGGAGCTGCCGGAAGCCATGATCGAAGCCTACTGCGATACCAGCGAGCCTTACGACAAGGCCGGCGCTTATGGCATCCAGGGGCCGGCGGCGATTTTCATCGAAAGCATACGCGGCAGCCATTCAGGCATCATGGGTTTACCACTTTTTGAAACCGCGCAACTACTACAACAGGCAGGCATCCGCATTTTATGAGCGAAGACATCCTCGTCAATATCACCCCCCAGGAAACCCGCGTCGCCCTGATTTTCCAGGGCGCGGTGCAAGAGCTGCACATCGAGCGCACCTTGTCGCGCGGCCTGGCCGGCAATATCTACCTGGGCAAAGTAGTCCGCGTGCTGCCCGGCATGCAATCGGCATTCATCGATATCGGCCTCGAGCGTGCGGCTTTCCTGCACGTCGCCGACATCTGGGAGACCCGCGCGCACGACGGCCAGGCGGCGCAGCAGACGCCGATTGAAAAACTGCTGTTCGACGGCCAGTCGCTGACCGTGCAAGTGGTGAAAGACCCGATCGGCACCAAGGGCGCCAGGCTGTCGACCCAGATTTCGATTGCCGGCCGGATGCTGGTGTATTTGCCGCAAGACCGGCACATCGGCATCTCGCAGCGGATCGAAAATGAAGCCGAGCGCGAACTGCTGAAGGATAAAGTGCAAAAGCTGCTGCCGCCCGAGGAAAAAGGCGGCTTCATCATCCGCACCATGGCCGAAGACGCTTCCGAGGCCGACCTGCAGATGGACATCGAGTACCTGCGCAAGACCTGGTCGTCGATCACCCAGCTGGCAAAAAGCAAGCCGGCGCCGACCTTGCTGCACCAGGACCTGAGCCTGGCGCAGCGCGTGCTGCGCGATTTCGTCAACGACGAGACCACCACCATCCAGGTCGACTCGCGCGAGAATTTCCAGAAGCTGCAAGAATTCGCCGCCAGCTACACGCCGTCGGTGACCGCGCGGCTGATGCACTACACCGGCGAACGGCCCCTGTTCGACCTGTACGGCGTGGAAGAAGAAATCCAGGAAGCATTGAGCCGTCGCGTGCCGCTCAAGTCGGGCGGCTACCTGATCGTCGACCAGACCGAAGCCATGACCACCATCGACGTCAATACCGGCAGCTTCGTCAACGGCCGCAATTTCGACGACACGATTTTCAAGACCAACCTGGAAGCGGCGCACGCCATAGCGCGCCAGCTCAGGCTGCGCAACCTGGGCGGCATCATCATCCTCGATTTCATCGACATGGAGAACAGCGAGCACAAGAGCGCCGTGCTGGCCGAGCTGCACAAGGCCCTGCTGCGCGACCGCACCAAAAAATCGGTATCCGAATTCTCCGCCCTGGGCCTGGTGGAAATGACCCGCAAGCGCACCCGCGAATCGCTGGCGCACATCTTGTGCGAACCGTGCCCCGCCTGCAACGGCAAGGGCCAGGTCAAGACCGCGCGCACCATCTGCTACGAAATCCTGCGCGAAGTGCTGCGCGAAGCCAAGCAGTTCAACCCACGCGAATTCCGCATCCTGGCGTCGCAGGTGGTGGTCGACATGTTCCTCGAGGAAGAATCCCAGCACCTTGCCATGCTGGGCGACTTCATCCATAAGCCGATTTCCCTGCAGGTGGAAACGGTTTATCCGCAGGAGCAGTACGACATCATCCTTATGTAAGGCATCCATGAATAGCCCTTTACCGATTTCTCCTGCAGCCGCCGACGGTTCTTTCCATATCGCGTTTTGCGTCGACGACCACTATTGCCGCAGCATGGGGGCGACCATCGCCTCCATCATTGCCAACAGCCCGGGCGTGACGTTCACCTTCCATGTGTTTGCCTTTGCCCTTTCTGAAGACAACCGCCGGCGCTTCAAGGAACTGGAACAGATGTACCAGCTGAAGACGCATGTGCATATCATCGATCCGGCGGTATTCAAGCCGTTCGCGCACATTTCGCAGTTCTCCTACTATTCGCCCACCATCTTCACGCGCCTGCTGATCCCGTCCACTTTGCGCGGCATCTGCGACAAGGTCCTGTACCTCGACGCCGATATCCTGTGCGCCGGCAGCATGGCCGAACTGCTGGACATGGATTTCGGCGACAGCGCGGCGATTGTCGTGCCGGACGCCGACGAGACCACCAGGAGGCGCTGTGCGGCCCTGCAACTGGCATCGCAGAAGTATTTCAATTCCGGCGTGATGTACATGCATGTCGATAACTGGATGGCCCAGGAAATCACCGAAAAAACCATCCTTGCGATCCTCGAAAACGGCAAGGACTACAGGTTCCCGGACCAGGACGCGCTGAATGTGGTGCTGGAAGGGAAAATCCGATATATCCCGAGGAAATGGAATTTCCTGTACGACCTGATCCATGACCTGGAAAAGGACAAGCGCCAGATGCGCGATATCGGCGAGGTGGTATTCATTCACTTCGCAGGCGCCGTGAAACCCTGGAACGACTGGTGCCTGCATGCGTCGCGGGACATGTTCGTCAAGTACCAGGCGTTGTCGCCGTGGGCTGACCTGCCGCTCGATCCGGCGCCAAGAAACTATAAAGAGATGCGGATGTATTCCCGCTTCCTGATGAAACGCGGCCAGGTGCTGGACAGTTTCAAGTGGTACATGAAATACCTTTCCGCCAGGTAAACATGCATGAAGGGTAACAAAAAGTGAGAACCTGGCCGGCGGCCCTGGCCGCCAGCTATAATTTCTGCAACTTATCGTCTATACAGCCTTAACCGATCCAATAATGGCAATAACCAGCTCCCATCTCTTGATATGCCGCACCGACAACATCGGCGACGTCATCCTGACATTACCCATCGCCGCTTTCCTGAAGCAGCACTATCCGGACCTGAAAATCAGTTTCCTGTGCCGGGGTTATGCCGCGCCGGTCGTCAGGCAGTGCCGCAGCATCGATGAGGTGGTGGAACTGGAAAGTTTCCTGCTGGATCCCGCGGCCTATTTTGCCCACGCTAACGTCGATACGATCATATTGGCGCAACCGAACAAACGCCTGGCGGTCATCGCTTTCAAAGCCCGCATCCGCAACCGCATCGGCAACGCTCGCCATAAGCTTTACCAGATGCTGTATTGCAACCGCCGGGTGCGGTTCAAGAAAGGGAACTCGGAATACCACGAAGCGCAGTTCAATTTTGAATTCCTGCGCCCTTTCGGCCTCACGACCATTCCCGAACCTTCGGCCATTCCAGCTCTTTACGATTTCGATGTCCCGCAGAATCCGGAAATAAACCGGCTGCTTCAGCCCTATCCGTTCAACCTCATCCTTCATACAAAATCGAATGGGCATGGGCGCGAATGGCCGGTCAGCCATTACGCGGCGCTTGCCCGGCAGTTGAGCAAATATCCTGACGTCCGCCTGTGGCTGACGGGCAGTCCCGCCGAAGGACAATGGCTGGCCGAACATGCGGAGGAACTGCTGGAATTGGAGAATGTGAGCAACGTGTGCGGCAAGTTCAGCCTGGATCAGCTCAGCTCGCTGATTAACGCAGCCGACGGCTTGATTGCAAGCGGCACCGGTCCGCTCCACATTTCCGCCGCGCTGGGCCAGCGCACGCTCGGCCTGTTCCCGCCGACGCGGCCGATGCATCCGGGGCGCTGGGCGCCGCTCGGGCGACGGGCCCAAGCCTTGTCCTTGCCGGTCAGCTGCACCGGTTGCAAGGATAGCCAGGCGGCCACTTGCGCCTGCATGGAAAACATCACGCCTGAAAGCGTCGCCGAGATCGTTTTGGGATGGCGGCAAGAAGCGCGGGCAGAAAAAGCCCCCGCCCCTGCTATCAGCGCTTCAGAACTGCAATAACCTGCGCAACCGTAATCGCCTTCACCCAGTCCCGACGATTTGCGGTGGTAATGACGATGCTGTTCTCTTTATCGATCGGCGCCCATTCGGGATTTTTCTGACGCATCAACGCAATCACGGGCACCTGTACCGCGTTCGCCAGGTGCATCACCGCGGTTTCAACCGAGATGATCAGGTCGCATTCGCGCAGCATCGCCGGCAGCTGGAAAAAATTCTCCTGGGCGCTGAACAGCTGCAAGCGTTCAACCGCATGACCGTCGAAAAACGTCCTGGCCTGCGCCATTTCTTCCGGCACGACATTCACGATAAACCGGGTATCTTTCCAGGCATCCTGCGTCCTGATCGCTGCCACCAGTTCCACCACCCGTTCCAGCGGCCAGCAGCGTTTGTGGGTCTTGGCGTACGGATTGACGAAAACCAGCTTGGCTGGATTGGCGGATTGCCGGCGGTCGCGATCGAAGCCCCACTTTTTCAGCTGCTCCTGTGCGTACCGGCCCCATTGCTCTGGAATGCGCACGAAAGGCTGGCGTGACGACGCCGCGCTGTCCATGCCGAACAAGCGGTTGAACCAGGCAGCATACACCTCGCTGATGTGCACTCCCGGCAGCGCTACGCGGTCAGGGTCGAAAGCGGCATCCAGTTTGCGGTAAGCCAGGCGCTTGTGCAAAGCAAGGACTCCAGCCGGCTTTTTCATCCCGGCCACAAAACCTTGCGCACTGATTTGGCGCGCCAGCGTTGCATACATGGGCGGCCTCAAGGTCGACAGCGACACCACCAGCGGGTATTGCTGCTTTTGCGCCTCGGCAATCGATTCTTCAAACAAGGCGGGGCTGTATGTTTGCTGATAGACCTTGGCGACGAAAGGACATTCGGCCAGCCAGTCATACAAGGCGTATTTCTTCAGGAAAGGCCAGGCCGCGGTGTTCTTGGTGCGGCGCACCTCATCCACCCATATATGGATCTTGATATGCGGGAAGGCTTGCGCAAAGGCTTGGAAACAATTCTGCAGATAAGTGAAATCGCCGAGGGCAAGGTGGGCGATGAACAGGATCTTATCCGTTTTTTTTAACAGTTCGGCTGGAACGAGTTGTGCTGTCATGAGATTTTCTTTTGATTTTTTTCAGGCGACATTTCCAGAGGGAGCAGGCCGGCGATCTCAAGCACCAAGCCTGAGATCCCGCACATTACATCTCTATATTCACCGCATCCTTGGAAAACTGGAGATGATACAAATTTGCGTATGCACCCTGCTTGCCGAGCAATTCATCGTGGGTGCCGATTTCGACAATGCTGCCGTTCGAGAGCACGACGATGCGGCTGGCGCGCTCGATAGTTGAAAGCCGGTGCGCAATCACGAAGGTGGTGCGGCCCTGCATCAGCTGGTCGAGCGCCGCCTGCACTGCCCGTTCCGACTCGGTATCGAGCGCCGAAGTCGCCTCGTCCAGGATCAGGATGGGAGCATCCTTGTAGATGGCGCGCGCCATTGCCAGGCGCTGGCGCTGGCCGCCGGACAGGCGCGAACCGTTATCGCCGATCTGCGTTTCGTACCCTTCGGGCAAAGCGGCAATCATGTCGGCCAGGTAAGCTGCCTTGGCAGCGGCTTCAATCCGTACGCGGTCCGGCGCCCGGTCGCCATAGGCGATATTGGCAGCGATCGTGTCGTTGAACAGCACCACATTCTGGCTGACCATGGCTATCTGCGCCCGCAGGCTGTTCAAGGATATGTCCTCGATAGGCAAGTCATCCAGCAGGATACGGCCTTCGGTCACCGAATAGAATCCGGGAATCAGGTTCACCAGCGTCGATTTGCCGCCGCCCGACATCCCCACGAAAGCGATGGTTTCGCCCGGTTCGACGTTCAGGTTGATGTTCTTTAGCGCAGGCTTTTCCTGGCCCGGATATGAAAAGCCGACATTGGAAAATGCGATTTTCCCGTTTGCACGCTTGTCCAGCTGTATTCCCCCGGTGCGCTCGACCGGACTGTCGATCAGCTTGAACACCGCTTCTGCCGCAGCCATGCCGCGCTGCAGCGGGCCGTTCACTTCAGCCAGCTGTTTGAGTGGCACCTGCAAGGCGATCATCGCCGCCAGGAACGACACGAAATCGCCCGCGGTAAGCTGGCCGTGGCTTGCCTGCACCAGCCCCATCGTGATCATCGCCGACATTGCGCAGGCCATCATGATTTGCGTGACCGGCACGGTAGCGGCAAAGGTGCTGGTCATGCGCATGCTGTAGTGACGGATATGTTCGGCCGATTCTTCGAACCGCTTCCGCTCGTAAGTCTCGCCGCCAAACACCTTGATGACCTGCTGCGCGCGCGCGGTTTCTTCAATTACCTGGGTCAACTGCGCATTGACGTCGAGAGAATCCTTATTCAGCCGTTTCAAGCGCTTGGCGGTGGTGCGCACTACCAGGATCATCAGCGGCATCAGCACCAGCGCCACGATCGTCAGTTTCCAGCTGATGAACAGCATGTAGCCCAGCAAACCCGCTACGGTCAGCACGCAGCGCACGATCGAGGTAAACAGCTTGCTGATCATTTCTATGATCTGCTGCACTTCAAACATGATCGAATTGATCACGCGCCCTACCGTATGCGTAGCGTGGAAATCAATCGACACATTCAAGATCCGATTGAACATCTGCTGCCGCAATGTCGTCAGCACCCGGGTCGACACCCAGTTAGTCATGTAGGTTGTCAAAAAGGTCGAAGCGCCGCGCGCCACGAATGCGCCAATCACGGCGACCGGCACCAGCCACAGCGGGAACGTAGGTTTTTCGACAAAACCGTTGTCCAGCAGGATTTTGAAAATGTAAGCTACCAGCGGCTCCGTCGCCGCGGTCACCACCATTCCAAGAAGCCCAAGGATCAGTCTTCTTTTGTATGGGCGATGCAATAGTGCAAGGCGCTTGAAAATTGTTGTATAGGAAAATGCGCTCATAAGTCAGTCTGCTTTAAGTTCTTTTTTGCGCTTTACCGTCATGAAAAAATCTTCCCTGAAAGTAGTGCTGGGTAATATGGGAATGCAGAGCCAATTGGCAAAGCGCGGCAGCTGTGCCCTTGGGGGCCTTGTTTACAGGCCCTAGTATTCCACGGCGACAGCTTCCTTCCCTACTTTTTCCACCAGCGCCAGCTGCAAGCCGTCGCTGGGGGACACTCGCCATGCATCGCCCAGCACTATTTCGCAAGCTACGCCGTCGCCGGTGTAGCGCAGCGTCATCGGCAAGCCGCTGTCGGACCGGTGCGACGACAGCATTTCCCTCAGCTGCGCCGCATCGATTTTCTGTGACGGCGACGATAGGGACAGCACGATTTGACGGCCGTATTGAATCCGCGCAGTAGCGATATCCATCACCCGTTCAGCGGACACCCGCAAGCCGCCGTTGAAACGGTCTTCAGAGACCTTGCCATGCACCACCAGGAATTCGTCTTCCTTGAAAAACGCCTTGTTGGGCTCGAACTGTTCGTTATAGACGGTAACGTCGACAGTCGCGCTGCCGTCGTCGAGCGTGACGATCATCATTTTTCCACGCTGCGTCATTTGCGCCCGCAGGCCGGAGATGATGCCCGCCAGGACGCGCGGTTCGCGCGACGGTTCCAGGCTGCCCAGCGGCGTGCGCGCGAAGCGGCGCGCTTCGGCGGCGTAGGCATGGAACAGATGGCCTGACAGATAGAAGCCCAGCGCGCTTTTCTCTTCGGTCAGTTTTTGTTTGTCGGTCCATGGCGCGGCCTGCACATATTCGATCGGCGCTTCCAGGTCGCTGTCGTCGCCGCCAAACAGGCTGACCTGGTTGGCCGAGGCCAGCTTCTGGTCTGCCGCTTCCATCGCCCGCGGCACCGACGCCAGCAGGATGCCGCGGTCGACCTTGAAACAATCGAAGGCGCCGGCGCGTATCAGCGACTCGATGGTGCGGCGATTGATCTGGCGCTTGTCCACCCGCAGGCAGAAATCGAACAGGTCGGCAAACGGTTTTTCCTGGCGGGCGGCGATGATGGCTTCAATCGCGTTCTGGCCCGAGCCTTTTACCGCACCGAGGCCGTAACGGATGAAGGTGGCTTTCTTGCCCGGTTCGCCTTCCGGCGTAAAACGGTAATCCGAGAGATTGATGTCCGGCGGCAGCAAGGTCAGCTTGCACACCGTCAGCGAATCTTCCACCAGGATCTTGATCTTTTCGGTGTCGTCCATCGCCAGCGACAAGTTGGCGGCCATGAACGCGGCGGGATGATGCGCCTTCAGGTATGCGGTGTGATAGGACAGCAAGGCGTAAGCGGCGGCATGCGACTTGTTGAAGCCGTAGCCCGCGAATTTTTCCATCAGGTCGAAAATCTCGTCGGCCTTGGCTTCGCTCAAGCCGTCCTTGGCGGCGCCGTCGCGGAAAATCTGGCGGTGCTCGGCCATCTCTTCCGCTTTTTTCTTACCCATCGCCCGCCGCAGCAAATCCGCGCCGCCGAGCGAGTAGCCGCCGACCACCTGCGCCATCTGCATCACCTGCTCCTGGTACACCATGATACCGTAGGTTTCCGACAAGATGCCTTCGGTACGCGGGTCGGGATAGTCGAAGCGCTCGCCGTGCTTGCGTTTGCAGAAATCCGGGATCAGGTCCATCGGACCCGGCCGATACAACGCCACCAGCGCGATAATGTCTTCGAAACGGTCGGGCCGCGCGTCTTTCAGCATGCCTTGCATGCCGCGGCTTTCCAGCTGGAACACGGCGACCGTTTTGGCCGCGGTCAGCAATTCGTATGACGGCCGGTCGTTGAGCGGCAGCTTCTCCAGGCTGAAATCGGCCATGGCCGGATCGAGCTGCTTGATGTAGCGCACTGCGCGGTCAAGGATCGTCAGCGTGGTCAAACCCAAAAAGTCGAACTTGACCAGGCCGACGGCTTCCACGTCGTCCTTGTCGTACTGCGACACCACGCCGGCGTCGCCGCCTTGGGTATACAGCGGGCAGAAATCGGTCAGCTTGCCCGGCGCGATCAGCACGCCACCGGCATGCATGCCGATATTGCGGGCGATGCCTTCGACTTGCTGCGCCAGGTTGAGCAGCTGCTTGACCTCTTCTTCGTTCTCCAGGCGTTCGGCCAGCATCGGCTCTTCCTGGATCGCATCGGCAATCGTGACGTGCTTGCCCGGCTTGAACGGAATCAGCTTGGAAATGCCGTCGCAGAAGTTGTAGCCGAAATCGAGCACCCGGCCGACGTCGCGGATCGCGCCCTTGGCTGCCATCGTACCGAAGGTCGCAATCTGCGATACCGCGTCCTTGCCGTATAAATCCTTGACGTGCTGGATGACGCGGTCGCGGCCTTCCTGGCAAAAGTCGATATCGAAGTCGGGCATCGATACCCGCTCAGGATTGAGGAAGCGTTCGAACAGCAGGTTGTATTTGAGCGGATCCAGGTCAGTGATCTGCAACGAATACGCCACCAGCGAACCGGCGCCCGAACCCCGCCCCGGGCCTACCGGCACGCCATTCTGCTTGGCCCAGCGGATAAACTCGGCAACGATCAGGAAGTAGCCGGGGAAACCCATCTTGATGATGGTGTCGGTTTCAAATTTCAACCGGTCCTGATAACGCTGGCGCTGCTGCTCGCGCCTGGTTTCATCCGGGAACAGGTGCAGCAGGCGCAGCTCCAGTCCCTCTTGCGATTGCTGTATCAGGAACTCGCCGATGGTCATGCCGTCCGGCGTCGGGAAATCCGGCAATTGCGGTTTGCCCAGCTGCAGCGTCAGGTTGCAGCGCTTGGCGATTTCGATGGAGTTTTGCAGCGCCGCCGGCATGTCGGCGAACAGTGCGGCCATCTCGGCCTGGGTCTTGAACGATTGCTGGTCATTGAAGCGGCGTACGCGGCGCGCATTGGCCAGCATTTCGCCTTCGGCGATACAGGTGCGCGCTTCATGCGCGATGAATTCTTCCTTGTCCAGGAACTGGATCGGATGGGTAGCCACCACCGGCACGTTGAATTTGGCCGCCAGCGCCACCGCCTGGCGCACATGCGTTTCCATGTTGGGCTGGTCGGCGCGCTGGATCTCGACATAGAAATTGTCCGGGAAAATCTCCGCCCAACGCGCGATGCAGCGCTCCGCCAATCCTGTATTGCCATTGTCGATCGCAATGCCGATATCGCCGAAGTGGGCGCCGGACAAGGCGATCAGGCCGTTGCCGCCGCCCTGCGCCGCCAGTTCGGCCAGCCATTCGGCGCGGATTTCGGCGCGGCCGCGGTGCAGGTTTTCCAGCCAGGCCCGGGACAGCAGTTCGCACAGCTGCAGGTAACCGCCGCGGTTCTTGACCAGCAGCAGCAAACGCGACGGCTTGTCGCGATCGTCGTCATTGGTGATCCAGACATCGCAGCCGATGATCGGCTTGATGCCTTTGCCGCGCGCCGCCTTGTAGAATTTGACCATGCCGAACAGATTGGCGAGGTCGGAGATGCCAAGCGCTGCCTGCTTGTCGCCGGCAGCTGCTTTCACTACATCGTCGATGCGCACCAGGCCGTCGACAATGGAGTACTCGGAATGGAGGCGGAGATGGATAAATTGCGGTGTCGTCATGGCCGGTATTTTACCCTGAGGCCCTGCCGCCCACCGGCAAAATTGGGCAATCCTGCGGCCGGCGTTTATAATACTGATAAATCAACGACTTACCGAGAATTTCACCATGCAGTCCAGTCATCCCTACGTCAACATCGCCGCCTATAAATTCATCACGTTTACGGACACCGAGCAAAAGCGTCCGGAATTCCTTGCAATTTGCAAACAATTGCAACTAAAAGGAACGATTTTACTTACACCGGAAGGCATCAACCTGTTCCTGGCCGGGCTGCGCGAGCAAATCGACCAGTTCCTGGCCTGGCTGCGCGCGGACGAACGGTTTGCCGACCTCGAAGTAAAGGAAAGTTATTCCGAAAAACAGCCTTTCACCCGGATGCTGGTCAAGCTGAAGGCCGAAATCATCACGATGAAACACCCCCTGATCAAGCCGGAACTGGGCCGCGCCCCGGCGGTGCAAGCGCAGACGCTGAAACGCTGGCTGGACCAGGGCTACGATGACACCGGCCGGCCGGTGGTCATGCTCGATACCCGCAATGCATTTGAAGTCGATGTCGGCACCTTTGAAAACACCATTGACTACCGGATCGAGAAGTTCAGCGAATTTCCGGCGGTGATCGCTGCCCACAAGGATGAGCTGGCCGACAAGACCGTCGTCACTTTCTGTACCGGCGGCATCCGCTGCGAGAAGGCGGCGATCCACATGCAGAATATCGGCTACGACAGCGTCTACCAGCTGGAAGGCGGGATTCTCAAGTATTTCGAAGAATGCGGCGGCGCCCACTATGACGGCGACTGTTTCGTGTTCGACTATCGCACCGCGCTCAATCCGCAGCTGCAGGAAACCGCCACCGTGCAATGCTACGCTTGCCGCGCAGTGGTAACGCCGCGCCAGCAGCTGTCGCCGCAATACGTGGCCGGCAAGTCCTGCCCGCATTGCCAGCCGGAAGCCGCGGCGGCGCCAGCCGAAGCCACCGGCGCGTACTGAACGCAACGGCCTGGACCAGAAAAAAAGCCCGCTTGCAATCGCCAGCGGGCTTTTTACTTTCTGGAGCGAACCTCGGTTCGCCCTCCTGCAATCAGATTACTTCTTGAATTTCTGCGCAGTCTCTGCGACACGCTTGCCAAACTGCTTGGCGGTTTCAAGATCGCCGGCCGCAGGGCCTTCTTCCGGGGAAGAGTCCGACGGGCTTTGCGCCAGGGCGCCGGAGAAACCGCCGACGAAGTTCACGTCGTTACGTTGCGCGGCCTTGCTGTTGGCCGGCATCAGGCCGGTGCCGACCCAGACCATGCTGTGCTGCATCGCGAATGTAATCAGATAGCTCATGGTGGTGCCCTTGTCGCCATTCATGGTCGCGGAATTGGTGAAACCGGCAGCTACCTTGTCCTTCCATTTCTGTCCGAACCATTGCTTCGACGATGTATCGGCAAATTTCTTGAACTGCCAGGAAACCGTGCCCATGTAGGTCGGCGTGCCAAAGATGATGGCGTCGGCCGCTTCCAGCGAAGCCCAGGCAGCGTCGCTGAGATTGCCTTCGGCATCGATGGCGATCAGCTCAGGTACAGCGCCCTCGGCCCGCAGCACGCCAGCGTGCACGGCTTCCGCCTGGTTTTTGGTATGGCCGTAGCCGGAATGATAAACAATAGCAACTTTAGTCATGGCAATGCCCTTTTGGTGTGGGAATCCGTTTGAAAAATGAACAAGCAACGCAATAAATCAGACAGCATCAGCGCAATAGTCAGGCCAGCTGCTTTGCCACGGATCACGATAGCTGGCGAACCTAAAACCAAATCCAGAGTCAAGCCAACCATGACCGGCCTGCATTGAGCCGCTATTCGATCCTGGTATATCCGAAAATTTATTTCGCTATAGAAATCCGCTATATGAATCTATTGGATTACTTGGCACTATAGCCTTAAGAAATGACTTAAGACAGACGCCAAATTCCAATATATCATTCAAATTATCTGAATGAAATTTTCACAACATTCCCATTCGCATGGCAACAATGAACCTGACGCTGGAAGCCCTGCAGATCCTCGATACGATCGCCCGCAAAGGCAGCTTTGCCGCGGCGGCAGTGGAGCTGGACCGTGTGCCGTCCGCGCTCACCTACAGCGTGCGCAAGCTGGAAGAAGACCTGGACGTGCTGCTGTTCGACCGCCGCGGCCACCGCGCCAAGCTGACCGGCGCCGGCCTGGAGCTGCTGACCGAGGGCCGGCGCCTGCTGCTGGCGGCGCAGGAACTGGAACGGCGCGTCAAGCGCGCGGCGACCGGCTGGGAAGTGGAACTGCGCATCGTCCTCGACAGCATCATCCCGTTTGACAGCCTGCTGCCGCTGATTGAAGCTTTCGACCGTGAAAATGCCGGCACCCGCCTGCGCATTTCGCATGAGACATTGTCGGGCGTATGGGAAGCATTGCTGTCGGACCGCGCCGACCTGGTTATCGGCGCGCCCCATGGCGGCCCCGACAGCATCCGCATGAGCGGCGGCTTCCAGACCCGCCAGCTGGGGACGATTGAATGGGTTTTCGCGGTTGCCCCCGGCCACCCGCTGGCCAATGCGCCGGAACCGCTCACTGCCGGCCTGATACAGCAATATCGGGCGGTAGCGGTGGGCGACACCAGCCGCAGCTTGCCCGGCATCACGTCGGGCTTGCTGAGCGGCCAGGACATCTTGACCGTGCCCTCCATCGCCGCGAAGCTGCAGGCCCAGCTCCGCGGCCTCGGCTGCGGCCATTTGCCGCGCTGGATGGCGGCCCCTCATTTTGCCTCCGGCGCATTGATTGAAAAGCAGACCATCGAAGCCAAACCCACCGACAAGACACAAATCGCCTGGCGCACGCCAGTCGTGGGAAAATCTCTTAAATGGTTCATCACGCAACTTAGCGAACCTGCGATCCAGCACACCCTGCTTGGCTCGCCGGCGCCGCATCATCACGAATCGATCAGCCATGTCTAATGAAGCAAGCTATATCGGCCGTTTCGCCCCCTCGCCCACCGGACCTCTGCACGCCGGATCCCTGGTGGCGGCGATGGCCAGTTACCTGGATGCCAAGGCCAACCACGGGCGCTGGCTGTTGCGCATGGAAGACGTGGATGAAGCGCGTACCGCAGCAGGCGCGGCGGAATCGATCCTGGCGGACCTGGATGTGCTGGGCATGCACTGGGATGGCGAAGTGGTGTTCCAAAGCCAGCGCACCGCGCTATACGAAGCGGCTTTCGACCGTCTCGGGCGGCTGGCCTATCCGTGCGGCTGCACCCGCCGCGAAATTGTCGACTCCCGCATCTGCGTAGCCGCCGACGGTGCGGCGGTCTATCCCGGCACTTGCCGCACCGGCCTGCCGGTCGGCAAGCCGGCCCGCGCTTACCGCCTGCGCGTGCCGGATCCTGGGCATATCGATGAACTGATCATTTTTGACGATCGCTGGCTGGGCCGCGTACAGCAGCACCTGGCGATAGAAGTCGGGGATTTTGTGCTGAAACGGGCGGATGGCTTCTGGGCTTACCAGCTGGCGGTGGTGGTCGACGATGCCGACCAGGGCGTTACCCATGTGGTGCGCGGCGCGGACCTGCTCGATTCAACCGCGCGCCAGATTTACCTGCAGCGCCAATTAAAACTGGCGACACCGTACTACTTGCATGTCCCGGTCATCACCAATGCCGACGGTGAAAAGCTATCCAAGCAAAACGGCGCGCAAGCCATCGACATCAAGCAGCCGCTGCATGCGCTAAGCAAGGCGGCCTGGTTCCTGGGTTTGGATATTGGACAAGTCGATAGCGTAGCGGCGTTCTGGCCGCTGGCTACCACCGCCTGGGCCAATCTGGAAACGAGCCGCCGCGCTTGATCAGTTCTTTGGCAGGCCGCCCAGCAAAGCGGCCAGCTTCACCTTCGACGGCTTGATCGAGCCGCCTGCCGGCGCTACGCTGCTGGCTGAATCCACTTCGGCTGCGAGCGTCGGTTCGTATGGCTTGAGGAACCACGGGTCGATTTTTTCCTTGCGCGAAGTCGGCGTCGACGTGTAGGCGCTGCGTGTGTGCTGGGTGCTGCGGTCAGAAGACGGAGCGCCGCGGCTGTCGCCACGGCCGTTGCGCGCATCGGCGCCGCGTCCGGAAGAGCGCTCGCGTTCGGCGCTGGCCGGCTTGGCGACAAACCCGGTCAGCTCGGCGCGCACAAACTTGTACTTGATCATCTTTTCGATGTCGACCAGCAAGCGTTCATCCTTGTCGGCGTACAGGGAAATCGCATCGCCGGAAGCGCCGGCGCGGCCGGTACGGCCGATACGGTGCACGTAATCTTCGGCGTTGTACGGCAAATCAAAATTGATCACGCATGGCAGTTCGGCGATATCCAGGCCGCGTGCGGCGACATCGGTCGCCACCAGCACTTCGATCTCGCCGCGCTTGAATGCTTCCAGCGCCGCCATGCGCTCGTTCTGGGTCTTGTCGCCGTGGATCGCCGATGCATTGACGCCTTCGTTTTCCAGGTGGCGCGCCAGTTTCGAGGCGCCGATCTTGGTATTGGAGAAAACGATGACCTGCTTCAGCTTGCGTTCGCGGATGATGTGCGACACCGCCTCAGCCTTGGTTTGTTCATTGACGTGATACATGGTTTGCGTCACGTTGTCGGCGGTGGCGTTGCTGCGCGCCACTTCGATCGTTACCGGGTTCTTCAGGAAAGTCGCCGCCAGCTTCTTGATCTCGCCCGAGAACGTGGCTGAAAACATCAGGTTCTGGCGCTCTTTCGGCAACAGGTTGATGATGCGCTGCAAATCAGGCAGGAAACCCATGTCCAGCATGCGGTCGGCTTCGTCCATCACCAGGATTTGCGTCTGCGACAGGTTCAGCGTCTTTTGCTGCACGTGGTCCAGCAAGCGGCCGGGAGTCGCAATCACGATCTCGATGCCGGAACGCAGGGCAGCGGTTTGCGGGGCGATATCGACGCCGCCGAACACCACGGTGGAACGCAGCGGCGTATGCCGGCAATAAGCCTTGACGTTTTCCGCAACCTGGTCGGCCAGTTCACGCGTCGGCGTCAGGATCAGGGCGCGTACCGGATGCCGCGCCGGCGAAGCGCTGGTGTTGGCATGCGCCAGCAGCAGCTGGATGATCGGCAAGGAAAAACCGGCAGTCTTGCCGGTTCCTGTCTGTGCCGCTCCCATGACGTCGCGCCCTTGCAGCACCACCGGAATCGCTTCCGCCTGGATCGGGGTTGGATGGACATAACCCTGGTCGCTCAGTGCGCGCAGGATATCCGGGGATAGCCCGAAATCTGCGAAACGGACGGTGGGCGTGGTTGGCACTGCTGGATCAGCTTGAATCTCGGACTGGATGTCGGACATGGTAGTTGGCGGCCTTTGGTGCAAGATGCACTCGAACAAAGGCACTATTTGCTCTCAATTGAATCGTGAATTTCGTGTCGGCCCATTGCTGGCGACCGGTACTTGCCGAGGCAAGCCGCAGCGCCAGCATGCGAACCAAATGATTGTGGAAGTGCCATAACAGGCACCGCAAGCCGGATTACCACTTTGACATCATTGCCGACATGTTTTGTACCACAGTCGCGCATTATACGCCTAGCTGGGAATTTGCTCAGATACCCAGTTCATTCAGCGGCCAGCGCGGCCGTACATTGAACCCATAGGTACGCTGCGCCGCCTGCGGATTGATCTGCAGGCGCATGGCGCCGGCAAAGGCAATCATCGCGCCATTGTCGGTGCAAAACTCCAGTTCCGGGTAATACACCCGGAAGCGCCGCTTCTCTGCCGCGGCATCCAGGGCGCTGCGCAATTGCTGGTTGGCGCCTACTCCGCCCGCGATCACCAGGCGCTTGAGGCCGGTCTGTTTCAGCGCGGCCAGGCATTTGGCCAGCAGCACGTCGACCAGTGCATCGACAAAAGCGCGCGCGATATTGGCCTTGTCCTGGTCGCAAATATTGGCCGTATGGTTTTTGACAAGCGTCAGCACCGCCGTTTTCAGGCCGGAGAAGCTGAAATCCAGGTTTTTCGAATGCAACATGGGCCGCGGCAACTGATACACCGAAGGATCGCCGAATTCGGCCAGGCGCGAAATCGCCGGTCCGCCGGGATAACCGAGCCCAAGCAGCTTGGCCGATTTGTCGAACGCCTCGCCGGCGGCGTCATCCAGCGTCTCGCCCAGCAAGCTGTATCGGCCGACGCCGTCGACCCGCATCAGCTGGGTGTGGCCGCCCGACACCAGCAAGGCGACAAACGGAAATTCGGGAGGATCGCTGGCCAGCAGCGGCGACAGCAAATGCCCTTCCAGGTGATGCACACCCAGCATCGGCTTGTCCAGCGCCAGGCCGAGGCCGCAGGCAATCGATGCGCCCACCAGCAGCGCTCCCGCCAGTCCCGGTCCCTGGGTGTAAGCGATGGCATCGATGTCCTGCCGCGCGATGCCGCTTTCCGCCAATACTTGTTGCAATAAAGGAATGGCGCGCCGGATATGGTCGCGCGAAGCTAGTTCCGGCACCACGCCGCCGTATTGCTCATGCATCGCCACTTGCGAATAGAGGGCGTGCGCGAGCAAGCCGCGCTCGGTATCGTAGAGCGCAAGGCCGGTTTCGTCACAGGAAGATTCAACGCCGAGAACAATCATGGGTGGGGCAATAGGTAAGGAATGCGGCATTGTAAAGGAAAGCGCGGACGGCGCCCGCGGCAGGTTTCGATTAATCCTTGCCGAGCTGCCGCATCGCCTGCCGCATGAACGCCAGCTGTTGCGAGAACCTGGTGCAAGCCGTGCAAGTCCACAGGTGCACGCGTACCCGCGCCCGGGTCAGCGGCGACAGATTGCTGTCCTGCGCCTGGGACAGGAGCAGCTGGGTATCTCGGCAATGTGGGATCAGGCGTTTATATGGCATAAAATAAATTTACCGGCTGTGCGAACATTCTGGCATTCATGGTTAGTCGCGCCATGAATGCAATACTTACAATAAGACCTGGATTAGCTTTACATTGTGTACGAAAACCGCCAATTCAAGCCTGCGTGCCGAACCAGTTTAACTGCAAGCATTCGCGCAGCCGCGTGCGCGCCCGGTACAGCAGCACCCAGGCATTGGCGGCGGTAATGTCGAGCTCTTTGCAGATTGCGTCGGTATCCAGCTCCAGCCATTCCCGCATCATGAAAATGCGGCCGGTCTTGGCCGGCAATTTGTCTATGCATAACTGCAAGATATCGAAGAATTCCTTGCGCTCCAGCGCCTGGTCCGGATTGCCCCAGCTGGGGGCGGCTTCCACCGCATGCCCTGACGAGGTAAACAGGGCGTCGATCATGTCAGCATCGCTGCGGTCCGCGTCCTCATCCGTGCTCAGCTGCACCTCGCGCTTGCCGCGCCGCAGCTGGTCCAGCAATTTGTGCTTGAGGATGCCGATGACATAAGTCTTGAACGAGGACTGCTCCTGGAAACGGTCGGGATGCTCAAGCACCGCAAGCACGGTTTCCGAGACGGCATCCTCGGCCAGGGCGTCATTGCGCAGCTGCAGCGCGGCAAACCGCACCAGCTGCGGCCGCAGTATTTCAAGCTGGCGAGGATCGAATGCCATATAAGCCCAGATAAGAAAAACCAAGAACAGGCGCCAGGCAGTCCGCTGGACAAGCTGGCTGAATGGCGACGATTTTACCCGATGCCCATGGACCAGGACCTGTTAAAGTAAAATCGCTGCGGACAGGCACCGCGCCATTCCCCGTTTGCAAACCCAGACCGTTATCCGCACATGAATAATATCCAGCCCGCCGAACCGTTCCCCGCCGCCCGCTTCATCAAGGAGATCGGGCGCGGCAAGGACGGCGCGCGCAGCCTGTCGCGCAACGATGCGCACGATTTGTATGCCGCCATGCTGGATGGCCGCGTCTCCGACCTGGAAATGGGAGGAATCCTGCTGGCGATGCGCATCAAGGGTGAATCGGTAGAAGAAATCGCCGGCTTCCTGCAGGCGGCGGAAGCATCGTTTACGCAAATAGCGCTGCCCGCCCAAGCCGGCAGTGCCGCCTGGCAATATGCGCCGATTGTCATCCCCAGCTATAACGGCGCGCGCCACATGGCCAACCTGACGCCCTTGCTGGCCATGCTGCTGGCGCGCGAGGGCGTGCCGGTATTGCTGCATGGCGTATTGACGGATCCGGGCCGCGTCACCAGCGCGGAAATTTTCCAGGCGCTGGGCCATCCGGCCTGCACCAGCATCGGGCAGGCGCAACAATGCTTCGTACAGCGCTTGCCGGCCTTCATGCCGATCGACGCGCTGGCGCCGAAAATGGCGAGGCTGCTGGCCATGCGGCGCATTCTCGGGGTGCGCAATTCCACCCACACCCTGGTCAAAATCATGCAGCCGTTCGTGGCGCCGGCCTTGCGCCTGAGCTCATACACCCACCCGGAATACCTGGCCATGCTGACGGCATATTTCACGACGACCGCCGCGGCCGAACGCGGAGACGTGTTTTTAATGCGGGGCACGGAAGGCGAAACGGTAGCCAATGCCAGGAAGGCGCAAAAAATCGACTGGCTGCATGGCGGCCGGCAGACCACGCTGGTGGAAAAACAAAGCATTGCCGACGACATGCCGGCTTTGCCCGGGCAGCGCGACGCCGCCAGCACCGCAAACTGGATACGGCTAGCCTTGGAGCAAAAGGAATTGATCCCGAAACCGATTGCCGAACAAGTCGAACAATGCCTGGCCGTCTGCCGAGCCCTGCACGCGCAATACAATCCTGCGGATATCGGCCGGCGATAGTAATTTCCTAATGGAACTAATTTTTGCGGCAGCGAACAAACCAGACTGATTCAAGATAAAAGCCGGATGCATGTACTATGTGGCAGTCGTCAAAACATTGCCATAGAGAATTGCAGCCAAATTGCAGTCTATTCTTAGCTTAGGCAATACCTTAAACAAATCGGATAGCGCAACGCAAATATAATCATCGCAAGGAGAGTGCGCTTAAAACCACGCAAGTCAGTATTTCAGCTATACCCATTCATCTGCCTGTACGGCATCTTGTCCAGCGTAGCGTCTTTTGCTGCAAGACTAATTTTCTGGAGGATCCATGGATTGGACTCTTCCGCCCTTTGCGCTAGCACAGCCCATCCAATGGAATGCGCTGTTACTGTTCGGCAGCTTGCTGCTGTTCGGGCTAGTGGGCGGCCATATAGTAACGAAAAACCCTTGGTTTCCACGCATTACCGGCTACCTGATCGTCGGCTTCCTGCTTGGCGTGGGCGGACTCGACCTGCTTTCCGGCGACGTGCTCAAGCTGGCGAACATCTTTGCCGACATGGCGATGGCGCTGGTTGTATATCAGCTGGGCCGCTATGTCGACATCGGCTGGCTGCGCCGCGAAAAATGGCTGCTGGCGACCGTCGTCCTTAGCGCCGTATTGTGTTTCACCTTCGTCAGCGGCGCATTGATCTGGTTCGGCACTGCGCGCGTGCCGGCGCTGCTGGGCGGCGTGCTTGCCATCGCCACCGCGCCGGCGGTAGTCATGGTGGTGGTGCGCGAACTCCAGGCCGAAGGCCAGGTGACGCGCCGCCTTGCCGCCATGACGGCGCTGAATAATTTTGTCGCCCTGCTGGCGGCATATGCCTTGCTGCCTGTCGTCGCCCATGAAAGCGCCGCGCCCTTCGGCACGCTGCTGGCCCACACCTTGTATTCGCTGTGCGGCTCGCTGGTGCTGGCGTACCTGACCTACCGCCTGATGATCCCTCTGGCGCGCCTGCTGGGCCGCCAGCCGAGCCGCCAGTTCGTGCTGGTGATCGCCGTCATCACCCTGGCGATCGGCGCCGCGCACGCACTGCAGCTGCCGATATTGCTTACCATGCTGATTTTCGCGATCATGTCGAAGAACCTCGATCACCAGTATGACCTGATGGAACTGGAGTTCGGCGTCGCCAACGAATTGTTCATCGTGATGCTGTTTGTCACGATGGGCGCTTCGATCCGCCTGTCCGACCTGTCGATGGTGGGCGCCTCGGTCGCAGTGCTCATCGCGGCCCGCTTCCTGGCCATGGCCTGCGGCGTCTTTTCGTTTGCGCACTTTGCCAAGATGAAATGGAAACAGGCGGCGCTGATCACCCTCGGCACCTTGCCCATGACGGAGGCCGGACTGGGGCTGATGCAAACCACCGCCTACCTCTATCCCAATACCACTGCCGAAGTCTTGCCGTTGCTGGCCGGCTGCCTGATCGTCCTGGAATTGCTGGGGCCGATAGCGACCCAGTTCGCCCTGATCAGGTCGGGCGAAAGCGGACGCGAATAAGGCTATGAATTAAAGGTGAACCCATGACCGAAAACACCCAAGGCGGCATTGCACCGAGCGGCGCAGCAACAGCGGAGATCTTGCCGTTTACCAGTTCGGCCCCGTTTACGATGGGAATCGAGCTGGAACTGCAGCTGGTGAACCGCCGCAACTACAACCTGGCCAGCGATGCGGTCGACCTGCTGACCTGGATCGAACCGCGCGACCTGCAAAAGCAGATCAAGCTGGAAATGACGCAAGGCATGATCG
This sequence comes from Collimonas sp. GW821-FHT07E08, assembly GCF_059418905.1. Lineage (NCBI taxonomy): Bacteria > Pseudomonadati > Pseudomonadota > Betaproteobacteria > Burkholderiales > Oxalobacteraceae > Collimonas > Collimonas sp. GW821-FHT07E08. The sequence continues at coordinate 21,613 of NZ_JBWKQR010000002.1, read as the reverse complement.
AGCTCAATTCCGACGTGCACACCCGGGTCGACCACCTGGTCGAGGAGCTGAAAGGCCTGCGCGCGGCGCTGAACCGCGGCGCGCAATACCTGAACATCGACGTCTCCGGCGGCGGCGCCCATCCGTTCCAGCACTGGAACGAACAACGGATTACGCCGAGCGAACGCTTCTACCACCTGCATGAAAAATACGGCTACCTGGCCAAGACATTCACCGTCTTCGGCCAGCATATCCATGTCGGCGTGCCGAACGGCGACGACGCCCTGTACCTGACCCACGCGTTCTCGCGTTTCGTGCCGCATTTCATTGCGCTGTCGGCCGCCTCGCCGTTTTACCAAGGCGCCGACACCAAGTTCGAATCCTCGCGCAGCAACGTGGTGCGCGCGTTTCCGCTGTCGGGAACCGCCCCTACGCTGACCCGCTGGAGCGATTTCGAATCGTATTACGATGAATTGCTGCGCATGGGAATCGTCGCCAGCATGAAGGATTTTTACTGGGACATCCGCCCCAAGCCGGAATACGGCACCGTTGAGATCCGCGTCTGCGACACCCCGCTGACGATCGAACACGCGGCGCACCTGGGATGCTATGCGCAACTGCTGGCGCGCTGGATCCTGACTGAAAGACCGTATGTCATCACCAACGATTTTTACCTGCTGTACCAGTACAATCGCTTCGAAGCCAGCCGTTACGGCCTGAACGGCTCCATGGCGTTGCACGGCAACACCCCGGCCACCTCGTCGAAACTGCCGATCTACCAGCACCTGCTGGACCACCTGCAGGATTTACAGCGGTATACTCAGAACGAAGCCGAGCAGCTGACCATCAAGCGCTTGCGCCACATGGCGGAAGATCGCCTCAGCGATGCCGCCTGGCTGCGGCAGACTTTTACCGAGCGCGGTTCGCTCAATGACATGATGCGGCTGTCTTCGGAACTGTGGATGGGGCAAGCGCCCCCGCCGTACTTCCAATAGCTTTCAATATCTATTTAATCAAGATCGATGCAAAAACAATTTGATGTCGCCGTCATCGGCGCAGGCGCCGCGGGCATGATGTGCGCCGCGGTAGCCGGACAACGTGGGAAAAAAGTTGTTCTGATCGATCATGCCGCCAGGCTCGCGGAAAAAATCCGCATTTCGGGCGGCGGCCGCTGCAACTTCACCAATATCAACGCCGGGCCGCAGAATTTCCTGTCGCAGAATCCGCATTTCTGCAAAAGCGCCCTGTCGCGCTACACCCCGCAGGATTTCCTCAGCCTGATGAAGCGCTACCGGATCGCGTATCACGAAAAGCACAAGGGCCAGCTGTTTTGCGACGACTCTTCGGAACAGGTCATCGCCATGCTGAAAGCCGAGTGCGACCTGGGCAACGTCAGCTGGCGCATGCCTTGCAGCGTCGCCGGTATCGGCAAGAACGGCGACCTGTTCCGGATCGACAGCAGCGCCGGCGAAATACTTGCCAGCAATGTGGTCATTGCTACCGGCGGCCTGTCTATCCCGAAAATCGGCGCCACCGACTTTGCCTATCGCATCGCCCGTCAATTCGGCTTGCGGGTGGTCGAACCGCAGCCGGGCCTGGTGCCGCTGACCTTCGACGCCGCCGCCTGGCAGCCGTTCCTGCCGCTGGCCGGGATTGCCTTGCCGGTCGAGGTGGAAACCGGCGACAAGAAGACCCGCGGCGAATTCAAGGAAGACCTGCTGTTCACCCATCGCGGCCTGTCCGGGCCGGCGATCCTGCAGATTTCCAGTTTCTGGAGAAGCGGTGCGCCGCTGCAGCTGAACCTCTTGCCGGAAATCGATGTCACGCAGGCGCTGCTTGACGGCAAGACGTCGATCAAGAAAAACCTTGGCAACATATTCGCGCAATGGCTGCCGGCACGGCTGGCGCACGGCATCATCGAAGCCAGCAAGCTGGATCCGGGAGCGCGCCTGGCAGACACGCCCGACCGCTTGCTGAAGGAACTGGGCAACGCCGTCAACCGCTGGGCGATCCGGCCCAGCGGCTCCGAAGGCTATCGCAAGGCCGAAGTTACCTTGGGCGGCATCGATACCAGGGAACTGTCGCAGCAGAGCATGATGTCCAGCCAGGTAGCCGGCTTGTATTTCGTCGGCGAAGCGGTCGACGTCACGGGCTGGCTCGGCGGCTACAACTTCCAGTGGGCCTGGGCGTCGGCAACCGCGGCAGGACTTGCCATTTAGCAATAACGCCATGCGGCTATCCGGCGACGGCAGCAACGCGCCGGCTGCATGACGGAATCAAGCGGGGATGTTGCAAATAAGCGGCAATGTATTTAACCGGTCCGGGATAACACTTCCATTTATCCATTTTCCCGGCTATAATCTCGTTCTTCCCTATACAAACTTGGTTTGAATTTACATGACCACAATTCGTCTTAAAGAAAATGAGCCCTTCGAAGTTGCGATGCGTCGCTTCAAGCGCACTATTGAAAAAACAGGTCTGCTGACTGAGTTGCGTGCACGTGAATTTTACGAAAAGCCAACTGCTGAGCGCAAGCGCAAGCTGGCAGCTGCTGTGAAACGTCATTACAAGCGCATTCGCAGCCAGCAATTGCCGAAAAAACTGTACTAATATTTGCACTAATTCTTCATCGCACTTAGTGCGGCTGATTGAATTGCGTTACAAACCCGCTCCGGTGTTGCTCCGCAGCGGGTTTTGCCGTTTTTCGCACAGGTAGCGTCGCACAGCCGGCACCACCATCCAGCATTTTTGTTTTTCTGATTCCCGATGAAAAACACCACCGAATGGAGAACCGCATGGGCTTGAAAGAACAGATCACCGAAGACATGAAGGCCGCGATGCGCGCCAAAGAAACCGCGAAACTCGGCGCCATCCGCCTGATCACCGCGGCAATCAAGCAAAAAGAAGTAGACGAACGCATCGAGCTGGGCGACACCCACGTGCTGGCCATCATCGAAAAAATGATCAAGCAGCGCAAAGACTCCATCAGCCAGTTTGAAGCCGGCGGCCGCCAGGACCTGGCCGACATCGAGAAAGCGGAGCTGCTTATCCTATCGGCCTACATGCCGGCCGGCCTGACAGAAGCGGAAATCCAGGCTGAAGTAGCGGCTGCCGTCGCAGCCAGCGGCGCCAGCGGCCCCCAGGACATGGGCAAGGTCATGGCGATACTGAAACCCAAGCTTGCCGGCCGCGCCGACATGACGGCGGTTTCGGCGCTGGTGAAAGTCGCGCTGAGCAAAGCCTGATTGTCCGATAGCCTGATAAAAGCGCCGCCTGCCGACGAATCCGCGTGATTCCTCAATCCTTTATCCAGGACCTCCTCAACCGCGTCGACATCGTTGACGTGGTGGGCAAATACGTCCAGCTGAAAAAGGGCGGCGCAAACTTGATGGGCTTGTGCCCTTTCCATAACGAGAAATCGCCCAGCTTCACGGTCAGCCCGACCAAGCAGTTTTACCATTGCTTCGGTTGCGGCGCGCATGGCACGGCGATCGGTTTCCTGATCGAATACTCGGGCCTCGGTTTTGTCGAGGCGGTGAAAGACCTGGCGCAAGGCGTCGGCATGACGGTGCCGGACAACGACGACAAGATCCCGCCGGCGCAACGCGCCGAATACCAGGCCAAGAGCATGGCCCTGTCGGATGCGATGAGCGCCGCCTGCGATTTTTACCGGCAGCACCTGCGCAGCGCGCCAAATGCCGTCGACTACCTGAAACGCCGCGGCCTGACCGGCGAAGTGGCGGCAAAGTTCGGATTAGGTTATTCGCCCGACAACTGGGACAGCCTGCGCCAGGTGTTTCCCGACTATGAAGCCACCGCCCTGGTCGAATCCGGCCTGGTGATCGACCGCACGGATGAGGAAGGCAACAACCGCAAGCGCTACGACCGCTTCCGTGACCGCATCATGTTTCCCATACGCAACACCAAGGGCCAGGTTATCGGTTTCGGCGGCCGCGTACTGGACAGCGGCGAGCCGAAGTACTTGAATTCGCCGGAAACACCCCTATTTCAGAAGGGTAGCGAGCTGTATGGCCTGTTCGAGGCGCGCCAGGCGATCCGCGATGCGGGTTACGTGCTGGTGACCGAAGGTTATATGGACGTGGTGGCATTGGCGCAACTCGGGTTCCCGCAAGCGGTAGCCACGCTGGGAACCGCCTGTACGCCGACCCACGTGCATAAATTGCTGCGCCAGACCGACCATGTCGTCTTCAGTTTCGATGGCGACCGCGCCGGCCGCAAAGCTGCACGGCGCGCGCTGGACGCCTGCCTGCCGCATGCGACCGACAACAAGGTCATCAAATTCCTGTTCCTGCCGCAGGAACACGATCCAGACAGCTTTGTGCGGGAAATGGGAGCGGAAGCGTTTGAGCGCCAGATCCACGACGCCATGCCGCTATCGCAGTTTTTACTGAACGAAGTCACGGCCGAAGCCGATTTGAGCACATCCGAAGGACGCGCGCGGGCGCAATACGACGCCAAACCGCTATTGCAGCTGATGCCGCCGTCGTCGTTGCGGCTGCAAATCGTGCGCGGCCTGGCGCAGCTGACGCAATCGACGCCGAACGAAATCGAATCCTTGTTTGAACTGGCCAAGCCGATAGCCAGCGCGCGCCGCGCACCGCCGCGCGGCAACCGGCCGGCGCCGGTCGGGCTGGAACGGCAAATCATCCGTTTGCTGGTCGCCCATCCGGCGTTCGCGTCGGAACTGGACGATGCCGCGCTGGACGCCGTGGCGCATTTCGCGCCAGACCGGGCAGAAATGCTGGCGCGCCTGATCACCGCCAGCCATGTGATGGGCGAACAAGCCAATTTTGCAACATTGGCCGAGCATCTGCGGGAAGGCGGCGAGGATTTTGAATCGTTGATTGCCGAAATTGCAGCAGAATCGGAATCCGAAACGGAAGCGGCGCGATTAGAACTGGCGGGTGCAATTCGCCAGACTAAAATGAAGATATTGAAAGAAGAACTCGACCAGCTGGCGGCAACCGGGCTTGGCAATGACGATGCGCGCAACCGCTACCGGGAATTGATGCAAAAACAGGAGCAGTTGCGGCGCGAAGCCGAGGCCGAAATGAATTTACGCTAGAAAATTGCTTGAAATATGGTCAAGCCGACCTAAAACACGTAAATCGGACTGCGCAGGAAGGCCGTCCGCATTGGAGGAAAGGCCCTCCATATGCTATAATTAAAGGCTTTAGATTCAACACCTTAGGCTTAGCCGAATTGGGCGTTGAATTGATAGTAGCACCAGATTGATTTAGACGGGCAGGAACGTAGTGAAGAAAGCAGCAAAGGCAACAGCAGCAGCAAGAGAACAGGCGCTCAAGTGATTCTGTCAGCGATTTAGGCTTATCAAAATTCAAACGGACAGAGTAAAGGCAGCTGCGGCGCGCAAATCAGTGTAACCAATTGGTATTTGAGGTATTTGATTCCATGGCGAATGCAATGAAGAGACCAGCAAAATCCCTGACACTTTCCGTTAAAAAGCCGGCTGCGGCCAAGGCCAAAGTAAGCACCTCTTCCTCAAGCTCGAAGTCCCCCGTTAAAAAAACGGCTGCTTCATCCAAAACGCCGGCGAAGCCCGTTAGCAAGAAAGTAGTTTCTAAAGCAACTGCAACGACCACGAAAGCATCAAGAACTGTTGCAAAACCAGTATCTGTGAAATCGAAAGCCCCTGTGACAAACAAGAAACCACAACTCAAAGTCGTCAAATCATCCAAAAATGCGGCACCGGCTCCAGTCAAGGCGGACGTCAGCGTGATGATTGGATCAGGCGTAAGTCAAACCACGGATGCCGCTACCCTGGCGGCGATTGATACTTCCGGCTATATCTTGCCGTCGGTGAAGGTGCCAGGACGTCGTGGTCGCAAGCCAAAAGAATTCCAGCCGGAAAACGACGAAGTCGCGGCGCTCAATGCTGTCGAACGCGCTGAACTGAAAGCGGTCGACAAGGCCAAGGCGAAAGACCGCAAGGCCAAGGAAAAGGCATTGCTGAAAGACGCCTTCTCGTCCGATACCGAAGCGAGCGAAGAAGAACTCGAAGCGCGCCGTCAAAAGCTCAAGACCCTGATCAAGATGGGCAAGGAGCGCGGCTTCCTGACCTTCTCCGAAATCAACGATCACCTGCCTGAAAACATTATCGATCCGGAAGCCATCGAAGGCATCATCGGTACTTTCAGCGACATGGGGATTGCCGTCTACGAACAGGCGCCGGACGCGGAAACGCTGCTGCTGTCGGACAACGTCGCCACCGTCGCCAGTGACGACGACGCAGAAGCCGCGGCCGAAGCCGCGCTGTCCACCGTCGATTCCGATTTCGGCCGCACTACCGACCCGGTCCGCATGTACATGCGTGAAATGGGTTCGGTCGAACTGCTGACGCGCGAAGGCGAAATCGAAATCGCCAAGCGTATCGAAGACGGCCTGAAAGACATGATCCAGGCAATTTCCGCCTGCCCGACCACCATCGCCGAGATCTTGCTGGCCGCCGACAAGATCGGCAAGGACGAAATCAAGATTGACGAAATCGTCGATGGCCTGGTTGATCCCAACCAGACCGACGAAGCCGCCACCGCCAGCGCCGCAGCAACTGCTGCCGACGACGACAGCGAAGAAGACGAGGAAGAGGAAGAAGAAGATGCGGAAGAAGACGACGCCAGCTCGACCTCGGGCGCGGCCGGCTTCTCGGCGGAACAGCTCGAACAGCTGAAGCGCGACGCGCTCGGCAAGTTCGAGACCATCTCGACCCAGTTCGACAAGATGCGCAAGGCGTTCGAAAAAGAAGGCTACAACTCCAAGCCTTACGTCAAGGCGCAAGAGATCATCTCGAACGAACTGCTGGGAATCCGCTTCACCGCCAAGGTCGTCGAGAAATTGTGCGACACCCTGCGTGGCCAGGTCGATGAAGTGCGCCAGATCGAACGCCAGATCCTTGACGTCGCGGTGAACAAGTGCGGCATGCCGCGCCCGCATTTCATCAAGGTTTTCCCAGGCAACGAAACCAACCTCGACTGGGTCGACGGCGAAGTCAGCGGCAACCACGCCTACAGCACCGTGCTCAGCCGTAACGTGCCTGCGGTGAAAGAGCTGCAGCAACGCCTGATCGACTTGCAGGCGCGCGTCGTGCTGCCTTTGCCTGACCTGCGCGGCATCAACAAGAAGATGGGCGCGGGCGAGAAAAAAGCCCGCATGGCCAAGCGTGAAATGACCGAAGCCAACTTGCGGCTGGTGATCTCGATCGCGAAAAAATACACCAACCGCGGTTTGCAATTCCTGGACCTGATCCAGGAAGGCAATATCGGCCTGATGAAAGCCGTCGACAAATTCGAATACCGCCGCGGCTACAAATTCTCGACCTACGCGACATGGTGGATCCGCCAGGCCATCACCCGTTCGATCGCCGACCAGGCGCGCACCATCCGTATCCCGGTGCACATGATCGAAACGATCAACAAGATGAACCGCATCTCGCGCCAGATCCTGCAGGAAACCGGCGCCGAGCCGGATCCGGCAACGCTCGCGATCAAGATGGAAATGCCGGAAGATAAAATCCGCAAGATCATGAAGATCGCGAAAGAGCCGATTTCGATGGAAACACCGATAGGCGACGACGACGATTCGCACCTGGGCGATTTCATCGAGGACAACAACACCCTGGCCCCGGCCGACGCTGCCCTGCATGCATCGATGCGCGGCGTGGTGAAGGACATCCTGGACTCGCTGACCCCGCGCGAAGCGAAGGTATTGCGGATGCGTTTCGGCATCGAAATGTCGACCGACCACACCCTGGAAGAAGTCGGCAAGCAGTTCGACGTGACGCGTGAGCGGATCCGCCAGATAGAAGCGAAAGCGCTGCGCAAGCTGCGCCACCCTTCCCGCTCCGACAAGCTGAAGAGCTTCCTCGAAGGTAATTAAGATTATTCGTGGATCATTCGGTGTTTTTTTGAATGATCCACGATAATTCCTTTACCTTTCGCCCACGTATTTTTCTATAATACGGGATTGATTTTAAGATGCTGCAGTGCGGTTGAGCGGATATCCGCAAAGACCACGAGCACGACACTGCAGCGCCCTAAGGAATTGGGCCCCTAGCTCATGCTTGGTTAGAGCAGCGGACTCATAATCCGTTGGTGCCCAGTTCGACTCTGGGGGGGCCCACCAGTAATACCGAAGAAAATAAAGGGCTCACAGCGATGTGGGCCCTTTTGTTTTTATCAGTTTTGCCCACTTCCGCGCCATTTTTGCGCCATTGGGTCTCCAACCAGGAGACTTTTAGCATGGCACAAATCCGTAAACGCGGCCCTTCGCAGTATCAAGCGCGGGTCCGTATCAAAGGCTATCCCGAGGCAGTACGCACATTCAAATCAAAGGCAGATGCGGTCCTCAGGGCTTCCAAGCGTGAGCAATTGCTGCTTCAAGGTTTGGGGGATGCCCTAAGGGAGGCCGGTAGATTGCCCCTCAGCAGCGCACTTATCCGATATTCGGCGGAGGTGACGCCCAGAAAGAAAGGCGCTCCCAGCGAGAACAATCGCATCAAGGTCTGGTTACGCAATCCTCTAGCCTCCCTTACTCTCTCCGCCATTAGGGGCAAGCATCTAGCGGAATACAGGGGCAGTCGCATCCTGGCCTCTATCAGCGGCAATAGAACTTCCGAGCGGTCTTTGGATAGCGATTACAAAAAACATTTCCCCAATGAAACATGTTACCTTGGTATAAACAACACTATGACGTTTTAGCTATTTTTCTTATTGGTATCAATTTAATAATAACTTTTATAAGTTAGTCGTTATATCCAATCACCTCGGGGAGGATAGAAATGCGAGCTTTATTTCTGCTTGTTGTAGTGTTTGCCGTTAGCGGGTGTACATCGTTCCCTCTCCCATCGGACAACCAGGGCGATAAGATTCCTACTAGTTCTGCGGCTCCTCCAAAGGACAAGAAAAATGCAAACAGCGCCCAGGAAGATCAAAAGAGCAGCACCAATTATGGCTATCATCCTTTAGACCCGTTGCCTATAGATCTCCGTATTCCGAAATCCAAGGTTCTAGACGCTCTGCCGGATGAAACAATACGAATCGCTGTTGGTACGGTCTCCTTGGACGGTGCAATTACTTTCGGCCCCGCAAAAATTGGAGCGTCAGGTAAGAACTATGTGGTAATTCTGGATTATATTAAATTCGGGACCGATTCCTTCGGTGTCGCGGTGTCAAACAATAACGGAGTCCGAACCGCAAAGCTACTTCCAGAGTCAGAGGCATCAAAGGCTGACGTCGTCGTGCCAGTCTATATCGGCGTGGGCCTGCGTCTTACTGCAAACATTCTGGTCAAGAACGTATCGGCCGACCTCGATCTCGGCAGTCTTTTTGCTTTAGGGGTGGCCGCTAAGGCGGGGCAAGTTTCAGGCACGTTGGTCATACAGACGCTAGGAGTAAGTGGTCCAGAAATCTCCGGTTTGATTCCAATGCCCGGTGAAATTAGCGAATCCACCATTCAAAATGCAATACTCGCGCTTGCGTCAATTAAAGCAAAAATATATGACCCCAAGACGTTAATAACGCCAAGAGTGGTCGGCGTGTTTAACAATCTTGGAGGCGGTGACACGACGATCAACGGGTTCATTTCGTCGCTATTGCAGCAGCCGCTCCCGTTTCCGAGACCGCTTAAAATTGCAGAAAGAGAGACGACTAAACTTGCAGTCAACCGAACTGCCAAGCGATAAAATCAAACGACGCCATATCGTCATTACGACAAACCGATTCGACGTCGGCCATAAGCAACTTTATGACGGTGTAAATGAACTAGGACCACGATTACGCAACTCCAAATCGTGGGAAGAAGTTCTGCGTATTCTTACAAAAGGGCTCACAGTAATGTGAGCCCTTTTGTTTTTTCAAGTGATCCGCCTCTTCCGCGCCATTTTTCGCCATCGAGTCTCAACCAGGAAACTGTAGGCACGGCACACAAAACGATATCGAGTTTGTGAAGTCAGCTCCTGGTTCGACTCTAGTGAGGCGTCACCAGTAACGCAGCAGGAAAAAAGGTTCTCAACCATGAGAGCCTTTTTGTTTTTATCAACGTCCTCTCTGTCTCCCATTCAAACTCCAGCAACGATATCCGAAGTCATTCCCGGCAAGCTCCCCGCCCCCTGTCTCGCAAAAATCACTCCCTCCCCCGCTTCCTGACCCGCAGCCCTTTACGGCCAACCTCTTTCCCAACTACAATCACGTCCGATATTTCCATAAGCCAATATTTGCTCCCCCCGCATCACCGCGAGCCATGGCATCCCTAGTAGTTGAACCGTCCTACCCCTTTAGCTCAAAGGCAGTGTGTTGCAATGAAAATCAATAAAAGTCTTCTTGCCCTGGTTTTAATCGGCGCCATGCTCAGCCAGTCCGGCTGCGGCGGTGGCGGCGGATCGGGCGACAGCGCCGCCACCGGGCCGTCCTCGGTTGCGGCATCGGCGGTCAGCATCAACGCGCTGTCTGCCTCGAGCGCAGCCGCAGGCGCTACCCTGATCGTCAACGGCACCGGCTTTCAGAAAGTCAGCACCGTCACCATCGGCTCGACCGCGGTCACCTTCTCTATCGTCAGCGACACGCAAATTGCAATCACTGTTCCTGATGGCGCCGTCAGCGGAGTCATTACCCTGTCGGGCGCAGGGTTCTCGGTACAGTCGTCGGCCAGCTTCACCTCCAGCCTGCCGTCGCCGCTGGTAACCAGCGTATCGGCCACGAATGTCGTTGCCGGCAGCAATTTCACGATTCAGGGCAAGAACCTTGACCGGGTTAGCGCCTATCAGGTAGCTGGCGTCAATCTGGCGGTCGTCGCCAGCTCCAGCACTGCCGCTACCCTCACTATGCCGGCCCAGGCGATTTCCGGGACGCTGACGCTGGTCGTCGGCGGCGCTCCGGTCAACAGCGCCTACCAGATCAACGGCTATCAGCAGGCATCGATTGTTGCGATGTTGCCGCAGCTCGGGATCGTGGGCAGCAGCGTGACGATCAGCGGCAGCGGCCTGGCGGCGGTGACCAGTGTCCGCTTTGCCAATGGCACTGTTGCATCGGCATCGGCTGTCTCCAACAGCGCTGTCACGTTTACAGTGCCGCCTGGCGCCGCGTCCGGCCTGCTGACAGTGGTCGATCGTTACCAGGAAGTGCGCAGCGCCACGGCATTCACTGTGGCGCCGACAGTCACCGCGACCTCGTTGCTCAGCGCCGCCAGCGCAGGCACGGTTGTGCTGACCGTGGCCGGAACAAACCTGGATAGCGTGAGCGCCGCCAAAGTCGGCGCTTCAAATGCTGTCATTGTCAGCCGCAGCGCCACGCAGCTGGTGTTGCAGGTGAGCCTTGGCACCAGCGGCGCCGTGACGCTGACAGCGCCCGGCCAGGCGGCCGTCAATGCCGGCACCATCGATAGCACCGGCAGCGTCGGGCTCTGGATCAGCAGCGTCGACTTTGCGCACGTGTTCGACAAGAGCTCCACCGATCCGACCCTGCGCCTGACCCCGGGCCGTCCTGTGCTGGTGCGCGCCACGGTGCTCGCACCGGCAGCCGGCGCCAAGAGCCCGTCAGTGAATTTGTCGGCCAGCACCAGTACCGGCGCGGCATTGGGCGTGCTGGCGATGAACGGCCCGGCCAACCTGCCTACCGCGAAAGACGACTACAGCTTGAACAACAGCTTCAACGCGGTCCTGCCCGCAGCCTGGGTACAGCCGGGCGTCAAGATCAGCATCAAGGTTGCGGCAGGCGTCAACAGCAGCCCGGCCAGCCAGGACGTATCGCCCACCGTCGGCGCGCCTGCCAGCCTGCGCCTGGTGCTGGTGCCGCTTACGGTCGGCAGCGCCACCGGCGTCTTGCCGCCGGCGTTGGCGGACGTGCAGACGGCGCTGGCGCGCGTCTATCCTTACGCGTACGGCAATATCGTTGTGCAAAAACGCGCTCCGCTGGTGGTCAGCGGCGCCGCCAGCACCACTGCAATGGATTGGTCGAGCGCACTGAATCAACTCGAAACCGCGCGCAAGAATGAAGACCCGAACGCTTTCTATTACGGCTTTGTGCCGATGTACAGCCCGATCCCTTCTTCATTCATCGCAGGCCTGGGTTATGTCGGAGTGCGCACGCAGGGCAGCAGTTCGGCGGTCGCCGCGATTGGCCTGGACTGGACCAGCAGCGCCGGCCAGGGCGATCCGTTCGATAACAAATGGCCGCAATGGCAGGCTATCATGGTGCACGAAATGGGGCATAACCATTCGCTGAGCCATGCTCCGTGCGGCGGCGCTTCCAGCCCGGATCCGGCCTACCCTAACACCACAGCCGACCTGAGTTCGCTGGCGGTCTACAACAGTCCATACAGCAGCGACACCCAGGTGGGCGTATTGAGCGCTCCGCTCACGCCAAGCAACAACCAGATGAAAGACGTCATGGGTTACTGCGGCGGCACATGGTTCTCCGATTTCAGCTACGTCAGGGCCCAGCAGTTTGCCGAATCGCGCACCGCTGCCATCCCGCAGCCCCTGGTCCTGAATGCGGCCGCCAGCGTCGCGGCGCCGGACGGTTACCTGACCATCTCTGGAGAATTGACTGCGCAAGGCGTGCTGCTGCATCCGGCCGCCGCCTCCGCCGCCAAGGTGGAAATCGATACGGCGACCGCCAGGTCGATCTATGCGTTGCGCCTGCACACCAGCAGCGGCCAGACTTACCAGCTGCCGTTCGAACCCGTCGGTGTGGCCGATGCCGCCGGCGAGACCAGCCATTTCTGGGTCAGCCTGCCCAATCCCGGCGAGATTGCATCGATCGAAATCTTGCGCAACGGCCAGCTGCAGACCATGCAGCAGCCGAAGCAAGCGCAAAACCTGAAAATCGCCAGCCAGGCAGCCGCCGCCAATACCCAGGCGATGGCGTCGTCGGCCACCTGGACCGTCCAGGGCGGACGCCTGGCGATCACCTGGAACGCGGCGCTGGAGCCATTCCTGTCATTGATGTATGTCTCGCCTGCCGGCGCTAAAACCGTGCTCGGCAGCGGACTGCAGAACGGCAGCGCGTCGTTCGATATCAGCGGCTTGCCAAGCGGCGGCCGCTTCGAGCTCAGCCTGTCCTCATCGATACAGGCGCGCCTCGTCGCTTTCCCGCACTAAACCGATGGGCTTGGAGCGCACCACGTGCTCCAGGCCTGCCGATAACCGGCGACCGGCCTAATGCAATTGCTGGCTGGGCGCAAACACCGTCTTGCGCGGCGCCAGCTTGAACTGCGCCAGCAAGAAGCCAACGGCAACCTCATTAAACGCCGCATACAGCGACGCCTGCTTTTCTCCCCACGCATCCCAGCGCCGCCATAGCAGCCGCTGCTGGCGCCGCATCTTCTTCTCCCATGCGGTGTCCATGGCCTGCTCTTGCCTGAGCCAGGCGTTCAGCTCGGCAGCCTGCTGTACCGGCGGGCGCGGCCCAAGCGTTTGCTCCACGCTGGCCCGAAAATCGTCATACAGGCTGTCCAGCTGGCGTTGTTCGCTGTCTGTCCAGTAACTGTCCTTGGCCTGCTCTCCGGCAAAATACGCAGCGCCTCCGCACAACTTCCCCATCTGCTCGGCATCGATCCGGCTCAACGGAGTGGCGACGCAGCCAAGCAGGTTCTCCAGGTACTGGCTGTCTCCTTCTTCTGCTTCTCCGGCAGCGCCGACGGCTCCCGCTCCAAGCGCGCGCCATTCGCCGTCGTCGGCCGCCAGGCCGGCAAGCTCCTTGTCGTGCAACGCTTTCATTTGCGCCGCCAGCGCCAGCAAGGGCTCTGCCTGGCAATAGCGCGTAATGCCCCATTGCCGGTCATGCAGCAGCCAATGTGCGTAACGATAGGGAACGGCGCCGAGGTCGGCGCCCACCGGGATGGCTTCCAGCAATGCGATGGCCTGCTCACGCGCGCTGGTTTTTCCATCCGCCTGGCGCAGCCAGCACAACACATCGATGATCACGGCTAGCGTTCCCGGTATGCCTAGCTCCTCGGTAAAGCGATGCTTGCCGCCGGCGGCGCAGTCGGACGGCTGGTTGTCGGGACCGAGCTGGGCGTCACGCAGGCGGGCCAGGCAACGCTCCTTCTGCGCCGGGTCCGCGGCGAAGCTGATCCATGCATTCGTGGTTGTTTGCCGCTCGGGTTCAACTGAAGTCATGCGCGATGAAATTTTCTCATCCATGTCGTCATCCTTGCCAGTCAGGGTGTGGCCGCAGCATTGCCTGCGGACCGCTGTAGTCATGCCGGCGCCCTGCCGGCAGCCGCAAGGACGGCCAGCAAGATCCCGGGAAATCCGGTTCTTCAGAAATGTTTGCAAGCCAATCGATGGCCGAAAAAAAACGCCAGGGAAGCGAACCTCCTTGGCGTTTTTTGCTTCGATCAGTTAGCTGCCAGGCTTAGAAGGTGTAGCGAGCACCCAAAGTGAAGTAGCGGCCGACCGCGCCCGACTGGTGCAGCGACGGGTTGTAGTTGATACGGCCGTAGGTTTGCACGTCAAGCGGCGCCAGGCGATCGAATATGTTGGCGATCGCTGCGGTCACTTCCCATTGCTTGCTGACGTTCCAGCGACCGAACAGGTCGACTGTGGTGAACGATGCGATGCGGCAGTTCTTCAAAGGAGCTCCGGTGACTGGATTGACATCCAGGCATTCGCCGCCTGCTTCGTTCTTGTCCTCGATACCGCTGACATAGTTGACCGAAGTAGTCAGGTTGAACGGGCCACGGTCCCATGCCAGCGAAGCCGAAGCACGGGTACGCGGCGTGCCGCCGTTGCCGGACAGGTTGGTATCGCCGTGCGTGCCGACGAAGTTCTGTGTCACGCCATTGGTAGTCCGCTTGAACTCGAACATTTGCGAAACCGTCAGGCCCGCAGTCATGCGGCCGTAGGAGTTCAGGTCGAAGCGGCTGCGCAGGTCGATATCGACGCCGCTGGTGCGGGTCTGGCCGGCATTGATATACGGCGCCTTGACCAGCAGGATAGGACCGGCCAGGCCAGGGAAGTCCGAAGTCGGTTCGCCCCGCACTACAGTCGCATCAGGGAATTTCGATGGGTCTGCAATGATCGACGCAGCGTCAGAGCCAGTGATTTCATTCTTGCGGACGATACGCCAGTAGTCCACCGAAACGCTGGTGTTCTTGATCGGTTCCAGGATGAAGCCCAGGCTGTAGCTCTGCGATTTTTCCGGTTTCAGGTTCTTGTTGCCGACCGTTACCGCGCCGACGTTCTTGCCATCCGCGCAATCCGCGGAAAGGCCGGTCACAGGGCAACGCAGCGGGTCGCGCGCGAAGGTGGTGAAAGCCGAAACCGCACTGGTGCCGCTTTCTGCCGGCCCTGGCGCCCGGAACCCTTCCGCATACGTACCGCGGATAGCCAGTTGCTGGATCGGTGTGAACTTGAAGCCGATCTTCGGTGTGGTGGAGTTGCCGAAATCGGAATACTGGTCGGTACGCAAGGCGAGCTGGAATTCCAGCTGCTTGAGGACCGGCAGCGCCAATTCGGTGTACAGGGAACTGATGTTGCGCGAAGCTTTGGCAGCAGCATAACCGAGGCCGACGATATCGTTGATGTCGGTGAATGGTGTTGCTTCGCTGTCGGTGGATTCGTGGCGGAATTCACCGCCGACCGCGATGCCGATCGGTCCGCCCGGCAGCTGGCCGAACTCGCGCGTTCCCTTGAAATCCCACAAGGCAAGCTTGGTGGTCGCCGAGTTTTTCAGTTCCGGCGAAACGAAAGCCAGCGTGTCGGCGCTGTTCAGCGCGCCGGCCTGGCCGATGCGGAAAGAACCGTTGTTGATCGCCGTCTGCAGGTTGCTGGCGCGGTAGTAGCCGTTCTGGGTACGTTCAGTCTTGCTCTGTGCGTACAAGATGCCGCTGTCGTAATCCCAGCCGAAGCTCGTACCCTTCACGCCAACCAGCAGGCGGGTGACGGTGGTGTCCAGGTCGGAAGCACGCGGACGATTCGGATCGACCCAGCGTGGGCGAGCCCGGTTGGCGGGAAACGGATTGTCCGGATGGCCGATAGGCAGCAACAGCTGGCCGGGGCCTGTGCCGGTGTTGATCACGCGGTTGTTGACCAGGTCGAAACCGGCACTGGTCAGGCCGGACGGCGTGGTGATCGTCTTCGCTTGAGAATTGAACAAGCCAAGTTCGGTATAGGCTTGCATGTCATTGTCGATCTTCAGGGTGCCGCGGCCGAACAGGTTGATGTTCTGGGTTTCCGGCTGAATCGCCTGGTAGCCGCCCTTGATCGGATCCCACAGGCAGCCGCCGCCGGAATTGATCGAGGTGCTGCGATCGATGCTGGTGCAGCCAGGGAGGTTCTGGATGCCTCGGCCAGGAATGGTAGCGCCGCCGGCGGTGACCGGACGTACGGTGCCGACCATGCTGCTGCCGCCGGTATTACTGCTGGTGGTGCCGCCGGCGCGTTGGTCGCGGCCGCCCCATGGACGGGCATCTGCCGTGCCAAGGTATTCCGGCCGGTCTTTTTGCCAGATCGCGTTGCTTTGCTTGGCGTCGATGCTGAAGAAATAGTTGTACTTGTCGGTATCCAGGTCGCCGAAACCGAAGGTTCCCGACGCCGTCCGCAAGGTGCCGTCGCCGTGGCCTGATGTGCCCAGCGTCCCGGAAATGGTTTTACCCTGGTAGGTTTCACGCAAGATGATGTTGACCACGCCGGCGATCGCATCGGAACCGTAGATCGCGGATGCGCCGTCTTTCAACACTTCGATGCGGTCTACCGCGCCCAGCGGAATCGTGTTCAGGTCGACAAAGCTGCGTTGTCCGTCATCGCCCAGGCCATAAGGCGCGGTGCGGCGGCCGTTGATCAGGACCAGGGTGGAGTTGACTGACAGCCCGCGCAGCGAGACGCCCGAGGCGCTGCCGGCGAAGCCGTTGGTGAATGAGCCGCTGATGGAGCCGTTGTTGTCGGCTGACAGGCTGCGAACCACATCGGCTACCGATGTCTTGCCTGATTGCTGGATATCCTTGCGGGTCAGGATCTGCGTCGATGCAGCGCCTTCCTGCTGGGTACGCTTGATGTTGGAACCTGTGATTTCAACCCGTCCCATCGGTTTGTCGTCGTTTGTCTCCTGCGCCTGCGCAGCCTGGGCCATCAGCCCGATACCCATCGCGACGCCGCCGGTAAAAAACACCTGGCGCAGCAACTGTGGCAACTTCCGTTCCCTGATCATAAGCAACACTCCCTATCGATAATTTTAGAGTTGAGAATTTAATTATTTGTGTAATCAAACCAGACTGATTAAATCGCCTTGTGGACGACGTAACTTGCGTTTTGACCTCTGCCACGATTCCGTACAGACAGACAAACCTAAGAATCCACCGACGTACCCGACGGCTTTTTCATCATCTGGCTCCCCAGGGATTGCCGTCATTCGTTTCGCTTGTATGCATCGCGGACAACGGCAACGCAATGTCTTCCGGTACGGGCTATTGCCATGCACCAAGACATTGCGGTGTTAATCTATCCTAAACATAATATTTTTTGTTACAAATAATTCGGCCGAGTTACAAATAGTCATATTGCGTTACAAATTTACGACAGCGTGTTGTCAAAAAACGCCAGAAATGTCGTAAAAGCACAATATCGAATAAATAAATACACTGAAATAGTAGTTCGATCGCGTAATTTGCCGGCATTTGTTGTGCTTTGCAGCATTCGCCCTGGATTCGCCGCTTCAAGGCTGAAAAAATTTGTTACAAAGGGATTGCGGGAAAGTTACAAACCTTGGCGCCGGCAGTTGTAACATTGTTGTGAAATTGGCCATGGAAACCCGGAGCCGCGGATGGCAAACCGGGCGGGAAAGCCTGATGCTTTTCGGTTAATATCACCTACTTTCATTTAAGGGCGTCCCACAAACGCGATCAGGCCTTCTTTGCTCCGGGCAAATCGCGAGGCCTGCCCTGCCGCATCATGATTTGCGCAAACATCTAGATTTCCGGACGTCGATTTTTCGTTGAATTTGAGTATGCATATAGCAGTTTTCAGTTGGTTCGGATGGTCCTTGCTGTGGCTTGTCCCTATGGTTTTACGTGTGCTCAAGGCGCGCCGGACAGGCACGAATCCGTTGCGCGGCCCGGGCTCCATCCGCCTGTGGCTAGGCACGCTCCTGATACTCTGCAGCAGCAGCGCCCTGGAAGCCGTCATGCGCACGCGCGAATCGACGCCGCCCGACGGCGACCGGCTGGGTTATGCCTTGGCCCATGGCTTCATGAGCGTGCTGGGCACAGCCGGCGGCGTGCTGGCGCTGGCGGCGCTCGGCGCCCTGGCGTTATCGTGGCTGTTTGGCAGCGCATGGCTGAAACCAATCGTCGCCTTGCCTCTGCTGCAGCGGATCTTCCCGGTTAAAAAACAGCAATCGGAAACGTCGCCCGAGCCGCGCAAGCCGCGTATCAGCGCTGCCGCCGCACCGGTCCAATCCGTATCCAGGCAGGCGCGGCCGCGCGAAAGCATTGCCATCCCGCCGCGCAGCAGAAAATCCTGGCAATTGCCTTCCAGCTCCGAGCTGGCTGAAATCTTTGGCAAGCAACAGAAGCCCCTTGCCAAGCCGGCTGACATGAAAACCAGCTCCAGAAGCATGGCGGAATGGGCCACGGTCGAACAAATCATCCCGACTCCGGCAATGCGCGCGCGTGCCGACACAGTGCGGGCCGCAAGCAACGCGCGCAAAGACGCGATGCATACGCGCCAGGCAGAACGCGGCCAGCATCGCACCGCGCCGCTGACCACCACAATCAGCACCCGCCCCGCTCCTGTTGCGCCGGCCCGCGCACCCATCGCCGTACAAGCCCCGATGCCGGCGGCGCCCAAGCCGGTCAACCAGCATGTGCATGCTGTCGAAGCGCAGTCCGGCGCATCCGTGGCCGAACCGGCAAATTCCTCACCGGCGCGTGCGCCGGCGCCGCCCCTGGCAACGACGCCCGTACCTGCGGTTGCCGAGCCGATTGCCCCGATCAATATCATCCGTCAGGAAGCCGTCCTGCCTGATCCTGTTCCGACAAACCCGCAGCTTCGGCCGGCGCAGCCCGTGCCGCCGGAAACCGCGCCAGCCTACGCTGCCGCAGACAGGGCGGCAGTTCAGCAAGTTGCACCAGCTCCGCTGGTATCGAACGTAGCCTCCGCACCGCCTGCCGGCAGCAACGAAGAGGATTTTTCATTTCATCCGCTGCATCAGCTGCGCATTGATTTGCCGGGACTCGACTTGCTGGACCCGGCTGTCAACGAGCAGGTCGACATTCCGCTTGAACGCCTGGCGGAAACCGGCTTGCTGATCGAGCAGCGCCTGAAAGAATTCAAGGTGCCGGTGACAGTGCTGGGCGCCGACGCCGGGCCGGTGATTACCCGCTTCGAGGTGGAGCCGGCGCTGGGCGTGCGCGGCAGCCAGATCGTCGGCCTGATGAAAGACTTGTCGCGCGCGCTGGGACTGACATCGATCCGGGTGGTGGAAACCATTCCAGGCAAGACCTGCATGGGACTTGAGTTGCCCAATCCGAAGCGGCAGATGATCCGGCTGTCGGAAATACTGGAGTCGCCGGCCTACCAGGATTCAGCATCGCACCTGACGCTGGCCTTGGGCAAGGACATTACCGGCACTCCGGTAGTCGCCGACCTGGCCCGCGCGCCGCACATGCTGGTGGCCGGCACTACCGGCTCTGGCAAGTCGGTGGCGATCAATGCGATGATCCTGTCGCTGCTGTACAAAGCCACGCCGGAAGAAGTGCGGCTGATCATGATCGATCCAAAGATGCTGGAACTGTCGGTATACGAAGGCATTCCGCACCTGCTGGCGCCGGTGGTCACCGACATGAAGCTGGCGTCGAATGCGTTGACCTGGTGCGTGGCCGAGATGGACAAGCGCTACCGCCTGATGTCCGCGCTCGGGGTGCGCAACCTGGCCGGCTTCAACCAGAAAATCCGCGACGGCGAAATGCGCGGCAAGAAAGTCAGCAATCCGTTCTCGCTCACCCCTGATGCGCCGGAACCGCTATCCACCCTGCCGCTGATCGTCGTCATCATCGACGAGCTGGCGGACCTGATGATGGTGACCGGCAAGAAGATCGAGGAGCTGATCGCGCGCCTGGCGCAAAAAGCCCGCGCCGCCGGCATCCACCTGATCCTGGCGACGCAGCGCCCTTCGGTGGATGTGATCACCGGGCTGATCAAGGCCAACATCCCGACCCGGGTCGCGTTCCAGGTATCGTCCAAAATCGATTCCAGGACCATCCTCGACCAGATGGGCGCCGAAGCCTTGCTCGGCCACGGCGACATGCTGTTCCTGCCGCCGGGATCGGGTTATCCGCAACGCGTGCACGGCGCGTTTGTCTCGGATGCCGAAGTGCACCGCGTGGTCGAGCACCTGAAACAATTCGGCGAGCCGGAATATGAAGAAGCGATCCTGGCCGGCGTGCCTGCCGAAGGCGCCAGCGCGGACCTGCTGGGCGACACCCAGGATGTCGAAGCCGATCCGCTTTACGACGAAGCGGTGGCTTTTGTGGTGCGTACCCGGCGCGCTTCGATTTCATCGGTGCAGCGGCAATTCCGCGTCGGCTACAATCGCGCGGCGCGGCTGGTGGAGCAGATGGAGTCGGCGGGGATTGTTTCTTCGGTGGCGACCAATGGCAGCCGCGAAGTATTGACGCCAGTGCAGGCGGAGTAAAACACACGCTGCGCCCGACCGCATTTGCCGTCGGGCGCAGTCCAGCAATCTCAATCAAGCCTGAAGCGCAGCCCCAGCGCCAGCACACTGTTGCGCAAGCCGCCGCTGCCCAGCTGCGCATCGTAGTTCAAGTACCAGCCCCAACGGCTATCGACCGCCGTACTCAAGCCCAGACCGGCCCAGCCCGAACTGCGCGCCAAACCGATCCCCTGCACCGTGAAACGCGCCGCCGGCGCTCCCACATACGCCGCCCCGAAATCCAGGCTGCCGTCGCTGAACGCATGCTGCCACGCCGCGTAGGCCTGCAGCACGCTCAAGCCGCCAGCCCATTGGAAACTGCTGTCGCCCCGCACACCCAGCAAACCCGCCGTCTGTTTGTAAGCCTGGCTCTCCGCCGTCAAGCCGAACACGCCGCCGCTTTCGGTAAAGCCGCCGCGCTTGAGACGGTCGTAGGTCAGGCCAGCGTAGGGCGTCAGCCGCATGTCGCTCGATAACGGCAGCACATAACCGCCTTCCGCATAAGCCGACCACAGGCTGTCGCTGTGGCTGGTCCCCAGGTTCTGCTCGCTATTGCCGATCACCGCGCTGCGCGTCACCGTGCTGTCGATGCTGGCTGCGCCGGCCCGTCCCGCTACATACCAGCCGTCCGCACCAAATGCATGGCGGCCATACAGGGAAACGCCGGTGCTGTGCCCCTTGGACTGGCCGCCCAGCCGGTCGAAGCTGGCCTTGCTGTCCGCATACGCCAGCGCCGCGCCAACGATGGTGGCGGCACCGAGCCGGGTGTCGACGCCGAACTGCCCGCCCCACAAGGAGGTGTCGCCGCTGGCATAACCGCTCTCGCGCAAGGTGCCTGAAGCGCCGATGGCGCTGACCCATAACCCGGTGCCGTCATGCGCCTGGGTGCCCAGGGCCGCCAGGCGGTTGCCCAGGTCGCGGTTCAAAGCCTGCGACTGCTGGAAAGTCAG